>CAIPBT010000106.1 GCA_903863375.1 uncultured Ferrovum sp.
CCAGAAGAGGACTCGAACCTCCACAGTGTTGCCACCGCTAGGACCTGAACCTAGTGCGTCTACCAATTCCGCCATCTGGGCACGACAGGAGAAAGCATGCGCTTTCACCTCTGTGTTGGTGCAGTCCTTTGCAGAACATCACCTTCACCCAAGTGTCAGAAGCTCGGGCGGGAAGCCCTAACCCTGTTACACTTGCCCGTCGCTGCAGCGGTGCAGCAACGAAGCACGCAATAATAAAGGAACCAAAAACTTTGTCAAGAACTTCGCCCGAAAAGGGCAATCGGCCCGCCACCGGCCCGCTCCGTACACAAGACCCGCATTTGGCCCGTGAGCGCGCCAAGTACGAAAATCCGCTCCCCAGCCGAGAATTCATCCTGCAGCTGGTGGAGGAGGCGGGCGTGCCCGTCGAGGCCAGCGAACTGCAAGAACGCCTGGGCATCCTGCCCGATGAAATGGTGGCCTTCACCCGTCGCCTGGGCGCCATGGAGCGCGACGGTCAGGTGATGCGCAACCGGCGCAACGCGCTGTGCCTGCCCAGCAAACTCGATCTGCTCAAGGCGCGTGTCGAAGGCCATCCCGATGGCTTCGGCTTTGCCATCCCGGAAGACGGTTCGCCCGACCTGTGGCTTGGGCCACGCGAAATGCAGAAAACCCTGCACGGCGACACCGTGCTGTTGCGCGTGGGCGGCGTGGATCGCCGCGGCCGGCGCGAGGGACACATCACCGAGGTGCTGGTGCGTGCCAACACCCGTCTGGTGGCCCGCCTGCACAGCGAACATGGCGTGCTGTTTGCCGTGGCGGAAAACCGCAAGATCAGCCAGGACATCCTGGTGGCCCCGGGGCAGGATCTGGGCGCCCAGTCCGGCCAGGTGGTGATGGTGGAGTTGCTGAGCCAGCCAAGCCGCCAGGCCGAGCCGATCGCCAAGGTGGTCGAGATTGTCGGTAACTATGCCGACCCCGGCATGGAAGTCGAGATCGCCCTGCGCAAGCACACGCTGCCGCATGAATTCCCGAAGGCGGCCGAGCAGATGGCGCAGCGCCTGCCGAAGACCGTGCAGAAGCGTGACCTGGCAGGTCGGGTCGACCTGCGCGACCTGCCACTGGTGACCATTGACGGCGAGACGGCAAAGGACTTCGATGATGCGGTGTATTGCGCGCCGGAGGGGCGTGGCTTCCGCCTGATGGTGGCGATCGCCGACGTGTCGCATTACGTCCGTCCAGGCGATGCACTCGACCAGGAAGCCTACAGCCGCGGCAACAGCGTCTACTTTCCGCGCAGGGTGATTCCGATGCTGCCGGAAGAGCTCTCCAACGGCCTCTGCTCGCTCAACCCGCAGGTCGACCGTCTGTGCATGGTCTGTGAGATGAGTGTCGGTGCGGCCGGCGACATCCGTCGCTACCGCTTTTATCCGGCGGTGATGCATTCGCAGGCGCGGCTCACGTATACCGAGGTCGCCCAGTTGCTGCAGGCCGCACCGTCGGCTGTGCCCGAGGCGCGCAAGGCCTTGCTGCCCCATCTGCGTAACCTGGAGAAGGTTTACAAGGCCTTCTTCAAAGCTCGCGAAAAGCGTGGTGCCATCGACTTCGCAACGGTCGAAACCCAGATGCAGTTCGATGCGCAGCACAAGATCGAACGCATCGTGCCGGTGGTGCGCAACGATGCGCACCGTCTGATCGAGGAATGCATGCTGGCGGCCAACGTCTGTGCCTCGGATTTCCTGGCCTCGCACAAGCATCCCACCCTATATCGCATCCACCCGGGGCCGACCCCGGAAAAGCTCGAGGCCGTGCGCCAGTTCCTGGGCGAGGTGGGCCTGCATCTTGGCGGCGGTGACCATCCGCGCGCTTCGGACTATGCCGATGTGATCAGCAAGATCCAGGGCCGTCCCGATCACGACCTGCTGCAGACCGTGCTGCTGCGTTCGCTGCAGCAGGCGCGCTACAGCCCGGACAACCTCGGCCACTTTGGCCTGGCGTATGACGCCTACGCGCACTTCACGTCACCCATCCGGCGCTACCCCGACCTGCTGGTGCACCGGGCGATTCGCGCGGTCCTGGCCGGTGAAGTGTATACGCCCGGAGCCTGGGCCGAGATCGGCCTGCACTGTTCCGCCACCGAGCGCCGCGCCGACGAGGCCACGCGCGATGTCGAGCAGTGGCTGAAAGCATGGTTCATGCGCGACCGCATCAACGAGGAATATGCCGGAACCGTCAGCGCCGTGACCCACTTCGGGCTGTTCGTCACGCTCGATGGCATGCATGTCGAAGGGCTCGTGCACATCACCGAACTGGGACAGGATTACTACCACCACGATGCCGCGCGCCATCAACTGCTGGGTGAGCGCAGCGGCAAGCGCTACCGCCTGGGCGATCGCGTCCGCATCCGCGTGGTGCGCGTGGACCTGGAAACCACCAAGGTCGACTTCGCCCTGGTGGAGGCGGACAAGGCGAGTGTCCCGGCGGCCGGCGGGGCTGCGGTCAGCGGCGACCACGCCGTCGAAGCGGTCGCCGCACCGGCCAAGCGGGCACCCCGGCGCAAGGCCACCAAAGCGGCCAGCGCCAGCACCGCCGATCTGTTGCCGGATGAGGCAGTCGCGTCCACCACAGCCGCAGCGACGGCGCGCCCAGGGGATGCAAGCGTTGGCCCGGATGCCGCCGCGGCGGGCAGCGAGACCGCTGCCACCAAACGGGCGCCGCGCAAACGCGCACCCCGCAAAACCAAGCCGAAGGAGGTGACCGATGGCCAGGATTGATACCCTGATCGGCTTCCATGCCGTGTCCAGCCGCCTGCGTCACCATCCGGGCACCATCCAGGAGATCTACGTCGATCGCACCCGGCAGGATGCGCGCCTGCGCGACCTGCTGACCGTTGCCAACGAACGCGCCGTGCGCGTGCACGCCGTCGAGCCGGACCGCCTGGGCGGCCTCGCCGGGGGCGGACGTCACCAGGGTGTGGTGGCCCGGGCCGAGCCCTTGCCGCAACTGCATGACCCGGTCGACCTGGTCGACCAGATCGGGCCTGACCTGCTGCTGCTGGTGCTCGATGGCGTGCAGGATCCGCACAACCTGGGCGCCTGCCTGCGCGTGGCCGATGCCATGGGCGTGCATGCGGTGGTTGCACCGCGCGACCGCGCCGTGGCCCTGACCGCGACCGTGCAGAAGGTGGCTTCGGGTGCCGCCGATACGGTGCCCTACATCACCGTGACCAACCTCGCGCGCACGCTGCGCGAGTTGCAGGATGCCGGCGTGCGGGTGGTCGGCACCGATGATGAGGCCACCGCGAGCCTGACCGAGGTCGATGTCAGCGGGCCACTGGCGATGGTGCTGGGTGCCGAGGGGTCGGGCCTGCGCCGGCTGACCCGCGAAACCTGCGACTGGACCGTGCGCATCCCGATGCTGGGCTCGGTCGAGAGCCTGAATGTCTCGGTGGCGGCGGGTATCTGCCTGTACGAGGCCCGTCGCCGCCGACCGGCACCGGTGTAATCGCTCAGCCTTGCCAATCCCGCGGTTTTGCTTCATGATCGCGGGTTACCTCAACCTTGCCTGCCCGGTTCGCATGCCGACAGGCGCGTCTGCCGGCCGTGGTCATCCGATCCTGGCTGCCCGGACACCCCATAAGGAGATTCCATGCGTCATTACGAAATCGTCTTCATCGTCCATCCGGACCAGAGCGAACAGGTGCCCGCCATGATCGAACGCTACCGCACCATGGTGGCGAACGGTGCCGGCGTGATCCACCGTCTGGAAGACTGGGGCCGCCGTCAGCTGGCCTACCCGATCCAGAAAGTGCACAAGGCGCACTATGTGCTCTTGAACATCGAGTGCGAGAAGACCGTGCTGGCCGAACTCGAGAACGCCTTCCGTTTCAACGACGCCGTGCTGCGTCACCTCACCGTCAAGATGGACGCCGCGGTCACCACCCCGTCGGCCATGATGCGCGAGGAGAAGAAGGCGCCGCGTCCGGAAGGTGCAGGTCCGGCCGTTGAGGCCGCCCCGGCGGCTTGAGTCGCAACGAAATCCTATTGAGCGGACGCGTCCGAAACCTCGAACCCCTGCGTCACACCCCTGCCGGCATCCCGCTGCTCTCCTTCGAACTGGCCCACGAATCGCGCCAGACCGAAGCGCAGCACGATCGCACGGTGCAGCTTGACCTGTCGGTCATGGTGTTGGGGGATCTGGCGGTGGAAATGGCCAGGCTGGAGCAGGACCAGCCCGTGCTGGTGAAAGGATTTCTGACCCGTCGCAGCGTGAAGAGTGCGTCGGTTGTGTTGCACGCAACCGCCTACAAGACAGATCTGGAGTAAGCAAAATGCCGCGTCCCATGCGCAAGAAAGACCCGAAGAAAGACAACCGCCGCAACAGTGGTGGCATGTTCCGTCGTCGCAAGTTCTGCAAGTTCACCGCCGAGAAGATCGAGTGGGTTGACTACAAGGACATCGAAATCCTGAAGGACTTCGTTAACGAGAACGGCAAGATCATCCCGGCCCGCATCACCGGTACCAAGGCCCTGTACCAGCGCCAGCTCGGCACCGCCATCAAGCGCGCCCGGTTCCTGGCCCTGCTCACCTACACTGACCTGCACTGAGGAGCATGACCATGGAAATCATCCTGATGGAAAAAGTGGTCAACCTGGGTCAGCTGGGTGACATCGTCAAGGTTAAGGATGGCTACGCCCGCAACTTCCTGATCCCGCAAGGCAAGGCCAAGCGCGCCACCTCGG
Source organism: uncultured Ferrovum sp. (assembly GCA_903863375.1). Lineage (GTDB taxonomy): Bacteria > Pseudomonadota > Gammaproteobacteria > Burkholderiales > Ferrovaceae > CAIVHB01. Next base: position 4,721 of record CAIPBT010000106.1, read on the forward strand.
CCAACCGCGCCGCGTTCGAAGCCCGCAGGGCCGAGCTGGAGCGTCAGCAGGCTGACCTGCTGGGTCGCGCCCAGGCGCGTGCCGCCCAGCTGGAAGGGTTGGTGCTGGCAATCAGCCAGAAGGCCGGTGTGGATGGCCGCCTGTTCGGTTCGGTCGGCAACAGCGACATCGTCGAAGCCCTGCAGGCGCAAGGCATCGAAGCCACCAAGACGGAAGTGCGTCTGGCCAATGGCCCGCTGAAGACCGTCGGTGAGCACCAGGTCACCCTGGCACTGCATACCGATGTGCTGGCTACCCTGACCGTGCTGGTCAGCGGCACCAGCAGCTAACCGACGCCGTCAGCGCCATCCGTCGCTGAGCGGCGGCGCTGGCCCTGTGCGCGGCGGACGGGCAACCTGCCAGCCGTGCACGCCAGCCAGAGGCAGAACGCGTAGAATACGGGGAGAGCAATCTCCCCGTTTTCTTTTGGGGGACCGCACCGCCGAATTTTCAGGTGCCCATGCACCGGACCGACCGAACCCCCGCTTTCCTGCTGCCATCCCATGTCCAATGACCCAGGCCTGGATCTGATCCGGCTGCCGCCGCATTCCATCGAAGCCGAGCAGGCGGTACTGGGGGGGCTGCTGCTGGATAACGCAGCCTGGGACAAGATTGCGGCCGTGATCTACGCCCACGATTTTTACCGGGAAGATCACCGGCGCATCTTCAGTGCCATCCTGGCCCAGATCGAAGCCAGTCAGCCGGCCGACGCGCTGACGGTGGCCGAGGCCCTGCGTCAGGAGGGCAGCCTGGAGGCGATCGGAGGCATGGGCTATCTCGCGGTACTCACCCAGAGCACCCCTAGCGCCGCCAACATCCGCCGCTACGCCGACATCATTCGCGAGCGTTCACTGATGCGCAGCCTGGCCCAGGTGGGCACCGAGATTGCTGACAGTGCCTACAGCCCGGCTGGTCGTGATGCCCGCGCCTTGCTCGACGAGGCCGAGGCCAAGGTGTTCAAGATTGCCGAGTCGGGGGCCCGCTCCGAGGGGGGGTTCCGCCATCTGCAACCGGTGCTGAAGGAAGTCGTCGAGCGCATCGACATGCTGTATGCGCGCGACAATCCCGATGACGTGACCGGCGTGCCGACCGGATTCAATGATCTCGACAGCATGACCTCCGGGCTGCAGCCCGGTGACCTGATCATCGTGGCCGGACGTCCGTCAATGGGCAAGACGGCCTTTGCCCTGAATATGGCCGAACATGTCGGGCTGGAGAAAGGCCTGCCCACCGCGGTCTTTTCGATGGAAATGGGCGCCACCCAGCTCGCCATGCGTCTGCTCGGCTCGGTGGGTCGACTCGACCAGCACCGCATGCGCACCGGCAAGCTCGACAAAGACGACTGGCAGCGGCTGACTGCGGCCTTGGGGCGCCTGTCCGAGGCACCGATCCACATCGACGAGACCCCGGCGCTCAACCCACTCGACCTGCGGGCGCGGACACGCCGCCTGCACCGTCAATATGGCGGGCTGGGTCTGGTGGTGGTCGATTATCTGCAGCTGATGAGCTCGGCCACCGGGTCGGGCGAAAACCGCGCCACCGAAATCTCGGAAATTTCCCGCTCGCTGAAAGCGCTGGCCAAGGAGCTGCAGGTGCCGGTGATCGCGCTGTCGCAGCTCAACCGTTCGCTGGAACAGCGGCCGAACAAGCGGCCGGTGATGTCCGACCTGCGCGAGTGCGTGGTCGGCGACACCCTGGTCGTGCTGGCCGACGGCCGGCGCGTGCCGATCGCAAGCCTGGTGGGCCACACGCCCGAGGTGATCTCGGTCTCGCCCGACGGCCAGATCGAGCGCAGCCACAGCGATCTGGTGTGGTCGGTGGGCGTCCGCCCCGTATTCCAGGTCGTCCTGGCGAGTGGGCTGGCCATCACCTGCACGGCCGAACACCGGCTGCTTGCGATGGGTGACGGGGGCAGCAGCGACTGGCGGACCGTCGCCAGCCTGCACACCGGCGACCAGCTCGCGCGCGTGGTCGACGGGCATCTGGTTGGGGACACCGTGACGGCCATCGCGCCCGCGGGCGAGCGCGAGGTGTTTGATCTCACCGTGCCGGGCAATGCCTGCTGGCTGGCCGATGGCATCGTCAGCCATAACTCGGGCGCCATCGAACAGGATGCCGACGTGATCTTGTTCATCTACCGGGACGAGGTCTACAACCCAGACAGTCCGGACAAGGGCACGGCCGAGATCATCATCGGCAAGCAGCGGAATGGCCCGATCGGCACCGTGCGCCTCACCTTCCTTGGCATGCACACGCGCTTTACCAACTTCGCCAATACGGGACATTATGGCCGGGATGAATACTGAGTTCCCGCCCGCGACGTTCCCGCCGCAAGCGTCGCGCCCCCGGCAAGTGCTACGCGTGCAACAAGCGCTGCGCCCCCAGCAAGTGCTACGCGTGCAACAAGCGCTGCGCCTCCAGCAAGTGCTACGCGGGCAACAAGCGCTGCGCCAGACCGGGGCGTCCTGATGCCCCGCCCGCTGCTGGCACGGATCCATCTGGATGCCTTGCGTCACAATCTGGCGCGGGTGCGCGACCTGGCGCCGGCCTCGAAGGTGCTCGCCGTGATCAAGGCGAATGCCTACGGCCATGGCATGGAAACCTGTGCGCTGGCGCTCGACAGCGACGGCTACGCCATGTTGAGCCTGGACGAGGCACGCACGCTACGCGAGCTCGGTGTGACCAAGCCACTGCTGCTGCTGGAAGGATTTTTTTCTGCCGACGATCTGAAAGGCCTGCGCGAAACGCGGGCAACGCCGGTGATCCATCATGCCGAGCAACTGCGCATGCTGGAGATGAGCGATCTGCCGCCGCCGGCGCGGATTTTCCTGAAGGTCGACACCGGCATGCATCGTCTAGGCTTTGCCCCGGGGGACGCCGCCGACGCCCTGCGTCGCCTGCAGGCCATCGCGGGCATGGGCGAGATCGTGCTGATGACGCACTACGCCTGTGCCGATGAGGCCGGCGGCGCCCGCGAGGCGATGAGCCGTCTGCAGGAGTTGCGGGGCTGGCAGGCCGAGCTCGCCATCCTGCCCAGCAGCTACGGCAATTCGGCTGCCATCCTGGCGGCACAGACCTTCGGGCCGGGGCACGCGGTGATGGTCGGCGACTGGGTGCGCCCCGGCCTGATGCTGTACGGTGCCAGTCCGGTGGCCGGCGCCAGCGCCGCCAGTCTCGGCCTGCGCCCGGTGATGCAGCTCACCTCCCGGCTGATTGCGGTGCGCGAGGTGGCCGCCGGCGAGGGCATCGGTTACGGGGCCACCTTTCGCAGCGCGGTACCGATCCGCATCGGCATCGTGGCCTGTGGCTATGCCGATGGCTATCCCCGGCATGCCCCGACCGGCACGCCAGTGGTGGTCGACGGCCGCATCACACGCCTGCTCGGCCGGGTCTCGATGGACATGCTGTGCGTGGATCTGTCCGGCATTCCCGACGCCGGGGTGGGCATGCCGGTCGAACTGTTCGGCCCGGCCTTGCCGGTCGACGAGATCGCGCTTGCCGCCGGCACCATCCCCTATGAAATTCTGACCGGCATTGCGCGGCGCGTGCCGCAGGAACTGGTCTGACATGGCCAAGGCACGCACGCTCTATGCCTGCACCGAGTGCGGCGGCCAGAGCCCGAAATGGCAGGGCCAGTGTCCGCACTGTGCGGTCTGGAACACGCTGGTGGAAACCGTGGTGCCTGGCGGCAATGCCGGCTCGGCCACGGTGGAAAACCGCTATGCCGGGCTGACCGCCGCGCGGGCGGTGATCACCCTCGATCAGGTCAGCGCCGAAGATATTGCGCGCATTCCCTCCGGCCTGCCCGAATTCGACCGCGTGCTGGGCGGTGGCTTCGTGCCCGGCAGCGTGGTGCTGCTGGGCGGCGATCCCGGCATCGGCAAGTCAACCCTGTTGCTGCAGGCTCTGCAAAGCGTCAGCGCCGTCAGTCAGGTGCTCTACGTGACGGGCGAAGAATCGCCGGAGCAGGTCGCCGCCCGCGCCCGCCGCCTGAAGGTGGATGGCCGGCGCATCCCGCTGCTGGCCGAAATCTCGCTGGAAAAGATCGTCGACACCCTGCGCACCCAGCGGCCCACGGTGGCGATCATCGACTCGATCCAGACCCTTTACAGCGAGGCGCTCACCGCCGCGCCCGGCAGCGTGTCGCAGGTACGCGAGTGCGCCGCCCAGCTCACCCGGCTGGCCAAGGCCGGTGGGCCAGCGATCGTGCTGGTGGGGCATGTCACCAAGGAAGGCGCGATTGCCGGGCCACGGGTGCTGGAACACATTGTCGACACCGTGCTGTATTTCGAGGGCGACAGCGGCTCGAGCTTCCGGCTGGTGCGCGCCATCAAGAACCGCTTTGGAGCAGTCAATGAACTGGGCGTGTTCGCCATGACCGAGACCGGCTTGCGCGAGGTTTCCAACCCTTCCGCGCTGTTCCTCTCGCATACCGGCGATCCGGTGCCGGGTTCGTGCGTCACCGTCACGCAGGAGGGCAGCCGGCCGCTGGCCGTCGAAATCCAGGCCCTGCTCGATGAGGCGCATGCGCCCAATCCCAAGCGTCTCACCGTGGGACTGGAAACCAACCGCCTCGCCATGCTGCTCGCGGTGCTGCACCGACACGCTGGCGTGGCCTGCTTCGACCAGGATGTGTTCGTCAATGCCGTGGCCGGCGTGAAGATTGCCGAGCCAGCGGCCGACCTGGCGGTCTTGCTCGCGATGGTCTCGAGCCTGCGTGGCAAGCCCCTGCCGGGCAAGATGGTGGTGTTTGGCGAAGTTGGCCTGGCCGGCGAGGTACGGCCGGTACAGCGCGGGCAGGAGCGCCTGCGCGAGGCTGCCAAGCTGGGCTTCACCCGAGCTCTGGTGCCGCGGGCCAACATCACCCGGCAGGGTGTGGAAGGTATCGAGGCGATACCGATCGACCGCGTTGAACAGGCCGTGCACTGGCTGCGCGAGCACTGATACCTTTCTGATCTGGTTCTCTCATCTGGTTCTCTGATCTGTTTCCCGGATCTGGTTTTCCGACCTGGTTCGCAGAACCGGTTGTCTGATGGGAGCCTGGCACCGGCCGGTCAGGCGCGCACGATGCTGCCGCTCGCGGGTATCATTGGCGCCGCGGCCGCCGTGTCCGCCGTGCCCGCCGCTCCGGCCGTTCCCCCCGTTCCCCCCGTATCACCCGGCAGCGCAGCTGCGCCCAGCAGGTTCAGGATCAGCGGCGCCAGTTCCGCCACCGGGCGGCGCTGGGCGCGGGTTTCACCGGGATGGGTGCGCTCGCGCATCGGGGTGTCGACCGCGCCTGGAATGAGCAGATGCACCCGCAGGTCGGGGTGGTCGTCATGTTCCTGCGCCAGCATCCGCACCAGTCCGGGCAGGGCCGCCTGCGAAGCGGCAAAGCCACCCCAGAAGGCCGTGGGTGCCAGGGCGTGCGCTTCGGCGCAGAACACCGCACGTGCCGTCGGGGCGGCGCGCAGCAGCGGCAGGCAGGCCCGGGTCAGGGCAAAGGGTGCCAGCAGGTTGACCGCGATGGCCCGCTCCCAATCCTTCAGGGTCTGCAGGGCCAGGGGGGCAAGCTGCACGAACTGGCTGGCGGCATGAAATACCGCATCCAGACGGCCGAGCTGGCTCGCCACCGCCTGCGCCAGTGCCTCGAACTGGGCGTCCGACTGCGCGGACAGGTCCAGCGTCACCACCATCGGCTCGGCAGCCCCGCCATCACGCAGCGCGTCGTACAGCAGGTTCAGACGCTTCTCCTGACGGGCCAGCAGCAGCACCGTGGCACCGGCCGCGGCAGCGGTCCGACAGACCAGCTGCCCCAGGCCGCCGGTCGCGCCGGTCACCAGGATCACCCGGCCAACCAGGCGTGGCTGTCCATCGGCATCGACGAAGAGGGTGGCGGGCAGCTGGGGCAGGAGAGAGCTCATGAGCGGTTCCGGGCAGAGGGTGGCGTGTAGGAAGAGGGCCGGGCACCCGCAGGTCCCCGGGACGGTGCGTGCAGCGCGTAGGCCACCCGCCGGCCCGGGCTGCTGAGGTCGTTCCAGTGGATGATCGCCGCGGCCGCCCGCCGGCCGCTGCGTACGGCGGTTTCCAGGGTGGCCGGGTAGCGCGAAGCCAGATAGTCGCCGGCCAGCAGCAGCCGGGGGTCGTGGGTGATTTCGTCGGGGCGCTCGATGCCCGGTCGACACGAGAAGGTGGCGGTCTTCTCAACCACCAGCCGGCTGTCGACCGGGGGCGCGCACCGGCCGATCAGCCGCTCGACATCGCGATGGGCGTACTCCACCAGCGCGAGGCGGTCCAGGCTGCGCTGCGGCGGGGGCGCACTCATCACGCAGGCCAGACGGCCGCCCTCATTGCCACCGTGGCTGCCCAGCAGCTGGCGTCGGTCAAAGATCCAGTCCACCTCGCCGGCCGCCACCGCCATCATCGGAAACGGCAGACGAACCGGCTGTTGATAGGCCAGGGTGAGGGTGGCAATCCGTTCATGCTGCAAGGCATCGATCTGCCCCAGCAGCAGCTGCATGTCGGCCCAGTCACCAATCAGGTGCGACACGCTACGCGGTGCAACGGCCAGCACCACATGCTGGAACAGTGCCGTGGCGGTACCGGCGTTCACCATCAGGCGGGAGCCCGCATCTTGAATGGCGGTGACCGGCGTCTGCAGATGCACCCGTCCGCCCCGTTGCCGGAGGTAGGCCACCGCCGGTTCCGGCAACAGCGCACTTAGGTCGGTGCGCGGCAACAGCAGGTCGCTGTGGCTGCGCGGGCCGGTGGCCAGATCGTGCAGCAGGTTCAGAAAGATCTGGGCGCAGGCCCGTTCCGGCGGCGTGTTCAACGCTGCCACACACAGGGCATCCCACAGGAAGGCACGCATCCGGCCGTGGGCATGGTGGCGGTCGAGCAGCTTGGCCACCGTCTCGTGGCGATGCGCGCGAAACCCGCCTTTCTGCAAGTCGTGCAGCATGCGCACGGTGCTCAGGCGTTCCCGCCAGGACACACCCCCCGCCAGCAGGAAGCCGGCGGCCAGGTGCCAGGGCGCCGGCAAGCGGGCAGCGTGCAAATCCAGGCCGCCCACCACACTCAGGCGCAGGGGACGGCGCTCGAAGACGGCTTCCAGCGGCACTTTCAGGCGGCGCAGCAGCCCCAGCAGTTCGGTGTAGGCGCCCAGCAGCAGATGCTGGCCGTTGTCGTCGCTGCCATCGCCCCCCGGAATGCGGCGGGCGCGGCCGCCGGGCACCGTGCCGGCTTCATAGACCGTCACGGAACAGCCGGCATCGATCAGGTCGAGCGCTGCCGACAGGCCGGCATACCCGGCCCCGATCACCGCCACGCGCACGGGTCCCGGCCGACGCCGGGCCACTCCGGTACTCAGAAACCGATCCAGGTGCGCCATGCCAGCCACAGCTTGCGCAGAGGGGTGAGGGCGATGCGCTGGTGCATGACGGCGCAATCGGCCTGGATAATTTCAGTCAGCAGGGTGCGGTAGATGGCCGCCATCATCAGGCCGCAGCGTTGCGCGCGCCGGTCGTCGGCCGGCAGCAGTGCAAAGGCGCGGTCGTATTGGGCCTGGGCGCTGGCGGCGAATTCGTGCAGCAGGGCGCGCAGGGCAGGGCCGTCACGCAGCGCCAGCACATCGGCGGCGGTCAGGCCGTGGCGTACCAGGGCGTCGCCGGGTAGATAGATGCGACCGCGCCGGGCATCTTCGCCAACATCGCGCAGGATGTTGGTCAGCTGAAACGCAAGCCCTAGCGCATGCGCATAGTCCAGGGTGGCCGGGTTGCGGTAGCCGAAGATACGGGCCGACAGCACGCCCACCACCCCAGCGACGCGGTGACAGTACAAGTCCAGACTCGCGCGGTCGGGATATAGCAGCGGCTGCAGGTCCATCGCCATGCCGTCGATGATCTCGCGCAGGTGGCCGCCCTCCAGGCCGTAGGCCGCAATCGCCGGCGCCAGCGCGCGCCCGACCGGGTGCTGGGGCGCGCCGGCCAGGGTGCGTTCCAGTTCGTCGCGCCACCAGGCCAGTTTTACCTTGGCCACCTCCGGTTCCCGCGTTTCATCGACCACATCGTCAATTTCGCGACAGAACGCGTAGAGGGCAGTGATCGCCTGGCGCCGGGCCGGCGGCAGGAACAGAAAGCTGTAATAAAAGCTCGAGCCGCTCTGGGCCGCTTTATCCTGGCAATAGGCTTCGGGAGACATGCCCGGCACTCTATCAGGCCGATGGCGGCGGCGGAAATCCGCGCACCCAGCCAGTCCACAGCACGTGCAGCCAATCCGCCGCGCCCAATTGCGGGCGATGGCGCACCACATCGCCGCCGACGGCCTCGATCCGGTCCAGGATGCGCAGGCCGCCTGCCACCACCAGCCGCAGTTCCAGCCCGATCCGCCCTGGCAGCGCCCGCGCCAGCGGCGCGCCCTGCAGCATCTGCCGGCGCGCATCGGCACACTCGGCGCAGATCAGCGCGCACAGGGCGGGCGGTGGGGCCGCAGCCTGACCGGGGCGCAGCGCCAGCACCTGCGCGGACGACAGTCCGTACGCCTGCAACTGCGATTGCGCCAGGTAAATCCTCGGCTTGATCGCGTCCACCGCCACATCCTGCAGGAAGTTGATGCGCTGGAGCGCGGTGCAGATGGCATCCGACCAGCGGCGGTATTGCGGGTTGTCCTGCTGCCACAGCGCCAGCATCAGGTGACCGACCGGGTTGGCGGAGCGCTGGCAGTAATCCGCCACAGCCGCCGGGTCGGCATACGTGTGCACGGTCACGTCCTGCTGAAAGGCCGAGAGCAGGTCGCGGAACGGACGGGTGGACAGCCCGTGCTGGTGCACGGTGGGCTGCAGGGCCTGCAGGATCGGATGCACCGGCGCTTCACCGGCATCGATGCGGTCGAGGTCGGCCTCATAGGCGCGCAGCGCGGCCAGACGCGCCTCGGGCAGGGCATCGCCTTCGTCGGCCAGATCGTCGGCAGACCGGGCGAAGGCGTAAATGGCGCGCACCGCCGGGCGCAGGGCGGCCGGCATCAGGATCGAGGCGACAGGGAAGTTTTCGTAGTGGTCGACAGCCATGGTCTGGGGCGGGCAGGGCAGCGGGCAAGACGCGAACCGGCGCAAGTCCTTCGGCCCGGGCGCCAGCATACCTGTCCCCAGGCCGATGCGCAGCACGGTACAATCGAGGCGCGTGCGGGGGTGGCGGAATTGGTAGACGCACTGGATTTAGGTTCCAGCGCCTCACGGCGTAGGAGTTCGAGTCTCCTCCTCCGCACCATTCACCAAGCGGGTCGGCGTTTAAAAGTGTTGGAAAGGGCAGCCGATCGTACGCCTGTTGAATGACATCGAAATCGAGAATTTCAAGCGTTTTGGTGACAAGCAGCGCATCGGGCTTGATCACCCAGCCGTTCTGATCGGTGCCCACAATTGTGGCAAAACCAGCGCCATCCAGGCGTTGGCGCTGTGGTCGCAGGCGGTGCGTACCTGGCACAACCGCCGCGAGGGGCTTCGAGCGCCCGCCGAGTGCTGGTCCACCCTGCCCAGGCCCGGGCACGCCGCCCGGGTAAGGGGTGCGGGTGGACAGTGGCAGGTATATACTTGTGGGCTTGGCTGCGGATTTGCACGTCCGTTCACTTCCGGCCCACTGGGTGCGCGGTGTCGCGTTGCCGGTGGGTCATTCCATTTTTGCAAGGTTGACCGCAATGACAGAACAATCGAGCCCGCTGGAGCGGAGCCTGACCCTTACCGTATCGCTGGCCGGTGTCGATGCCGACGTGGCGAAGCGTCTGAAGCAACTGTCGAAGACTGCCCGTATCGACGGCTTCCGGCCCGGTAAGGTGCCTGCCAGCATGTTGCGGAACATGTATGGCGATCAGGTGATGCGCGATGCGCTGAGCGATGCGGCCCAAAACACCTTCCAGAACGCCGTGCGTGAGCAATCGTTGCGGGTGGTCGGCACCCCCATGTTCGAATCGGTCGAAAGCGCGCCGGAGAGCGGTCAGTACGCCTTCAAGGCTACGTTCGAAGTGTTTCCGGAAGTGGTGCCCGGTGACATCAGCAACGCTGCCATCGAGCGTCCGCTGGTCACCGTGACTGACGCCGACGTCGACCGCACCATCGACATCCTGCGCAAGCAGCGCACCCGCTGGGTGTCGGTTGCGCGCGACGCCGCCGCTGGCGACCGCGTGCTGATGGACTTCAAGGGTTTCAAGGATGACGTGCCGTTCGAAGGCGGCACGGGCGAGAAGCAGCACTGCGTGCTGGGTTCCGGCCAGTATTTGGCTGACTTCGAAAACGCCCTGCTGGGTGCCAAGGCGGGCGATACCCGCAATTTCGACATGACCTTCCCGGCCGATTACCAGGCGCCGGGCCTGGCCGGGCAGACTGTGCGCTTCGAAGTCTTCGTGCACGACGTGCAGATGCCGGTGCTGCCGGAACTGGATGCCGAATTCGCCCAGTCGCTCGGTATCGAGTCGGGTGACACCGCCCTGATGCGCGCCGAAATCCAGGGCAATCTGGAGCGGGAAGCCAAGAAGCGCATCCAGGGCCGCCTGAAGGATCAAGTCATGAAGGCTCTGGTCGAAGCCACCGAGCTGGCCGTGCCGAAGGCCCTGATCGGCTTCGAAATCCAGCGCCTGCGCCAGAACGCCGCGCAGGACTGGAAGGCCCGCACGGGTCAGGACATGAACGGCATGCAACTGCCGGACAGCCTGTTTGAAGAGCAGGCCAAACGCCGCGTGTCGGTCGGCCTGGTGCTGAGCGAGCTGGTACAGCGCGAGAAGCTCGAGGCCGCGCCGGAACAGGTGCGCGCCCTGCTGGTCGAACAGGCTGAAAGCTACGAGCAGCCGGATGAAATGGTGCGCTGGTATTACGAAGACCCCGAGCGGCTGCGCGAAGTGGAGTCGGTGGTGCTGGAAGACAATGTGGTCACGTGGGCGCTGTCGCGTGCGAAAGTGTCCGACAAGCCGATTGCCTTCCAGGACCTGATCGGCGGCGCAGCCTGATTTACCTCAATAACCTGAACAGGAATATCCAGATCATGGCGACATACCAGGAACCCCAGGGCCTCGGCCTGATCCCGATGGTGGTGGAGCAGAGCGGTCGTGGTGAGCGGGCCTACGACATCTATTCGCGTCTGTTGAAAGAGCGCGTGATCTTCCTGGTCGGCCCGGTCACGGAAAGCACGGCCAACGTGATCGTGGCACAGCTGCTGTTCCTCGAATCGGAAAACCCCGACAAGGACATCAACCTGTACATCAACTCGCCGGGCGGCTCGGTCTCGGCCGGCCTCGCCATCTACGACACCATGCAGTTCATCAAGCCGGATGTCACCACCACCTGTATGGGCCTCGCGGCCAGCATGGGTGCCTTCCTGCTCGGCGCCGGGGCGAAGGGCAAGCGCTTCAGCCTGCCCAGCACCCGGGTGATGATCCATCAGCCGTCGGGCGGCGCGTCGGGCCAGGCGTCGGACATCGAGATCCAGGCGAAGGAAATCCTCTACCTGCGCAAGCGCCTGAACCAGATGATGAGCGAGCACACCGGTCAGCCGATCGAGACCATCGAACGCGACACCGACCGTGACAACTTCATGAGTGCCGAAGAAGCAAAAGAGTACGGAATCATCGACCGCGTGCTGACCAGCCGCGCCGAACTGGGTGCCTGATCACCGGAAAACCGTCGGCGCCGACCCGGTCGGGGCGGACGGAAAAGGGGTCGCAATGACCCCACCTCGGTGGTATGTTTATGAAAGAAGCATGAAACCCAGGACTTGAAATGACGGAAAAAGCCGGCGGGGAAAAGCTCCTCTATTGTTCGTTCTGCGGCAAGAGCCAGCACGAAGTGCGCAAGCTGATCGCAGGACCCTCGGTGTTCATCTGCGATGAATGCATCGAGCTGTGCAATGACATCATCCGCGAGGAAATCGCCGGGGGCGAACTGAAAAACGCCCGCGCCGATCTGCCAACGCCGCATGAGATATGCGAGATCCTCGACCAGTACGTGATCGATCAGACCAAGGCGAAGAAGATTCTCGCCGTCGCGGTCTACAACCACTACAAGCGGCTGAAGAATCAGGGCAAGGATCGCGACGTCGAGCTGTCGAAGAGCAACATCCTGCTGATCGGCCCGACCGGTTCCGGCAAGACGCTGCTGGCACAGACGCTGGCACGCCTGCTCAACGTGCCTTTCGTGATCGCTGACGCCACCACCCTGACCGAAGCCGGCTATGTGGGTGAAGACGTCGAGAACATCATCCAGAAGCTGCTGCAGAAGTGCGATTACGACGTCGAAAAGGCGCAGCGCGGCATTGTCTATATCGACGAAATCGACAAGATTTCGCGCAAGTCGGACAACCCCTCGATTACCCGCGATGTGTCGGGCGAGGGCGTGCAGCAGGCGTTGTTGAAGCTGATCGAGGGCACGGTGGCCTCGGTGCCTCCGCAGGGCGGGCGCAAGCATCCCAACCAGGAATTCGTGCAGGTCGATACGGCCAACATCCTGTTCATCTGCGGGGGCGCCTTCGGCGGCCTGGAGAAGATCATCCAGAACCGCAGCACCAAGGGCGGCATCGGCTTTGGTGCCGAGGTGAAGAGCAAGGAAGGCAGCCAGGTCCAGGCCGAGATCAAAAATGTCGAGCCGGAAGACCTGATCAAGTTCGGTCTGATCCCGGAATTCATCGGCCGGCTGCCGGTGATCGCCACTCTGGAGGAACTTGACGAGAAGGCCCTGGTGCGCATCCTGACCGAGCCGAAGAATGCGCTCACCCGGCAATACCAGAAACTCTTCTCGATGGAAGGCGTCGAACTAGAGTTCCGCGACACCGCGCTCAGTGCCATCGCCCGCAAGGCCTTGGTGCGCAAGACCGGCGCCCGGGGCCTGCGCTCGATCATCGAGCAGGCCCTGCTCGAAACCATGTTCGATCTGCCCTCCTTGCAGAACGTCACCAAGGTGGTTGCAGACGAGTCCACCATTGAAAGCCACACCGCACCACTCCTGATTTACGCCGACCCGCCCAAGGTCGCCGGCGTCTGATGTGCCGGGGCTGGTGCCACACGCCAGCCCCGAGTGGTATTGAAAGCTGATCCGTCCGCCCCGATGTAGTGGGTGTAGACCGAAAAGGGAATCCCAATGTCCGATACCACGCCCTCCCTCGACCCGATCGTCCTGCCGCTGCTGCCGCTGCGCGATGTGGTGGTCTTTCCCCACATGGTGATCCCGCTGTTCGTTGGTCGGCAAAAGTCGATCAAGGCGCTGGAAATCGCCATGGAAGCGGGCAAAAGCATCCTGCTGGTGGCGCAGAAGTCCGCCGCCAACGACGAGCCGAAGGCCGAAGACCTGTACACCGTGGGCAGCATCGCCAGCATCCTGCAAATGCTGAAGCTGCCAGATGGCACCGTGAAGGTGCTGGTGGAGGGCACCCAGCGTGCCCTGGTGGCCGACGTGGAAGACGAGCGCACGCACTACAACGGCGAAGCCACGCCGGTGCAGGTGCCCGAGGCACCCGACCATGAAGTGGAAGCCATGCGCCGCACGCTGCTGGCGCAGTTCGACCAGTTCGTCAAACTGAACAAGAAGATTCCGCCGGAGGTGCTGACCACCTTCGCCGGCATCGACGACGCCGGCCGGCTGGGCGACACGATCGCGGCGCACCTGCCGCTCAAGCTCGAGCAGAAGCAGGAAATCCTGGAGATGTTCGACGTCAAGGCGCGGCTGGAACACCTGCTCGCGCTGCTGGAAAGCGAACTCGACATCCTGCAGGTGGAAAAGCGCATCCGTGGCCGCGTCAAGCGCCAGATGGAGAAGAGCCAGCGCGAGTACTACCTGAACGAACAGGTCAAGGCGATCCAGAAGGAACTCGGCGACGGCGATGAAGGGGCCGACTTCGAGGAACTGGAAAAGAAGATCCGTGCCGCGCACATGCCGAAGGAAGCGCGTGCCAAGGTCGACGCCGAGCTCAAGAAACTCAAGCTGATGAGCCCGATGTCGGCGGAAGCCACCGTGGTGCGCAACTACATCGATGTGCTGGTGGCGCTGCCCTGGAAGAAGAAGACCAAGGTCAGTGTCGACCTGAAGGCTTGCCAGAGCGTGCTGGACGAGGACCACTACGGTCTCGAGAAGGTGAAGGAGCGCATCGTCGAGTACTTGGCAGTGCAAAGCCGTGTCGACAAGCTGAAAGCGCCGATCCTCTGTCTCGTCGGGCCCCCCGGGGTCGGCAAGACCTCGCTCGGCCAGTCGATCGCCCGGGCCACCAACCGCAAGTTCGTGCGCATGGCCCTGGGCGGCGTGCGTGACGAGTCGGAAATCCGCGGTCACCGCCGCACCTACATCGGTTCGATGCCCGGCAAGATCCTGCAGAACATGAGTAAGGTGGCGGTGCGCAACCCGCTGTTCCTGCTCGACGAAGTTGACAAGCTGGGCATGGATTTTCGTGGCGACCCCTCGTCGGCGCTGCTTGAGGTGCTCGATCCAGAACAGAACCACACCTTCGTCGACCATTACGTCGAGGTCGAATACGACCTGTCGGACGTGATGTTTGTGGCCACGGCCAACACGCTGAACATTCCGGCGCCGCTGCTCGACCGCATGGAAGTGATCCGCCTGTCGGGTTACACCGAAGACGAGAAGATCGCCATCGCGACCCAGTACCTGCTGCCCAAGCAAATCAAGGCCAACGGCCTGAAACCGGGCGAAATGACCGTGGCCGAAAGCGCCCTGCGCGACATCGTGCAGTACTACACCCGCGAAGCCGGCGTGCGTAGCCTGGACCGGGAAATCGCCAAGATCTGCCGCAAGGTGGTCACCGCCCTGCTGATGGAAGCTGGCAAGAAGAGCAAGATTGCCGTCACCTCGAAGAACCTCGAGAAGTATCTGGGCGTGCGCCGCTACAGCTTTGGCCTGGCCGAAGCCGACAACCAGATCGGTCAGGTGACCGGGCTCGCCTGGACCGAGGTGGGCGGCGAACTGCTCACCATCGAGGCGGCGCGCTTGCCCGGCAAGGGCAAGATGACTACCACCGGCAAGCTCGGTGAAGTGATGCAGGAGTCGATCCAGGCAGCGCTCAGCGTGGTGCGGGTGCGGGCGCGTTCCCTCGGGATCGCACCGGACTTCTACGAGAAGACCGACATGCACATCCACCTGCCGGAAGGCGCCACACCCAAGGACGGCCCGTCGGCCGGTATTGCCATCACCACGGCGATGGTGTCGATCCTGACCGGCATACCGGTGCGCGCCGACGTGGCGATGACTGGTGAGATCACCCTGCGCGGCGAGGTGCTGCCCATCGGTGGCCTGAAGGAGAAGCTGCTGGCCGCCACGCGCGGCGGCATCAAGACCGTGCTGATCCCCGAGCAGAACATGAAGGATCTGGCCGAGATCCCGGCCAACGTCAAAGAGCGCCTCGACATTCGCCCGGTGAAATGGGTGGAAGAGGTGCTGCTGGTGGCCCTGGAACGGGCTCCTGAGCCCCTGCCGGATGCCGAGCCGACCGTGGCCCCGGCAGACCCCGCCGCCGCCCGTCCGGAAGGCAAGGGTGAGGGCCTGATCAAGCATTGATCGACCCAGGACTGGTCAGCGCGGCCGGTCTTGGGGATAATGCGTCTCCCTTCGATGGCATCCGTCCGGGTGCCGTCTGATCAGGGCGCTTAGCTCAGTTGGTAGAGCGCCTCCCTTACACGGAGGATGTCGGCGGTTCGAGCCCGTCAGCGCCCACCAGTCCCACGTCGTTTGCTCGCCGTTTCCTAGACCGTTTTCAACAGCCTCCCTTTGCAAGCTGGGCATCAACCGATGCGCCGCGCGCGTGGGTGCGCCTGACGGCGTTGACTGTGCCGCGCGCATGGGTACGCCTGCCAGCTTTGACTGTGCCGCGCGGGGAGAGGAGGGACTTGTTGATGTAAAGTCTTAAGATGTTAAGATGCTAAGCATGAATTCCACCGCCGATGACGTCACCGAACGCCTCCCACAGACTTCGATTCCCGGTTTTCCGGGCACTGTGCTGGAAGCGGCCCTGCGCGATCTGCTGCACAGCGAACAAGGCCAGCGGCTGACCATCACCAAATGCCGGTCATCCAATGGCCAATGGGCATTCCGCGTTACCGTGGAGAAGTTCTAGCCTTTCCAGCGTCGGGAGTGGTGCCATGCCTGTGTGTTCTTTGTGGTATGTGGCACGCGCCTGCCTGAGCCAGGGTGTGTCGGCGTCGGCTTCGACCTCGACCTCGACGTCGACCTCGACGTCGGCTTCGACGGCACGGTCGTCAGCGATTTTGGTGGCTGGCACGATGCTGCTTGCCAGCCTGGTGGGCGCGATCCCGGGCCTGGCGTGGGCAACGGCTCCAGCATCGGCACCCACCACAGCGTCAGCATCATCACCAGCATCTGCATCTGCATCTGCATCTGCATCGGCACCAGAAGCGGCATCAGCCAACGCTGCGCTGCCGGCTCCCAGCCGTTTGCCTGCCACCTGCCTGACCGATTGCCTGCCGCGCATCGGCATCCTGTCTGCCTTCGGCGCGGAGGCCGACCTGCTGCTGGTGGCCATGACCGACCGCCACGACTGGATGATCCAGGGCAACCGCTTCAGCACCGGCATCCTGCAGGGGCAGGCGGTGGTGGTGGCGCTGACCGGGGTCAGTCTGGTCAACGCCAGCATGACCACCCAGTTGCTGGCGGATCACTTTCATCTCACCCGTCTGCTGCTGAGCGGCATTGCCGGCGGCATCGATCCGGCCGGCGCCGTGGGCGACGTGACCGTGCCAGAGCGCTGGGCGCTGCCCCTGGAAACCTGGTGGGGACCCGATGGCACCCTGCCGGCGCCCTGCGGTGCGCCTGGCGTACTCGATTGCCTGGGCCTGCGGCTCGCACAGTCGGAGGGGCGCGTTCTGCCAGACTTCCGTCTGCTGGGCGGCACGGTGCCAACCGGCCTCTGGATGCGCGAAACGTTTGTGCGCACGCCGGCCACCGGGCTGGCCGGAGAATTCCGCCTGTTCTATCCGGTCGATGCCGCCATGCTGGCCGTCGCTCGGGCCCTGCAGCCGCCCCTGCAACGCTGTGGTCCGCGCGCTCCCGGCCTGTGCGTATCGGGTAGCCCCACCCTGCAGGTTGGCGGGACGGGCGTGTCGGTGCCGGCGTTTCTCGCCAATGCGGAATATCGTCAATACCTGCAGACCACCCTGCGGGCCAAGGTACTCGACATGGAGACGGCCGCCGTCGCGCACGTGGCCTACAGCCGCGGCCTGCCGTTCCTGGCCTTTCGCAGCGTGTCGGATCTGGCCGGCGGCGGACCCAACAGCGACGTCGGTGCCCTGTTCGGCAGCGGTCTGGCCGAAACCAATGCCGCCGCCGTCACCCTGGGCTGGCTGGCGGCCTGGGGCCAGCAAGCGCAGGGTGACCCCATGGCGCCAACGGCGGGAACACCAGCAGCGGTGGCTGCCGAGACGGTCCACGCCGCCCGTCTCATCAAGGTGCTGATCATCACTATGTTCCCACCCGAGGCCGAGCCCTGGCTGCAGCCCCTGCACCTCGACACGCTGGTGCCGGTTGCCGGCTTGTCCGCCGACCATCCTGCCCTGCATTGCAACGACCTTGGCGTGTGTCTGCTGATCACCGGCATGGGACATGCCAATGCAGCAGCCTCCACCCTGGCAGTGGCGCTGGATCCACACTTGGATCTGCACCAGACCTGGTTTCTGGTGGCCGGAATCGCCGGCA
>CAIPBT010000107.1 GCA_903863375.1 uncultured Ferrovum sp.
GAATTCGAGAGCCACCTGCTCGACAATCACAAAATCTCGGACTTCCAGGGAAAGCAGCATGCAATCAGCCCCTTACAGGTGGGCGCCCCAGTGCAGCTTTTCGCGCAGCATGGCGAAATGGCTGTGGCCGATCGGATGCAGCAGGCGCACCGGCCGGGTGGCCCGGGTGATGACGATGCGGTCTTCCTCTTCCAGATCGACGATGTTCTGCACGTCAAAGTTGACGTTCGCCGACGGTCCGCGTACCAGGATGATCTCCACCCGGCTCTGGTCACTCAGCACAATGGGACGGTTGCTCAGGGTGTGCGGACAGATCGGCGCCAGCAACAGGGCTGGCAGCGACGGATGGATGATCGGCCCACCGCTGGAAAGCGCATAGGCGGTAGACCCGGTAGGGGTAGACACGATCAGGCCATCGGCACGCAGCCCGTAGACGAACTGGCCGTCGACGTAGACCTCGATCTCGACCATGCTGCCACGGGCCCCTTTGCCTACCACCACATCGTTGAAGGCAAGCGTCTCGGCCACCGGCAGGCCACCGCGCAGGATCACGCTGGACAACAGGGAACGACTCTCTTCCTGGTAATGTCCATTCAACACCTGCTCTAGCATCGGTTCCATCGAGTCGGCCGGAATGTCGGTGAGGAAGCCCAGGCGCCCTAAGTTGATGCCGATCACGGGCACGTCGAATTCCACCAGCGTGCGCGCGGCGGAGAGCAAGGTACCGTCGCCACCCAGCACCACGACCAGATCGACGGCGGCGGCAAGTTCAGGCAGAGGCATCGCGGCAACCTGGCTGGTCGAGCTTGGCTGAAGCGAACGATTGTCCACCACCACGCGCTTCCCCTGCGATTGGAGAAACGCGATGAGTTTTTCAACGGAGCGGGTGAGGTGGGCGCTGTCGTACCGGCCGACCACGCCCACGGACTGGATGGCCGGGCGCATGGCCCCGATTAAACCACAGGGCGAGGGCACGCGACCAACCCGTGCCTCCATGTGTTGCCGAATACCAGCAGACAGATTGTGTAGAATCAGGAACATGTTGAACGATCGCGCACGAGCGCTCCTGAAAGCCCTGGTGGAGCGCTACATCATCGAGGGCCAGCCGGTTGGATCGCGGACGCTGTCCAAGCACAGCGGCCTGGAGTTGTCGCCGGCGTCGATCCGGAATGTCATGGCCGATCTCGAGGAACTGGGTCTGGTAGCAAGCCCACACACGTCTGCGGGCCGCATTCCGACGCCGCGAGGGTATCGGCTGTTCGTCGATTCGTTGCTGACCATCCAGCCGATCGAGCAGGCAGCCCGCCACCAGATTGAAGGCCACCTGCATCCCGATGATCCGCAACGTCTGATGGCCCAGGCCTCGCAGCTGCTGTCCGAACTTACCCAGTTCGCTGGCGTGGTGCGCATGCCCGTCCGGCCCAAGGCCAGCTTCCGCCACGTCGAATTCCTGCGTCTGTCGGAACGGCGTCTGCTGTTGATCATCGTCAGCCAGGATGGCGACGTGCAGAACCGCATCATCCTGACCGAACGCCCCTATACCGCCAGCCAGCTGAGCGAAGCCAGCAACTTCCTCAACCAGCATTACGCCGGGCAGGATTTTGATCTTGTCAGCGACCGCGTTCGCAGCGAGCTGCAGCGCCTGCACCAGGATATCAGCTCGCTGATGAGCACTGCCATCGAACTGGGGCGCGCAGCACTGAGCGAACAGCGCGACGCCTACGTGCTATCCGGCGAAGGCAACCTGATCACGCGCCAGGAAGGTGCTGGCAACATGGACACGCTGCGCAAGCTGTTTGGCATCTTCGAAGAGAAGACGTCGCTGCTGCAGTTGTTGGACGCGAGCCAAGCCGCCGAAGGGGTCAGCATTTTCATTGGCGGGGACTCAGGGCTGATGCCGGTGGACGAATTCAGCATGGTCACCGCGCCCTATGAGGTCGATGGTCAGGTGGTCGGCACCCTGGGTGTGGTCGGCCCTACCCGGATGGCGTACGAACGCATCATCCCCATCGTCGACATCACGGCCAAGCTGTTGTCCAGCGCCCTGTCGCAGGGTTGAGCCCCCGCGTTTTTCCTGCTTTCGCTGTTTTCCTGCTTTCGCTGTCTTCCCGTTTTCCTGCCTTGCCGCCCCGGAGCTGTCATGCCGCAATACATTCCCGAACCGCCCTACACCCATGGCACGCCACGTCGCATTGGCGTGCTGCTGGTCAATCTGGGCACACCCGATGCGCCCGACGCCCCGTCGCTGCGGCGCTATCTGAAGCAGTTCCTGAGTGATCCGCGGGTGGTCGAAATTCCGCGCGCCATCTGGTGGCTGATCCTCAACCTGATCATCCTGAATACCCGGCCCGCCAAATCCGCCGCCAAATACGCCAAGGTTTGGTTGAAGGAAGGGGGGTCACCCCTACGGTACTGGACGGAACAACAGGCAATCGGGCTCGCCGAGCGCCTCGGCGCCGACGGTGGAGAGCCGGTGGAAGTGGCCTGGGGCATGCGGTATGGCAATCCGTCGATCGAATCGGCAATCCTGCAACTGCGCAACGCCGGTTGCGACCGCATCCTGCTGATGCCGATGTATCCCCAGTATGCTGCCAGTACCACGGCCTCGAGCATGGATGCCGTGGCCGATACCTTCCGCCGCCTGCGCAACGTGCCAGGCCTGCGCACGATCCGGAATTTTCACGACCATCCGGCCTTCATCGCGGCGCTGGCCGGCAAGGTCCGCACGTTCTGGGCCGAACACGGCATGCCGGACAAGCTGGTGATGAGCTTCCACGGCGTGCCGCGCTACACCCGGGACAAGGGAGACCCCTATCACTGCGAATGTCACAAGACCGGACGCCTGCTGGCGGAGGCGCTCGGGTTGCAGCGCGAGCAATGGCAGGTCAGTTTCCAGTCCCTGTTCGGACGCGCCGAGTGGATCAAGCCCTACACCGAGCCGACGCTGCGCGAACTCGCCAAGGCTGGCGTGGGCAAGGTGCATGTGATGTGCCCGGGTTTTCCCGCCGACTGCCTGGAAACCATCGAGGAAATCGGCATGGAAGTGCGCGATGCCTATCTGGAAGATGGCGGCGGCGAATATGCCTTTATTCCCTGCCTGAATGCTGACCCGGCCTGGCTCGATGCCCTGGCCCTGATGGCGCGCGAGCACCTGGTGGGCTGGCGCGAGCCGGTATGGAATGGTGCGGCGAAAGATGCCGAGACCCAGGAGGGCACGGTTCAGGCGGCTGCCGCCGCTGCGCTCGGCGCCGCTGCCTGAGCCGCCTGCCGTGCGCCCGCTCCTGCCTTCGCGCTCGCCCTTCTTCCAGCGCGGCCGGCCGTCTTTCCGGCTGGTCGGGCTGGCCGCCGCCCTGATGCTCTGGGCGTGCAGCGCTGGCACACCAGTGCTGCACAACGTGACCCCGGTTGACAGCCGGACCGGCCTGCCCCAGCCACCGTCCCAGTCAGCCGCCGCCGTGGCACCTGCCGCAGCCCAGCAGGCGATTGATGCCGCGGTATTCCGGCAGCAGATCGAAACCCTCGCCTCGGATGATTTCGAGGGCCGTAACGTGGGCACCCTGGGCGAGCAGCGCACCGTGGACTATCTGCGCAGCACCTTCCGTCAACTTGGCCTGAAGCCTGGCAATCCCGACGGTACCTGGGTGCAGGATGTGCCGCTGACCCGTCATCGGTCGCAGGCAGCTGCCACTGTCACGCTGCGCGACGGCACCGCGGTGAACTGGAAGGCACCGGATCAGCTGATCGCCTGGTCTTTCGAGCGGCAGGCCGCCGTGGATGTGGCGGCGTCCGACCTGGTGTTCGTCGGCTATGGTGTGACCGCGCCCGAATACCAGTGGGACGACCTGAAAGGGGTCGACCTGAAGGGCAAGACCGTGGTGATGCTGATCAATGATCCCCAGGTTCCCGATCCGCAGGACCCCACGCGCCTGGATCCGGCCGTCTTCAAGGGCGAGGCCATGACCTACTACGGACGCTGGACCTACAAGTTTGAACAGGCCGCTGCCCACGGCGCAGCGGCCGCCCTGATCGTGCACGAAACCCGGGCGGCGGCGTATCCCTGGTCAGTGGTGGTGAACAGCTGGAGCCGCGACAACTTCGACATCCGCCGGGCCGGACCCAATCCCAGTTTTCCGCCGGTGGCCGGCTGGATTTCCGTGGAAACGGCGCGCGCGCTGTTCAAGGCAAGCGGCACGGACTTCGACCAGCAGAAACGGGCCGCGCTAAGCCGTGGCTTCCAGCCCCTTGCCCTTGGCGCCCACATCCAGCTGCACGTGAACAACACCTGGGATGACCTCGCCTCGCACAACGTGGTGGCACGTCTGCCGGGCAGCGACCCGGTACAGGGCCAGGAAACCATCGTCTACAGCGCCCACTGGGACCATTTTGGCTGGGACCCCTCGCTGCCCGGAACCAAACACGACCAGATCTTCCATGGCGCACTCGACAACGCTTCGGGGGTGGCCGCGCTGCTGCAGATTGCCCATGCCTTTGCCACGCTGCCGCTGGCTCCGCGTCGTTCGATCCTGTTCGTCGCGACCACGGCCGAGGAACGCGGTTTGCTGGGGGCCCAGTACTACGCGGAGCATCCCCTCTATCCATTGGCGCAGACCGTTGCCGACATCAACATGGACGGCATGAATCCGGCCGGGCGCACCCACGACATCGAAGTGGTGGGATATGGCAATTCTGACCTCGACCAGCGCTTGGTCCAGGCGGCGGCCCTGCAGGGCCGGGTGGTGCGACCGGACACCAATACGGCGTCGGGTTCGTTTTATCGGGCCGATCATTTCGAGTTTGCCAAGGTGGGCGTACCTGCGCTCTACACCAAGGTCGGCAGCGACTATGTCGACAAGCCCGCCGGTTTCGGCGAACAACGCCGGGCGCGGTACACCGAACACGACTATCACAAGGTGACCGATGTGCCGGATCCGGGCTGGGACCTTGCTGGGGCGGTGGAAGATGCACGGCTGTTGTTCCAGGTGGGCTATGGCCTGGCCCAGGACGGCACCTGGCCGCGCTGGGCACGCGACAGCGAGTTCCGCGCCCGCCGTCCCTGACCGACATCGCTGCGCCCGCCCGACCCTGACCAGCACGACGACCCGCGCCCGCCCCTGACCGGCATCGCCGCGCCCGCCCCTTGGCATGAAAATAAATCGGAAAGTGTCTTGAAATACCGGTCTGGTGCCTCCATCTCCCCCGCAATCGACTGATTTCGAGGAGGAACACCATGCAGGAACACACGCCGCCGACCGACGCCAACGCCGACGCCGCCATCCCTGATGCCGGCATCGCAGAGGGCACCACTCCCTACGAGGAAGGCAGTCTGGAAGCCCGGCTGGCCACCGCCGAGACCCTGGCACGGGACCAGCGTGACGCGTTCCTGCGGGCCAAGGCGGAAACCGACAATGTGCGCAAGCGGGCCAGCCAGGACCTGCAGCAGGCGCGCAAATATGCGCTGGAGAGCTTCGCCTCGGAGTTGCTGGCCGTGAAAGACAGCATCGATGCCGCGCTCAACATCCAGCAAAGCGATGTGGCGTCCTATCGCAACGGCATTGAAATCACCGCCCGCCAGCTGGCGAGTGTGATGGAGAAATTCCATGTCGTCGAAATCAACCCGGCCGGCGAAAAGTTTGATCCGAACCGTCATCAGGCCATATCTGCCCTGGAAAGTGACGAGGCACCGAACACCGTGCTGTCGGTGATGCAGAAGGGCTATGCGCTGCATGACCGCGTGCTGCGCCCGGCTTTCGTCACGGTTGCCAAGGCACGCCAACCCGGCTGACCGGCGGACGGAACAGCGTCGCAAGACCGCTGGGCCGTGTGCCATCCACTCTTGAAATCGTCTGGCGACTCCCCAATCTAGTCGCTATCGCACCAAACACACCTGCTGAGGAAACGGACATGGGCAAGATTATTGGCATTGACCTGGGCACCACCAATTCGTGCGTTGCCGTGATGGAAAGCGGCGCGCCGAAAGTGATCGAGAATGCGGAAGGCGCCCGGACCACGCCCTCCATCGTCGCGTACATGGAAGATGGCGAAGTGCTGGTGGGCGCGCCGGCAAAGCGCCAGGCCATCACCAACCCTACCAATACCTTGTTCGCGGTCAAGCGCCTGATCGGACGCCGCTTTGATGAAGACATGGTGCAGAAGGACAAGGGCATGGTGCCCTACAGCATCGTGAAGGCAGGCAACGGCGATGCCTGGGTCGAGGCCCGTGGCAAGCAGATGGCCCCGCCGCAGGTTTCGGCTGAAGTCCTGCGCAAGATGAAAAAGACCGCCGAGGATTACCTGGGCGAGGAGGTCACCGAGGCGGTGATCACGGTGCCGGCCTACTTCAATGATTCGCAGCGTCAGGCCACCAAGGACGCGGGTCGCATTGCCGGACTGGATGTGAAGCGCATCATCAACGAGCCGACCGCCGCCGCGCTGGCCTTCGGTCTCGACAAAAAGGAAGGCGACCGCAAGATTGCGGTCTATGACCTGGGTGGCGGTACGTTCGACGTCTCGATCATCGAAATCTCGGAAATTGATGGCGAACATGCCTTTGAGGTGCTGTCGACCAACGGTGACACGTTCCTGGGCGGCGAAGACTTCGACCTGCGCATCATCGATTTCCTGGCAGATGAGTTCCAGAAGTCCAATACCGTCGACCTGCGCAAGGATGTGTTGGCCCTGCAGCGCCTGAAGGAGGCTGCCGAAAAGGCCAAGATCGAGTTGTCGTCGTCTGCCCAGACCGAAGTCAACCTGCCGTACATCACCGCCGATGCCACGGGCCCCAAGCACCTGGTGGTGAAACTGACCCGCGCCAAGCTGGAAAGCCTGGTGGACGATCTGATTGCGCGCACCATGAAGCCCTGCGAAATCGCGATGAAGGATGCCGGCGTGAAGTCGGCAGACATCTCCGATGTGATCCTGGTGGGCGGCCAGACGCGCATGCCGAAGGTACAGGAGGCCGTCAAGGAGTTCTTTGGCCGCGATCCGCGCCGGGACGTGAACCCGGATGAGGCGGTGGCCGTCGGTGCCGCCATCCAGGGCGGCGTGTTGCAGGGCGATGTGAAGGACGTGGTGCTGCTTGACGTGACACCGCTGTCGCTCGGCATCGAGACGCTGGGTGGCGTGATGACGAAGCTGATTGCCAAGAACACCACGGTGCCCACGCGCGCCTCGCAGACCTTCAGTACGGCCGATGACAACCAGTCGGCAGTGACCATCCACGTGCTGCAGGGCGAGCGCGAAATGGCCAGCGGCAACAAGAGCCTGGGCCAGTTCAATCTGGGCGACATCCCGCCGGCACCGCGCGGCATGCCGCAGATCGA
>CAIPBT010000108.1 GCA_903863375.1 uncultured Ferrovum sp.
TTGACCGGATGGATGCGTACCACGCTGCTGTTGATCAGTTTCTCCCTTTCTGGCTGTGGTCTGAAGGCCCCTTTGGTGCTGCCAGACACTGGTTCGCCCCCCCCCCCTGCCCGACCCGACAACGCGCGGGCCAACCCTGCCCCGTCTGCCCCGCTCTGCGCTGGTGGCTCGAGCAATGGTGCAGTGCAGGGAGTCTGCCCATGAGCGCGGCGCTGTACCCGGCAGACCTGCTGAGCGGCTCGGCAGAGACCGGCTACGGGGTGGAGCAGGTGGCGCTGAGTTCGATCGCGGCCGAGTTTGGTACACCGTGCTATGTCTACTCCAAGGCGGCGCTGCTTGGCGCCTGGCAGGAGTTCGTCTCGGCCCTGGCACCGCTGTCACCCCTGCTGTGTTTCGCCGTGAAATCCAACCCGAACCTTGCCATCCTGAATCTGCTGGCGGGCCTGGGCGGTGGCTTCGACATCGTGTCGGGCGGTGAGCTTGCCCGGGTGCTGGCCGCCGGCGGCGATCCCGGCAAGGTCGTTTTTTCCGGCGTTGGCAAATCCCGGGCAGAAATTGAGACGGCGCTGCGCGCCGGTGTGCTTTGCTTCAACGTCGAGTCGCCGGCCGAACTGCTGCGCCTGAATGCCGTTGCCCTGGATGTTGGCGTGCGCGCCCCGGTCTCGTTCCGGGTCAATCCAGACGTCGATGCCAAAACCCACCCCTATATCGCCACCGGCCTGAAAGAGAGCAAATTTGGGGTTGCGTGGCAGCAGGCGATTGCCCTGTACGAACAGGCGGATCGCCTGCCAGGCCTTGCCGTCCATGGCCTCGACTGTCATATCGGCTCGCAGATCATCGAACTGGATCCCTTCGCCCAGGCGCTCGACCGTCTGCTGGAACTGGCCGAACAACTCGCGTCGCGTGGCATCCACCTGCAGCATCTCGACCTGGGCGGTGGAATCGGCATCCGCTACCGCGACGAAAATCCGCCGGCCATGACGGACTATGCCCGCATCCTGATCGACCGCCTGCAGGGACGCAAGGAGCGGCTGCTACTCGAGCCGGGGCGCCGGATTGTCGGAAATGCTGGACTGCTGCTGGCGCAGGTGGAGTACACCAAGACGGCAGGCGCACGCGAATTTGCGTTGATCGATGCCGCCATGAATGACCTGATGCGACCGGCCCTCTATCAGGCCTGGCACGAGGTGCGCGCGGTGCGCGACAGTGGGGTTGCCCGTACCTATGACTTAGCCGGTCCGGTCTGCGAAAGCGGCGACATCCTGGCGCGCGACCGTCAGTTGGCGATCGGCGAAGGCTCGCTGGTGGCGTTTCTGAGTGCCGGCGCTTACGGCAGTTCGATGAGCTCGAACTACAACACGCGGCCGCGCCCGGCAGAGGTGCTGGTCGATGGCGCGCAGGTGCATCTGATCCGCCGACGTGAACCCCTCGAAGACCTCTGGGCGGACGAGTCGATACCATCGTAGGCGCCGATCACAGGCTCCACGCAGGGCGTAGACCGAATGACGGTTGACCAACATCACAGACGGTATCGAGCCGACACTAGTGTGGGATGATGGCGTGCTGAAATCTGCGTCATATCGCTGAAAACCCCTTTCTTGACAAATCTTCTGACCTAGAATCTGGGCACCAAATGCAGTCTGGACGCGGCATGGCGGTCAATCCTTGCCATCGCATCCCCAGTCACCGCGCTTGGCAGCGCGGACTCCGCGCGATGAGGTAGCACCAAATCCCTACTTGTCCGAGGAGTTTGCAACGATGGCAACAACAGCAAAAAAGGCTGAGAAAAGCACCAAGAAAGTGGTCGCCCCTGTGGTCAGCAAAGTGGTGACGAGCAAGGTCGCCACCAAAGTCGCCGCCAAGCCGGCCGTAAAGGCTGCGGCCAAGCCGGCTGCGAAGGCCGTGCCCGCGAAGGCGGTCGCCAAAGCTGCCGAGAAAAA
>CAIPBT010000109.1 GCA_903863375.1 uncultured Ferrovum sp.
ATCTCGTCGTCGATCTTGGTGGTTTCCGCCAGGATGCGCTCGACGTCGAGCATCATCACGATACGGCTGTCATCGAGCTCGGTCACGGCCGTGACCATGCCGCCCATCTCGACGGCCAGCATGTCGGGCGGTACCTTCATGCGCGACCAGTCCAGGCGCAAGATGGTGTCGACGGCCTCGACCAGGAAACCCTGACTGTGGCCGTTGTACTCGGTCACGATCATGATTTCAGGACGGGTCTCGGTCTGCACATGCGCGTACCGCGCCATGTCGATCACTGCCGTCAGCTGCGAACGCAGGCTCACCATGCCCTCGATGCCCGACGGCATGTCGGGGGCGCGCGTGATTTCGGGGGTACGCATCACCTCGCGTACCTTGAACACATTGATCCCGAAGGTTTCGCGTCGTCCGGTGCGCGAGTCGACACCCAGCGTGAACAGCAGGATCTCGAGCTTGTTGGTTCCCGCGAGGCGGGTCCGTGCATCAATGCTTTTCAGCAGTTCGGACATGGCATTTTCCGGCGTGTGACAGAAGCGATCACTTCTGTTCCTTCTCTTTATCGGTCAGCAAAACCATTTCTTTAGAGGGCATTCGGCAGCGTGCCGGGGGTGCGGCGCAACAGGCCTGGCAGGGCGTGCGGATCGAGGATCAGGGCGGTGCGCCCGGCACCGACGATGGTCGAACCAGTAATGCCCGGCAGCCCGCGCAGGTGGCCGTCCAGTCCCTTCACCACCGCAGAATGCTGGCCATGCAGTTCGTCTACCGCCAGTGCGTAGACCCCCGCCTCATCCTGCACCACCACCAGCACCGCCGGCAGGGCCGCGCGCGGCAGGCCGAACAGGTCATGCAGACGGAACACCGGTACCGGCCGTCCCTGCAGCACCACCGCCTCCTGGCCACCCGCGACGGTGTGCACCCCGGCCGCGCGGGCATCCAGCGATTCCCTCACAACTGTGAGCGGCAGCAGGTAACTGTCGCCTGCCGCGGCCACCAGCATGCCGTCGAGAACCGCCAGCGTGAGCGGCAGGCGCAGTTCGAAGCGCACGCCCAGACCGCTGCGGCTGCTGACCTGAACCCGTCCACCCAGCCCCTGCAGGGTCTGCCGCACCACGTCCAGACCGACACCGCGCCCGGACAGCGCGTTGACACGGGTGGCGGTGGAGAAGCCCGGTTCAAAGATGCAGGCCCAGACGGTGTCGTCATCGACATCGTCGGGCAAGGCCATGCCAAGTTGCCGGGCCCGTTCGAGGATGCGCGGGCGCGACAGCCCGGTGCCATCGTCCTCGAGGGCAATCACCACCTGACCCGCGCGCTGCTCGGCGCTGAGACGCAGCGTGGCGATGGCCGGCTTGCCCTGACGCAGCCGTTCGGCCGCCGGTTCAATGCCGTGGTCCAGGCTGTTGCGCACCAGATGCAGCAGCGGATCGCTGAGCCGTTCGACCAGGGCCTTGTCGACCTCGGTTTCAGCACCGGTCAGTTCAAGGCGGGCCGGCTTGCCGACCTGTTCGGCCAGTTCCCGCACCACCCGGGTGAGCCGGTTGAAGGTGGGCAGCAAGGGCACCAGCCGCAGGGCCATCACGGCGGCGTGCAGCTCCCGGGTCATGCGGTCAAACTGGTCGAGGACCGGCTCCACCCGTTGGCGCAGCACAAAATCATGGCTGATGGCCTCTTCAAACTGACCAAACAGTTGCGAAAAGCTGCCCGCCAGATCCAGCAATCCGTCGAGGCGTGCTGACGACACGCGCAGGCTGTCCATGGCCGCTGAGGTCGGCGCAGGTGCATTCCCGTGCGATGCGGTTGACGGAATGTCGCCCGCAGCGGATTCGGGTTCCAGCGCTGGCGCAGGTGTCGGCGGCGGCGGTGCCAGCGGCAACGGCACGGGCGCCGGCGGGGAAACCGCCGAGCGCGGATCAGTCACCGGCGTGGTACGCACCGGGGCCGACTTGACGGTGGCCTGGGACGACATCGGCGTGAGCACTGGCAGGCCAGTGACCGGCTCGACATCGCCCGGCATGATCACGAAAAATTCCGCCGGCCCAAGCAGTTCATCCTGCAGGAATTCGGCCTCCGGGGCGGCCACCGCGCCTTCTTCCAGCGGCACAAAGAAGCCGAAGCCATCGGCATCGCCGGATGCCGGCGGGGCGAAGCGCGGACTGGGGGCACGGTCTGGCGTCAGTTCTGCCAGATCATCAAACCCCGTCAGATCGTGGGGCAGCAGACCCGGATGGCGCGAGCCCAGGGCGGCCAGGCGGTCGATGGCATTCTGGGCAGCACCGCGTTCTGGCCGCTCTCCCCGGCGCAGGGCGCCAATCAGGTCGTCCATCACCTCCAGCGCCTGACTCAGGGTGTCGAGCTCATTCTCGTTGGCCGGGCGCTCGCCGGCGCGCAGGGCATCCAGCAGATGTTCGCTACCATGGGCAAGGTCGGCCAGCACGGCCAGACCAAAGATGGCGGCCCCGCCCTTGATCGAGTGCATGGCACGGAACGCGGCATGGATCGTCTCCATCGGCACGGGGTCGTGCGCCAGCCGCGGCAGCAGCGCAGTCAGTTCCGCCTGATGCTCGCCCGCTTCTTCGAGATAGGCACTGACATAGCTGTTCGGCTCATCCATGAGCCAGTCCCCGGGTGGGCTGCAGCACATGCTGCACCACCTGCACCAGGCGGCGCGGATCAAAAGGTTTGACGACCCAGCCCGTCGCGCCTGCCAGTCGTCCCTGCTGGGTCATCTCGCCACTCGCTTCGGTGGTCAGCATCACGATGGGAACCGACTGGTACGGAACCAGGCGGCGCAGCTCGCGCACCAGGGTCAGTCCATCCATACGCGGCATGTTCTGATCCGTCAGCACCAGATCAAAGCGTGCGCGTTGGGCACGCTGCAGTGCCTCCTGACCATCGGCAGCCTCCACCACCGGATATCCGGCAGCCACCAGCGTGTCACACACCAGGCTGCGGATGGCTGTGGAATCGTCCACGACCAGGATCCATGGGGCATCCACGATTACCTGCCTCCCCTCATTTGCGGGACGGATTGCCCGGTGTCAGCTCGAGCCGGGGGGGAGCCAGCGCCACCTTGCCATCCGTCGCGGGTGTTCCGCCCAGCTGACCGGCATGGGTGGCAGGCGCCGGGCTCGGTACGGTCTTGCCGAAGGGATCCGTGCGTTGTGGCCCGATCGACGGCAGCGCCGGCACGATGCTGGGTATGCGTTTGCCTTCCAACACATCACTGGTCTCGTCGCCATCGGACGCGGTCACGCTGCCATCCTTGCGGATCGCATCCTCGGTCTTGCGGTTCATCACCACGATGCTGATGCGGCGGTTGCGTGGGTCGAGCGGGTCGTCGGGATAGAGCATCGAGGTTGATCCGAGGCCGACGATGCGGATCACCCGATCGGCATCCAGCCCGCCAGCCACCAGCTCGCGATGGGCAAGGTTGGCGCGGTCGGTCGACAGGTCCCAGTTGTTGTAACCGCGCTCGCCCCCGCCATAGGGGCGCGCATCGGTGTGCCCAGAGATGCTGATGTGGTTGGGGACCGCATTCAGGCTCTTCGCCACTTCGTGCAGGATCTGCCGGGTATATTCTTCCGGCTGGGCACTGGCGAGACCGAAGGTTGGCCGGTCCTTGTCATCGACGATCTGGATGCGCAGACCCTCACTGGTCATGTCCGTGCGGATCTGGCTCTTGAATTCCTGCAGCCCGGGCGTCGCATTGATCTGGTCGTCCACCTTCTCCTTCAGCGACTTCAGCTGGGCAAACTCCTGCCGTTCGAATTCGGCCTTGGCTGCCTTCAGGGCATAGGTCTTGTTAACGGCGTCGATATCACCACGCCGCACCTGGCCGGCCTGCCGGGTCAGGTCCTGGCCGCCACCGGTGATCACGCTGGAAGCATCCCCTGCCCCGCTGCCCCCGCGCATCGCCACCTGCAGCGGACTCTGGAAATACATCGCAATGCCGGCCAGGTCCCCCTTGGCGGTCGAACCCAACAGCCACATCAGCAGGAAGAACGCCATCATGGCTGTGACGAAGTCGGCGTACGCAATCTTCCAGGCGCCGCCGTGATGACCACCGCCGCCCTTCTTGATGCGCTTGACGATGATCGGCCGTGCCGCCTCACCGCCTTTGCCCGGAGCGCCGGCCATGACTTATTTGGCGCCCTTCACGTGCGCTTCGAGTTCGCCAAAGGTCGGGCGCTCGGTGCTGTACAGCACCTTGCGGCCAAACTCGACAGACACCGCCGGCGCGTAACCCTGCAGGCTGGCAAGCAGGGTGACCTTCACGCACTGGAACACCTTGCTGCCCGCTTCCAGGTTCTGCGTCAGCTTCGAGGCGAGCGGTCCGATGAAGCCATAAGACAGCAGGATGCCAAGGAAGGTACCAACCAGGGCGTGCGCGATCAGGATGCCGAGCTCAGCGGGCGGAATGCCGACCGATTCCATGGTGTGCACCACACCCATCACCGCCGCCACGATGCCGAAGGCCGGCATGGCATCACCGACCTGCGCAATGCAGTGCGCCGGCACATGCCCTTCGTAGTGATGGGTTTCGATCTCGATGTCCATCAGGTTTTCGATTTCCAGCGCGTTCAGGTTGCCGCCTACCATCAGCCGCAGGTAGTCGGTCATGAACTCGACAATGTGATGGTCCTTCGCGATGTTCGGGTATTTGGAAAACAGCGGGCTGTCGTGCGGATTCTCGACATCGCCCTCGATCGACATCAGGCCTTCCTTGCGCACCTTGCTCAGGATGTCGTACAGCAGGGCCAGCAGCTCCATGTAGAGCACCTTCGAATAGCCGCCGCCTTTCAGCACCGTGGGCAGGGCTTTCAGGGTTCCCTTGATCGCATTGCCGCCATTCGATACCAGAAAGGCCCCGGCTGCCGCACCCCCGATCATCAGCAGCTCGAGTGGCTGCATCAGGGCCTCGAGGTGGCCGCCGCCAGCCACAAAGCCGCCAAACACGCAGCCCAGGATGACGATATAACCAACGATGATTAGCACGAGAGAATGTCCCTATTCCAGGTGATGGCCGCGGGGCAGGACTGCGGAACACGCAATCCCTCCTGGAAGGGTTTACGACTCGGGCGATAAAAACTTAAGCTCGCAACGAGAGCATTTTCAGGCGGCGGCTTCGCGGGCGGTGCCATCGGCAAGCCGCGCGCGCCGGGTCTTGCCTGCGCGCGAGGGCATGTGACACATGCCGCAGACGAAATCGTGGTTGAGATCGTAGGTGTGGGTCAGGAACCGGCCGCCGCACTTGGTGCAAGGCACCAGGGTGAGCATGCCGCTGTCCATGAAGCGCACCAGGGTCCAGGCGCGGGTCAGGCCCAGCACCGGCTCGCCCTGCCCGTCCTCCAGGTGATGATGTTCGCGATACAGGCGGTAGGCCTGCATGGTGGCCTGGATGCCTGAA
Source organism: uncultured Ferrovum sp. (assembly GCA_903863375.1). GTDB lineage: Bacteria > Pseudomonadota > Gammaproteobacteria > Burkholderiales > Ferrovaceae > CAIVHB01. Next base: position 5,408 of record CAIPBT010000109.1, read on the forward strand.
AGACCGGCATGTTCGGTCATGTAGCGATGGATGTTGGCGAACAGCGAGCCATGGATGTTCGGCAGCCAGGTGGTGAACCAGTCGGTCGAAAACGGCAGCAGACCCTTCGGCGGCGACTCGCCGCGGACTTCCTTGTACAGCTTGATCAGCCGTTCCCGGCTGAGCGATGTCTCGGCCTCCAGCACCTGCAGGCGGGCCCCCATTTCGATCAGCTCGATCACCAGCTGGGTTTCCTGCGCTTCGTTGACCAGACTCTTCTGCGCCATGGTGGCTTGCTCCTGAGAAATGTTGAACGCGATGGTGGCCGGGAAGGTCGGCGCTCAGACTTCGTTGGGCTGCGCGGCGAGCATGATCGCCGAATGGGTGCGCGCCAGCGGGCGCTCCTTGCTGTAGTCGTTCAGCATTCCCAGCACGGTGCGTTCGTCCAGCCGGAAGCGCGCCAGCAACATGTCGGTGCTGGCCATCTTCACCAGTTGGGCTGCCGGCAGACGGGCCAGCACGTCCGCCAGCTCGGCGTTGATGCCCAGGCGGTACATGGCGCCCACGCGATCGGCCAGCAGCATCTGCTGGGCCAGCATCAGGTAGGTCAGATTCGCTTCGCGGATTTCAGCGTTCAGGTCCTGCATGTTCATGGTGACTTCCCCCCAAGGACGTCGCTGAGTAGTGTTCAGCGCATGGGTTGTATCTTCCCGGGAAGCACCAAGAGCGCCAATTGGAAGAGGTCCAATTAGGGCGTAGGAAAAGGCGCAGAGACGGTCGTAGGAAAAACTCCTACAAAAACGGAACTTCCATGCAACTCAGGTGCTTATGGCACCCGGCAAATAAAATTACGGCCCCTTGGCAGAAAACTTTAGGGGCCCCGAGCCGCCAGGTCTGCAAATTTCACACACCTTGCAGGCCCCTCAGACAAGGGTGGCGCTGGGGGGCGAACCACC
>CAIPBT010000110.1 GCA_903863375.1 uncultured Ferrovum sp.
GGGATCAGCGGGCCAGGGACGAGCGCGCCAGCCATCTTTCCCGCCTTGCCGGATCTGGGAGGGCCGGCACAACCCTTGCTGCAGGTACTCGGCTTGCGCAAGCACTTTCCGCTGCGGCGCGCCTGGCCCTGGCAGGCAGCTCGTCGGGTCCATGCGGTGGATGGTGTGTCGTTTGCCATCCGCAAGGGCGAGACTCTGGCCGTGGTCGGTGAATCGGGCTGTGGCAAATCCACGCTGGCCCGGCTGATTGCCCGGCTGCTGGTGGCAGATGCCGGCAAGCTGGTGTTCGACGGCGAAGGCGTCGCCGAGTACGGTGGCCTGTCGCTGAAACACTACCGCCGCCAATTGCAGATGGTGTTTCAGGATTCGTTTGCCTCGCTCAACCCGCGTTTCACAGCGCTTGAGACCGTTGCCTACGGGCCGCAGGTGCATGGCCTGGCCCGGCGCGACGCGGTCGATCGTGCCGCCGCACTCCTGCAGCAGGTCGGGCTGGATCCGGTCCGGCATGGCGGGCGGCTTCCGCCGGCGCTGTCAGGTGGCCAGCGCCAGCGCATCAACATTGCCCGGGCGCTGGCGTTTCAGCCTCGTCTGCTGGTGCTCGATGAAGCCGTGGCGGCGCTCGACAAGTCGGTACAGGCACAGGTGCTGAACCTGCTGCAGGAACTGAAGGCGCAACAGCAACTCACCTACCTGTTCATCTCGCATGACCTGCAGGTGGTGCGCTACCTGGCCGACCGCGTGCTGGTGATGTATCTGGGGCAGGTGGTGGAAATCGCTCCTGTCGAAACCCTGTATCGACAGGCCGCGCATCCTTACACGCAGGCCCTGCTGGCCGCGATGCCTGCGTTGGCGGCCAGTGGCGGCATGTCGGGGTCGGTGCCAGTGCTGGCGGGTGATCCCCCCAATCCGGTCGAGCCGCCGCCAGGCTGCCGGTTTGCTGGCCGCTGCCCGCGCGTGCAGTCACGCTGCCGCAGCGAAGCGCCGCCCTTGCTTGCGCTCGCGGAGGCGGCCGAGCACCAGGTTGCCTGCCATCTTGCCGGCGGGACCACCGCATGACAGCCGTCCTACCGAATGCTCCGCTGCTCGCGGTGGAAGACCTGCATGTCCGTTTCCAGGGCGCAGGCGCTGGTCCGTACCGTCCGGTACAAGCCCTCAACGGGGTGCACCTGCAGGTATCCGCCGGCGAGACCCTGGGCCTGATCGGCGAGTCGGGCAGTGGCAAAAGTGTGTTGCTGCGCACCTTGCTGCGCCTGCAGCCGCGCTCGGCGCAGATTCAGGGACGGGTGCAGTTTGCGGGCGAGGACCTGCTGGCCCTGGCGCCAAAGGCCCTGCAGGCCTTGCGGGGCGGGAAGGTGGCCATGGTGTTCCAGGAACCGGGCCTGGCGTTCGACCCGGTCTACACGATTGGCGACCAGATTGCCGAAGTGGTGCGCGTGCACGAACAGATCGACCGCACGCACGCCCGGGCCCGTGCCCTGGCGATGTTGGAACGGGTGCAGATTCCGCAGGCGCGCCGTCGCCTCGATGCCTATCCCCATGAACTGTCCGGTGGCATGCGACAGCGCGCCATGATTGCGTTGGCCCTGGTGTGTCGTCCGCAGCTGCTGCTGGCGGACGAACCGACCACGGCCCTGGATGCCACGGTGCAGGCGCAGATTTTGCAGCTGCTGCGCGACCTGCAGCAGGAGTTCGGCATGGCCCTGATCCTGGTGACCCATGACCTGGCGGCAGCCGCGCAGATTGCCGACCGCATTGCCGTGATGTACGCCGGCCGGGTGGTGGAGCAGGGGCCGGCGCGCGTCCTGCTGCAGCAACCAGCACATCCCTATACTCGTGGTCTGCTGTCGGCGTCGCTGGATGGAGCGGTTGCCGGCGTTCCGCTCACCACCATTGCCGGGGCGCCGCCGGATCTGTCCAACCTGCCGGTCGGCTGCGCGTTTGCCGACCGTTGCGGCCAGGTACAGGCCGAGTGCCGGCGCGTGGCGCCCGGCTGGACGGCCGCAGACGGACGGGGGGTGGCGTGCTGGCAGGTGAGTGCCCCGTAAGACAATTTTGTTGCAGCGCAACAAAACGCTTGCCTTTCGTGCAAAGGGGCTTAGAATAGGGGTTGTTGCGTTGCAACAAAGTCCATCTCGCCTCTGACCGACGGCGCATCGAGGTGGGCCAGGATACACGCCCAGCGCAGGCGTAACCCACCCGGAGATGACCATGAACCAAACCTTTGCCCTGCCCGATACCTTTGCCGCCGCCAACAAGGCCGGTGTGGAATCTGCCATTGCCTTTGCCAACCTGATGTTTGCCGGCATGGAGCGCTACACCCCGCTGACCGTGAACGCCGCCCGTGACACGTTCGACGAAGTGGCCACCGCCGCCAAGCACCTGGTGGCCGTCAAGACCCCGCAGGAACTGAGCGAACTGCAAGCCGGCCTGGCCCAGCCGGCCATCGACCGCAGCGTGGCGTATGCCCGCGAAGCCTACGACATCGCGGCCAGCAACCAGCGCGCGCTGATCAAGCATTTCGATGCGCAGGTGGCAGACCTGAACAAAAACCTGGCCTCGATGCTCGACGGTGCCACCAAGAACGCCCCAGCCGGCAGCGAGATGGCGTTCGCGGCGATCAAGCAGGTGATGGGCGCGGCCAATGCCGCCTACGAAAGCGTCAACAAGGCCACCCTGCAGGCGGCCGACCTGGCCGAAAACAACCTGAAGGCCGCCGCTGAATTTGGCGGCAAGACGGTTGCGGCTGCGAAGGCCAAGAAAGGTGCCTGAGTCTGTCCCGGTGCCTGACGTCGCCTGACACAGGCACCGCAGCGCCCTGTTGCCATCGGCGTTGACCGATTGGCCTAACGCAGCAGCAGGGCGCTGCTCATCACCGTGACGCTGCTCAGTGCCATGGCGAGTCCGGCCAGGTCCGGGCTCAGAACGCCGGCTGCCGCCAGCGGAATACCCACCAGGTTGTAACAGAATGCCCCGGCCAGATTGAGGCGGATGCGCCGCCGCAGCCGCTGCGCCAGCGGCAAGGCCTCGGCTACCAGCCGCAGGTCGGGCCGCAGCAGGGTGATGCCGGCGGCATGCGTTGCGATATCGCTGCCCCCGCCCATCGCGATGCCCAGATCGGCCTGCACCAGTGCTGGCGCGTCGTTGATCCCGTCGCCAACCATCGCCACCCGGTGGCCCGCCGTCTGGCGCCCCCGGATGATGGACAGCTTCTCATCCGGCAACAGACCAGACTGCACGTCCTGAATGCCGGTTTCGCGTGCAACCTTGCCGGCCGCCCCGGCGCCGTCACCGGTCAGCATCATCACGTGCAGGCCCAATTGCTGCAGGCCCTGAACGGTGGCTGCGGCCTCCGGCCGGACTGGATCGGCGAAGCAGAAAAGCCCCAGCACCCGCCCGGGCCTGCCCGGGCTTTGCTGCGCCGGCATGACAAGCCACGCCACCGAGGCGCCATCCTGCGCAGCCTGCCCGGCCGCGGCCTGCAGGTCGGCGGGGATCGCAATCCCCTGACATAGCCGGGCGCTACCCAGACACAGCACATCGCCATCGACCGTGCCTTGTACGCCGATGCCCGGCAGGGTGTGTGCGCCGTCCGCGACGGGTGGCAGCTGACCCGCCAGCGCTGCCTGCTGGACAACCGCCTGGGCCAAGGGATGCGGGCTGCCCTGTTGCAATGCGGCTGCCTTGCGCAGCAGGTTCTCCCGGGTCAGGCCCGGGGACGGCAGCATCTGGGTGATCGCCGGCCGACCTGCGGTGAGCGTGCCGGTTTTGTCGAACGCGACGGTATCGATTTGCAGCGCCTGTTCCAGCACATCGGCATCGCGTAGCAGGATGCCGCGCCGGGCCGCCATGCCGGTGCCGACCAGCAGGGCAGTGGGGGTGGCCAGGCCCAACGCGCAAGGGCAGGCAATCACCAGCACGGCCACTGCCCGCAGCACGGCGGGTGTGGCTGCCCCGAGCCACAACCACCACCCCAGCCCGGTCAGCAGACTGAGCACGAGCACCGCTGGAACGAACCAGGCCGTGACCTGATCCACTTGTTGTTGCACCCGGGGCTTGGCAGCCTGGGCACCCTCCACCAGACGGATGATCTGGGCCAGCCGGGTGGCGCTGCCAACGGCCAAGGTGTTCACCAGCAGCACGCCATCGCCATTCAGGCTGCCGGCCAGCAAGCGACTGCCGGGACCGCAGGACACGGGCTGGCTTTCGCCGGTCAGCAGCGATACATCCAGGCTACTTTCCCCAGCAAGCACCGCGCCGTCGGCAGGAACCTGCTCCCCCGCCCGGACGCGGACCAGGTCACCTGGCAACAGCTGGTCGATCGCGCAGTCCTCTTCCTGCATGCCCACCACCCGATGCGCACGTTGTGGGCGCAGGGCCTGCAGCGCGGCGATGGCAGCGCCCGTGCTGCGCCGGGCGTGTCCTTCCAGCCACTTGCCCAGCAGTACCAGCGTGATCACGGTCGCGGAAGACTCGAAGTACAGGTCCGGGGTCGCATCCGCCGGGCCAGCCAGCCAAAGATTGACCATCGACAGCAGAAAGGCGGCGCTGGTGCCGATCACCACCAGCACGTCCATACCAGCGCTGCCACTGCGCAGGTCCCGCCACGCGCCGCGATAGAAGCGTGCCCCAAAGCCGAACTGCACCGGCACAGCCAGCGCCAGTTGCCAGCCAGGACTGGGCATCCAGGGCACACCCAAGGGCCGCAGCGCCATCGGAAGCAGCAGGGGCAGGGTGAGCAGGGCGCAGGCCACCAGGGCGATCCCGTCCCGCCCAATCGCAGGGCTGGTGCGCTGCGGGTGCGATTCGGTCAGCACCTCGCCCTGGTAACCGCCGGCCTGGAGGGCATCCAGCAGGGCCGGCAGACGATCACGTACCGGCATGCGGACGGTCAGGTCAGCCTGTTCCAGCGCCAGATTGACGGTCACGTCGCGAACGCCGTCCACCCGCGTCAACAGGCGCTCCACCCGGCGCACGCAGGCGGCGCAGTGCATGCCGGTCACGGCAAGCCGCAGAGGCGTCTCGGCAGGCGCCGCTTGCCCCGGGGCAGATGCCGTGCCAACCTGCGATTTCCCTTCCGGCATGAGGTGTTCCATGGTTGAGTTCCAGATCGATGACATGACCTGCGGCCACTGTGTGTCGACCATCACCCGACAGATTCGGACCGCAGATCCCCAGGCGGAGGTCGCGATCGACCTGGATCGGCATCATGCCGGCATCCGCTCGCAGAGTCTGTCTGCCGAGCGGGTACGTGCCTTGATCGAAGACGCCGGATTCAGCCCGGTGCTGCTTGCGGCGGGGCCGACAGGTCGCGGATGACCAGCACCAGTCCGGCACCCAGCAGGCAGGCCAGGGCAGCGGCATATAACGCCGGCGTGTAACTGGCCAGAATGCTGCGCGACAGCCCGGCGCCACTGGCTGCCACCGCTGCCCCCAGCTGATGGCCAGCGAATACCCAGCCAAACACCAGCGTGCCGCGCTGGGGTCCGAAATGCTGCGCACACAGCCGCACGGTGGGGGGCACGGTAGCGATCCAGTCCAGTCCGTAGAACACCGCGAACAGCGACAGGCCCGTGATAGTGAACTGCGCACTCGGCAGCCACAGCAGGGCCAGGCCGCGCAAACCGTAATACACGCACAGCAGCCTACGATTGTCGACCCGGTCTGACAGCCAGCCAGACAGGATTGTGCCGACCAGGTCGAAGGCCCCCATCATGGCGAGTACCGAGGCGGCAGCGACTGGCGCAAGACCGCGGTCACTGCACAAGGTGATGAAGTGGGTCTGGATCAGTCCGTTGGTGCTCAGGCCGCAGATGAAGAAACTGGCAAACAGGATCCAGAACACCGGCACCTGGCAGGCATCGCGCAATACCGTGAAGGGGGCAGACCACGCCAGTACCGGCGCGGCCGGCGCTGGCGGCGCTATCGGCGCGCGCCCGCCGCTGTCGGGAGCACCCTGCGGCGCGGCCCCAAACGCCTGCAGGCCGACGGCCTCCGGCCGATCGCGCATCAGCACGACAACCAATCCGATCACCAGGGCGGAGCAGATCAGCATGGGTGCCACTGCCCAACGCCAGCCGTAGCGCTCGACCAAGCTGGCGGCAAGCGGAAGAAACAGTAATTGCCCGGTGGCAGCGCTGGCGGTCAGCAGGCCGACCACCAGTCCGCGCTGACGCACAAACCAGCGGTTTGCCACCGAGGCTCCGAGCACCAGGGCGGTCAGGCCGGAGCCCAAACCCAGCAACACCCCCCAGAGCACGAACAACTGCCAGAACTGCTGCATCAACAGCGCCAGTGCCATGCTCGATCCCACCAGGCCCAGGCCGCACAACATCACGCTACGCGCGCCCAGACGGTCGATCAGCAGGGCGGTGAAGGGACCCAACAGGCCATAGAGCGCAAAGCGCAATGCCAGGGCGGCCGAAATCATGGCCGTGGTCCAGCCAAATTCACGGCCCAAGGGCAACATCAGCGCACCGGGCAGGCCGAGCGCAGCCGAAAGCACCAGCATCGTACAAAACGTCACGGCCGCCACAATCCAGGCGTAGTGCACATGGTGCCGGTCCAGCCAGGCGGCAAAAGCGCGAACCTGCATCGTGTAGGGGTCCGTGGTTGGGGTCAGGGACCGGCTGCGAACAGTCGGACTGCCGTGCTGAAGGTCCAGGTGCGGCGGATTTCGATCACATCGTAATCCTGTGCCAGATCCGGCTGGAAGGGCGCATAGGGGGCCAGCGTCCGGATGATCGCGCGCACGGCATCGTCCACCCTCTGCGATCCGCTTGACTTGATCATGCGGATTTCGTCTACGGTTCCGTCGCTGCGGATCGCCACGCTCACCACCGGTGGCGTGAAGGAATTGAGCGGAATGCCGCGCACCAGCTCCAGCGTTGCGTTCTGTTCGATCTTCTGGCGCCAGCCTTCAGCGTAGATCACCGGCCCCAGTTCCCGCTCCAGCGGGCTGCCCAGCAGCACCTTCCGGCGGGCGGGATCGCCAGGCGGGGCGGGCGGTCGCAGATCGGGCAACTCGGCCGGCCGGGCAATTACCGACCGATTCGGCTGGGGTGTCTTGCCACCGGAGTTGCCGCCCGGCAAAGCCAGCACATCGGACAGGCTTTTCCGGCCAGGCTTGTTGGCGGCTGCGTCGGTGCCGGCACCATTGCCGGTGGTCTTGCCGGCTGCTGCCGCCGCCTTGGCATCTGCTGCCACTTTGGCATCGGCCGCAGCCTTTGTCTCGGCGGCTGCCCGGGCATCGGCAATCGCTTTGGCTTCGGCGGCCGCCCTGGCGTTGGCGGCCGCCTCGGCAGCGGCACGGGCATCTGCGGCGGCACGTGCCTCGGCGGCCGCCTTGGCATCGGCGATCTGCTTCGCTTCGGCCGCCGCCTGGGCCGCTGCCGCCCGGGCCGCTTCGGCGCGGGCCTCGGCTGCATGGGTTTCGGCCGCGGCGCGCGCGGCTGCTTCGGCCTGGGCCTGCGCGGCCGCCTGGGCAGCGGCGGCGGCCCGTGCAGCACTGGCCTTCGCTTCGGCCAAGGCGCGCGCATCAGCCGCTGCCTTGGCGTCAGCGGCTGCCCGGGCGTCGGCCAGCGCCTTGGTTTCCGCTGCCGCGCGGGCTTCGGCGGCGGCCTTCGCTTCGGCGGCAGCGCGCGCATCGGCCAGGGCTTTGGCTTCCTGGGCGGCCTTCAGTTCGGCGGCGGCCCTGGCTTCCTGCGCCGCTCTCAGTTCGGCAGCAGCTTTGGCTTCTGCGGCCGCCTTCGCTTCCGCCGCAGCCTTCGCCTCCGCTGCCGCTTTGGCTTCCGCTGCGGCGCGCAGATCGGCCAGAGCCTTGGCTTCCTGGGCGGCCTTCAGTTCGGCGGCGGCCCGGGCTTCCTGGGCGGCTTTGGCGGCTGCCGCTGCCGCAGCAGCATCGGCCTGTGCCTTGGCTTCCTGGGCCGCCTTCAGCTGCGCAGCCAGACGGACTTCTTCTGCCGCTTTCGTGGCGGCGGCCTGTGCTTCTGCCGCCTGACGGGCATCGGCGGCGGCCTGTGCTTCCGCCTGCGCCTTGGCTTCCTGGGCCGCCTTCAGCGCGGCGGCGGTTCGAGCCTCTTCTGCAGCTTTAGTGGCGGCAGCGACTGCCCTGGCATCGGCCGCGGCACGGGCGTCGGCGGCGGCCTTGGCTTCGGCAGCGGCACGGGCGTCGGCGGCGACCTTCGCTTCGGCGGCCGCCGCCTGGGCTTCTGCCTGCGCTTGGGCTTCCGCCGCAGCCCGCGCCTGTTCCTGCAGTCGACGGGCCTCGGCTTCCCGTCCTTCGCGCTTCAGCCGTTCGATCTCGATCAGCCGATCACGCTCTTCCTCCGCCAGTCGTTGGCGTTCCGCACGGCTGACGGCATCTTGAGCCTGCTCGGCCAGACGTTCCTGTTCAGCCTTCGCGCGCGCCTCTCGCTCACGCGTCAGGGCAGCCTGCTGGGCAGCGTCAGCGCGTTCACGCGCCTCTTCCTCCTTGCGTGCCAGTTCGGCCAAGCGCGCTGCCTCCTGCGTGGCACGGACCTCGGCCGTGTGCTCGCGGGCATCCGGTAGCGTAATCGGATCCACTTCGTCCGCCTGGGTCATCAGGGTGGGGGCCGGTTTGGGCTTTGGCGTCGGTTTGGGGTTCGGCTTCGGGGTAGCCTTGGTCATCGGCGCAGCGTTCGCCCGGCTTTTTTCAACGCCCGCAGCCACAGGTCGATCCGGGCGGCTGCGGCCGCTCGCTACCCTTCCGCCTGCGGCAGGCCTGCCCCTGGCGGCCGCCCGCCCTGCCGGGCCACCGGGTGGAGCGTTTGGGGCGGTCCGAGCGGTTGCGTCGTTGCGCGGCGGGGACACGCGAGCACTTCCGGCCGCGCTGGGTGCGCGGCCTGGAGCGGCCAAGGCACCCAAGGCAGTACCGGTGGCTGCCTTGCCATTCGCGACGGGCGCCGTCATGGCCAGCGTCGGGCTGGAGGCGTTGGACGTGCGACCAGGAATCTCAATCTGGGGCAGTTTTGGCTGCACCGTCGGACTGTCCGGAAGCACCTGTGTCGCGCCACCCACCGGAGGCTCGATCGACAGGGTCAGCGTCAGCTCGGTGATTTGCGGCGGCGCGCCTGTACTGTTCAGACCCTCGCTGCTGACGCCGAGATCCTCTGACCGGAAGCGCATGGCCAGGATCAAGAGGTGCAGCAAAATCGAGATCACCAGGGCGATCCGCAGTCTTTGGTCGGATTTCCGGGTGAAAGGGCTTTCCGTCATGCGCTGGGCGGGGGGCTGATGGCGGGTTGGTGGGCGTGGAAGGCTTGGAAGAGCAAGATCCGATTCGTGTGGAATCCTTTTCCACGTCGCGATTCTCGCGCAAAGACGTCGCCCGCGTTGAACTAATTGACCCGACCGGAACGCAAAACCCCTTGAATTCGATTACACTTGGTAACACTTTGGGCGTGGCTGCTGGCGGTCGTCCCGACACTGGGCAACCATAGGCAGCGGGATCCGGAAGATTGCAGCAGGGTGGTCAGGGATGATGTTCCTTGTCCCCCGTCCGGTGTGCCCGGACAGACGGCTTGAAAATTTTGCGCTTTGAGCGCAAAATATGGGGCTAAGTTGCTTGGTGGTGAGACATTTCCCTCTTCGTAGCGCCGAATGAGGGTGGACTGACGAACCTGTCGGCGCGCGCTAGAGCCTGCATCGGGCAACGTGGCGCGCCTCGAAGATGGAATGTTGGTGATGCAATACCTAATTGACGGGCTGCGCGCCCAAGCTAGCATAGCGGCCTAAGGACGTTTCATACTTGGATACCCTGGAAACCCTGCGCGGTATGATCGCCGGCAAGTTCGAAGTTGACCCGGCAGCGATCCTGCCGGAGGCCACCCTCGAAACCCTGGGACTTGACTCCCTGTCCGTGTTCGATCTGATCTTTGATATCGAAGGCGTTTTCGACATTAAGGTTGAAA
>CAIPBT010000111.1 GCA_903863375.1 uncultured Ferrovum sp.
AAGGCTGTTGGAACGGAAGTGGTTCACGGCATGGTTTCCTTGTTGGTGGCAGCAGCAGTGGATGGGACCGGCGGATGCAATCCGCTCACTTCTGGGTAACGGCATGTCCGGTCAGGGACTTGAACCGGATGGCCCACGGCGAGGCGCGCCCCGCCTTTCAGCGGGCCTTCGCCGCCCACACTTCACCCGATCGTCTTTTTGGTAGCATGGCAACGCCAGTCAGTCTGGCCAACGATGGAACGTCTGGATCCAAACCGGGAGCCCCTGAATGACAGCAGACCTGCAACGTCGCCATCTGGTGGTCGGCAGTACCATCGGGGCCTTTGCCCTGGCGGTGCAACCCGTCAGCGCCGCCACCCTGCATACCTCGGATACCGGGCTGGTGGCCGGCATGGTCACCATCCCGGCGGCCGATCGCAGCTTGCCGGCCTACCGCGCCAGGCCCGCCGGCGACGGCCCCTTTCCGGTGATCCTGGTGGTGCACGAAATCTTTGGCGTGCACGAGTACATTCGCGACGTGTGCCGGCGCCTGGCCCTGCAGGGCTATCTGGCGATCGCCCCTGACCTGTACGTGCGGCAGGGTGACGTGAGCACGGTGCCGACCGTGCAGGACATCATCACCCAGGTGGTCAGCAAGGTGCCCGATGCCCAGGTGCTGGCCGACCTCGACGCCACACTGGCCTGGTCGGCCACGCAGGGCGGACAGGGTCGGATGGGTATCATCGGGTTCTGCTGGGGCGGCCGCATCGTCTGGCTGTATTCAGCCCACCAGCCCAGGGTGGCAGCCGGTGCCGCCTGGTATGGTCGCCTGCAGGGGGCCGCCAGCGCCCTCAACCCCGAACATCCTGTGGCGCTGGCCTCCCGGTTGCACGGACCGGTACTGGGGCTCTATGGCGGCAAGGATGACGGCATTCCCTTGACCGATATCGAGGCCATGCGCACGGCGATTGCCACAGCCAAGGGAGCATCGCGGATCGAGGTCTATGCCGACGCGCCGCATGGCTTCCATGCCGATTATCGACCCAGCTACCGGCCGGAAGCGGCAACCGAGGCGTGGTCGCACGCGCTGGCATGGTTCCGCCAGCAGGGCGTGGGCACCTGAGCGACCCTTTCCCACCGGATGACCCCATGTACCAACTGATTGCCTTCGACGCCTACGGCACCTTGTTCGACGTGTATTCGATCGGCGCCCTGGCCGATGAACTGTTCCCGGGCTTCGGGCACGCCTTGGCACAGATGTGGCGTGACCGGCAGATCGAGTACACCCGCCTGGTCACGATGAGTGACGCGCAGCCCGGTGGCAGCCGCCATTACCTGCCGTTTGAGGAACTCACCGTGCGCGCCCTGCGGTATGTCTGCAAGCGCATGCAGCTGCCGCTGAGCGCGGACCGCGAGGCCCGTCTGATGGCGCAGTACGCCCGGCTTACCCCCTTTCCGGACAGCCTCAGCGTGCTGCAGGCGGTGCGGTCGCGCGGTCTGCATACCGCCATCCTGTCGAACGGCAACGCCGCGGCGCTCTCGGCGCTGACCGTCAATACCGGCCTGGCCAGCGCGATCGATCAGGTGATCAGCGTCGACCCGGTACGCCTGTTCAAGACCGCACCGCAGACGTATCAGCTTTTGCTGGAGAGTTTTGGTCTGGCGCGCAAAGACATCCTGTTTGTCTCCAGCAACGCGTGGGACGCGCTGGGCGCCACCTGGTTTGGGCTCGACGTGTTCTGGGTGAACCGCATGGGCCATCCCTTCGAGGAAATCGGCATGCCGCCACGGTATGAGGGCACGGCGCTGTCCGGGTTGCTGCCGCTGCTGGACCGGCCGGTTCAGTCCCGCTGAGGTGTCAGGCTGCGCCCACCGGGCGTAGCCTCAAGCGATCAACCAACCCAGAGCACCAACAGCGACGCCAGCAGGCAGTACACGCCAAAGAAACCCCAGCGGCCGTGTTCCAGCCAGCGCGAGAGCCAGACCAAGGCCAGCAGGCCGGCCAGGAAACTCAGCACCATGCCGATCAGGCCCGGGGTCAGCGCATGTAGCAGGCCACCCGACAGCAGCGCGTGCGCCGGTGCCACCGCCGCAGACCCAGCGGCAGTGCCGGTTGCCACGACGGCATCGGCGGCTCCCCCGACAACGGCCGGTGCCGCGCCCGCTGAAGCTGAAGCCGAAGCTGCCGAAGCTGCCGGTGCCTTCATCAGGCGCAGAACCTCTCGCACAATCACCGGCGGCGTCAGCACAACGGCCAGCGCAAAACTGAATTCTTCCGATTGGCGGCGCGACACGCCGGCAGCCATGCCAGTGGAAATGGTGGCACCAGAACGTGAGAAGCCGCGGAAGGGAAGGCACAAGCCCTGTACCGCGCCAATCCAGGCGGCCGCGCGCAGGCTCAGCGCGCCATCCGGATGGTCACGCAGGCGCGAGGACACCAGGATCAGCACCCCGGCGCTGGCCAGCGCCGCCGCCATCAGATGGGCATTGCCAAACAGTTGCTCGATCTCGAAGTCTGGAGCGCCCTTGGCAAACACGGTCTTGATCACCTTCTGCAAGGCCAGCCCTACCACGCCGGTCAGGCCGGTGGCCAACACCACCTGCACGGCATTGCGGCGAAACGCGGCCACCGAGCTGAAGTAGGTGGTGCGCCAGGACGACCAGAAGTACACGATCACGGCCAGCATGGTGCCGGCATGCAACATCACCAGCAGCAGGGTCATTTCCGGCGCCGTAGGGTTCAGGCCCATCAGCTTCTCGGCCACGATCACATGGGCAGAGCTGGAAACGGGCAACAGTTCGGCTGCCCCCTGGGTGACGGCCAGGATCAGGATTTGCAGGAAGGTCATCTTGGAAAAAACTCAGGGATGGGGGGAAAGGTTGTCAGTCTGACGGCAAGGGATGACAGGACGGCAAGGGATGACAGGATGCCGGCGACAGTCCGGCGGGCTCACGCGTGATGAGCCCACCGCTGGCCGCTGCTGGCCGGCCTCACAGCTTGCGGTACACCTCGGCGCCGGTCGCCACGAACTCCTGGGCCTTCTCCTGCATGCCGGCCTGCAGGGCAGCATCGTCGGCCAGCCCCTTGGTGCGCGCATAGTCGCGCACATCCTGGGTGATCTTCATCGAGCAGAAATGCGGCCCGCACATCGAGCAGAAGTGGGCGAGCTTGGCGCCTTCCTGCGGCAGGGTTTCGTCGTGGAATTCGCGCGCCTTGTCCGGATCCAGGCCCAGGTTGAACTGGTCGTCCCAACGGAATTCGAAGCGTGCCTTCGACAGGGCATTGTCGCGCAGCTGGGCCCCCGGATGACCCTTGGCCAGGTCGGCCGCATGCGCCGCAATCTTGTAGGTGATGATGCCGTCCTTGACGTCGTTCTTGTCCGGCAGGCCCAGATGCTCCTTCGGCGTGACGTAGCAGAGCATGGCCGTGCCGTACCAGCCGATCATGGCCGCGCCGATGGCTGAGGTGATGTGGTCGTACCCCGGGGCGATGTCCATGGTCAGCGGCCCCAGCGTGTAGAAGGGTGCCTCCTTGCAGTGCTCGAGCTGCAGGTCCATGTTCTCCTTGATCATGTGCATCGGCACATGGCCCGGACCCTCGATCATCACCTGCACATCATGCTTCCAGGCGATCTGGGTAAGCTCACCCAGGGTTTTCAGCTCGGCAAACTGCGCCTCATCGTTGGCGTCGTGAATCGACCCCGGCCGCAGGCCGTCGCCCAGCGAGAAGGCCACGTCGTACTGCTTCATGATCGCGCAGATGTCTTCAAAGTGCGTATAGAGGAAGCTCTCCTGGTGGTGCGCCAGACACCACTTGGCCATGATCGAGCCGCCGCGCGACACGATGCCGGTCATGCGTTTGGCGGTCAGCGGGATGAAGGCCAGCCGAATGCCGGCGTGGATGGTGAAGTAATCCACGCCCTGTTCCGCCTGCTCAATCAGGGTGTCGCGGAAGATCTCCCAGGTCAGGTCCTCGGCCTTGCCATTGACCTTTTCCAGCGCCTGATAGATGGGCACCGTGCCGATCGGCACCGGCGAGTTGCGCAGGATCCACTCGCGCGTTTCATGGATGTTCTTGCCGGTGGACAGGTCCATCACCGTGTCGCCGCCCCAGCGGATCGACCAGGTCATTTTCTCGACCTCTTCCGAGATGCTCGAACCAAGTGCCGAATTGCCGATGTTGGCGTTGATCTTCACCAGGAAATTGCGGCCGATGATCATCGGCTCGGATTCCGGGTGATTGATGTTGTTCGGGATGATCGCCCGGCCGCGGGCGATCTCGTCGCGCACGAATTCGGGCGTGATGTGTTGCGGAATCGCGGCACCGAAAGACTCGCCCTTGTGCTGGCGCAGGAGCATTTCGGCACTGGCTCCGCCTCGGGCGCGCAGTTCGGCGGCCAGTTCGTCGCGGCGGCAGTTTTCGCGGATCGCGACGTATTCCATTTCCGGCGTGATGATGCCGCGACGGGCGTAATGCATCTGGGTGACATTGGCCCCTGCCTTGGCGCGCCGCGGGGCGCGCTGCAGCTCAAAGCGCATGTGCGCGGTTGCCGCATCGGCCAGACGGTCGCGGCCAAATCCGGAGCTGGGGCCGGACAGCTGTTCGGTGTCGCCGCGTTCGTCGATCCAATGGATGCGCAGGGGTGGCAGACCCTTGCGGATGTCGATACGCACATTTGGGTCGGTGTAGGGACCAGACGTGTCGTAGACCGTGATCGGCAGGTTGGGCTCGGCCCCGAATGCCGCCGGGGTGTCCGACTGGCTGATTTCGCGCATCGGCACGCGCAGATCTGGCCGCGATCCGGTCACATAGATCTTGCTGGACTGCGGCAGCGGCTGCACGGCAGCGCCGTCGACCTGGGCATCACTGGCCAGGAACTTGGGGGTGGCATTCATGGTTTGGGGCGCTCCGGCAGAGGATGGGACGCGCGCCAGCCTGCCAGCACGCTTCCCTACGGCGGTATGAGCCGCATCAGGTTCAAAGGGTTTGTCTCACCGGGCATGACGCCCGGACCCCCACGTGCAACCTAAGCTACTGGAAACCATCGGCAGCGGCAAGGCGCTGCCGATGGTCGGTGACACCGTGTTCAGCCGCCGCGCAGTTCGCGCTGCAGCGCTTCGCGGTCGAGCTCGCCTTCCCAGCGCGAAACCACGATGGTAGCCACGCCGTTGCCGATGAAGTTGGTGATGGCCCGGGCTTCCGACATGAAACGGTCGATACCCAGGATCAGAGCCAATCCCGCCACCGGCACCGAAGGCACCACGGCCAGCGTGGCTGCCAGGGTGATGAAACCTGCGCCGGTCACCCCCGAAGCGCCCTTCGAGGTCAGCATGGCCACCCCCAGCAGGGTGAGCTGCTGCGTGAGGGTGAGCTCGATGTTGAGCGCCTGCGCCACAAACAGCGCCGCCATGGTCAGGTAGATGTTGGTGCCATCGAGGTTGAACGAGTAGCCCGAGGGCACCACCAGGCCAACCACCGAGCGCGAGCAGCCCAGACGCTCGAGTTTGGCCATCAGCGGCACCAGGGCACTTTCCGACGAGGAGGTACCCAGCACGGTCAGCAGTTCATCCTTGATGTAGGCCAGGAAGCGCAAGATCGAAAAGCCGGTCATCGCCGCGATGATGCCCAGCACCACCAGCACGAACAGCAGGCAGGTGAGGTAGAAGCTGCCCATCAGGAACAGCAGCGGTTTGAGGGCGGCGAGACCGAACTTGCCGATCGTGAAGGCCATGGCACCACCGGCCCCGATCGGTGCCAGCTTCATGATCACGTTCATCATCTGGAAGAAGATGTGCGAGGCTTCCTCGATGAAGCCATGCACCACCGAGCCGGCCTTGCCCAGATGGACC
>CAIPBT010000112.1 GCA_903863375.1 uncultured Ferrovum sp.
ATTGGGCGCGTAGCAACTGGCCGGCGAAAGTGGAATCGTGTTGATGTAATTGATCAGCGTATTGCGCATGGACGCTGGCATCTGGCCCGCCATCAAAGTAACGTTCAGCGCATCGACCAATGTCGCTGGATCACTGGCGAGCGCCTCCATCGCACCGGTCTTCAGGAAGACGGTGGTCGGGTAGGTCACGGCTGGATAGCCATCCCAGCCTGTACACACCGTGCCGGCAGCGTTCATGTAGTTGAAGGCAGCATGCTCAAAATCGTTCGCTGTCTGTACGATGCTAGCTTCATTGGTGATCTGAAATTCCGGCGCAACTAGTCCTGCCGTGGTGAGGGCTCCGGCGCGGAGATAGTCGTTCTTGAAAAAATTGAACACGGTTGGAGAGTCGAGGGAGTTTTCCCCAAACTCGGTTCCGGCGTTGATCGCGGTCTGGTCCTCGATCTTGTTGTTCGCGTCGCTCGCGGAAAACACCCGCCACAGCTGCGCAAGACGTACTACGGGCTCACGCTGCTTACCGTAGCCAGCGGCGGTCGTCGGCGTGGCGCTGACTGTCGTAGCAACCCCTGTGGCCTCCGGATCCGTCAGTATTTCCTTCACCACCGCGTACAGGTCACCCCTCACCCCAGCGCCATTATTGTTGAAAATGGCAGCAGCCCGCGCCACGTATGCCGCAGACGGATTACTGGTCACCAGTCTTTGAATGAGTTGGCGCGACAAAAACGGCCCAACGTTCGGATGGTTGAAAACCGCGTCGAGCGCTGCCTCCATATCACTCTGACAGGTGCCTCCTGCAGGAATGGCGGTGTTGTTGATGATGGTCTTAGCGGTCGAATCATGGTACGTCGGATAACAAATCATCGGATCAAGGTAATTTTGGCCATACGCCCAGGTATCCGCCGCTGACGCACCATTCAGCGGGGCGGGGCCCCATCCGGTAAACACACGAGCCAGGTTCGTGACGTCTGCCTGGGAGTAGGCGGGAATCGGTTTGCCGGCGCCATCGAGTTTGCGACTGCCATCAGGATTCAGTTGCCATAACCCTACCGTGAACAGCTGCATCAGCTCGCGGGCATAATTTTCGTCCGCATGAGTTCCAAGAGCGGGATTCGGCGCCACATTCTTCCAGTAGGTAAGATACAGGCCCATGGCCGGCGAATGCGATACTGCGTCGAGTACATCCCGATAATTGCCTAAGCTGTTGGCAACGAGGATGTCATAGTATTTACCAAGCGACTGCCCCTGGAACTGCAGGCTGGCGTTGCGATCCGAGACCACCAGGATTTCCGAGAGTGCAAAGGCAATCCGCTGTCGTAATTGGTCGTTTGCCGTCACCGAAATGGTCCACCACACTGGCCGGCGGTCGGTGTTGGACGGCGAAAGATACGTCGACTCGTACGTTGGCGTAATTGCTGCCTGGGCGGCAAACCAATCGTCGTAAGTTTGCGCTGCGGCGGCGTTGATCTGGTCGTAGTTGGCGCCAAATGTCGCCTGGGCAACCAACCGCGCTGCCGCAACCTGTCCCATGGGTGTGGTCGTGATCGTGCCATTCACGGCGGTGATGCTGGAGGCCCCGAGGCCGACAACGGCGGGAGTGGTGGTGATGGCAGTGGCCGCAGCGCTGGCACTGGGGACTTGCCCGGCACCACCGCCACAGGCAACCACACAAAATGAAAGGAAGACTGATGCGATCCAGCGCAACATCACAGATCGTGCAGTGGTGACGACACCCCCCTCCGATTGAAATTCACGCTTTGGGGAGGTCTGGACGTATGGCACAGAACACAAAACCTTGAACATCGGAAGCCTCGTCAGACGGGTGGGACCGCCAGCGGATCACTCGCACCATCCAGTTTTCCAGACGTTCGGAGCACTTGGTAGCGATTACGTGCACGCTACGATCGGTAGCGATTACGTTCACGGTATGGGCTAAAGTATGCCGACAACCGGGGGTGCGAGTAAAGCATTTATGGGAAAACTTCCCACGAATAAAGGGGGGAATACGACCCTATTTCTTCTCACTGATGGCAGAACGCCGCCCCGGGCGACTCCTTGAGAGGGTCATCGATACAGCTGGCGCCGAGGATGCCTGGGTGAGTCCCGTAGATGCTCACTGCTGATAGGCGTCCGGAGGCTGCACACAAAAGAAAACCTCGGCAGGCCGAGGTTTTTTTTAAGGTGGTGGAGGTAAGCGGGATCGAACCGCTGACCTCTTGCATGCCATGCAAGCGCTCTCCCAGCTGAGCTATACCCCCACGCGAAGAACCACAATTATAGACGCCGACTGCGCGCCCTGACAAGAGCATTGTGAAAGTATTTTTGAAAGCCGCCACGGAGCGCTTCAGCACCGGCACCTGCGTGAGCGCCAACAATTGCGCCAGCACTGGTACCCGCGCGATCAGGCTGCCCCGGCAAGGCCCGCCAGACATTCCTGCAGCCGTTCGCGCACCACGGCGCGGCCCAGCAGTTCCAGCACGGCATCAATCGACGGCGTCTGCGGCTCACCGCACACGGCAACGCGCAGCGGCACGCCCACCTTCCCCATTTTCAGGCCATGCCTAGCCGCGATTTCCTTGATCAGGGCCGACAGCACCGTCCGCTCCCACGCGCAGTCCGCGAAGGCGGCCAGCAGGTCCGTCAGTACCGGCCGGACCGTCGCGCCCAGGTGCTGCGCCACATCCTCGGGTTTGGGGGTGACCGGCCGGTAAAAATACACCGCCGCATCGGCCATCTCCGGCAGCAGATGCACGCGGCTGCGCAACAGGTCCACCACCTGGGCGAGATCCGGCCCGTGGGCAGTTTCACAACCGCGTTCCGCCAGCAAGGGCTGCAGCAAGCTGGCAAGTCGGGTCGGCTCTGCCGCCTTCAGGTACTGCTGGTTGAGCCACTGCAGCTTGTCGCCATCAAAGCGCGCTGGCGAGCGGCTGACGTGATCCAGCGCGAACCACTCGATCATCTGGGTGGCGCTGAACATCTCGGCGTCGCCATGGCTCCAGCCGAGGCGGGCCAGGTAATTGAGCAAGGCCTCTGGCAGGAAGCCATCGTCGCGATATTGCAGCACCGACACGGCACCGTGGCGCTTGGAGAGCCTCTCGCCGTCGTGGCCCAGGATCATCGGCAGATGACCGAAGCGCGGCAGCGGCGCCCCGATGGCGTGATACAGGTTGATCTGGCGCGGCGTGTTGTTGACGTGATCGTCACCCCGGATGACATGAGTGATCTGCATGTCGACGTCATCCACCACCACGCCAAAATTGTAGGTGGGCACGCCGTCGCCGCGCAGGATCACCAGATCATCCAGTTCCTGGTTGGCAAAACGGATTTCACCCTTGACGAGGTCATCCCAAACCACCTCGCCAACGAGCGGATTGCGAAACCGCAG
This sequence comes from uncultured Ferrovum sp., assembly GCA_903863375.1. Lineage (GTDB taxonomy): Bacteria > Pseudomonadota > Gammaproteobacteria > Burkholderiales > Ferrovaceae > CAIVHB01. The sequence continues at coordinate 3,383 of CAIPBT010000112.1, forward strand.
CACCGGCGTGATGCCAGCCGGCGGCGTTGCGGTGCTGTCGCGCCAGCGTCCGTCATAGCGCGGCTTCTCGCCGCGGGCGCGCTGGGCCTCGCGCATGGCATCGAGTTCTTCCTTCGAGGCGTAACACCAGTAGGCATGACCGTCCTTCAGCAGTTGCTGGGCCACCTCCTGATACCGGGCCAGCCGCTGCATCTGATAGAAGGGACCCTCGTCCCAGTCCAGTCCGAGCCAGCGCATGCCGTCCAGGATGGCCTGCACCGAAGCCTCGGTGGAACGCTCGACATCGGTGTCTTCGATCCGCAGCACGAAGGTGCCGCCGTGATGCCGGGCAAATGCCCAATTGAACAGCGCGGTGCGGGCGCCGCCGATGTGCAGGAAACCGGTGGGGCTAGGGGCAAAACGGGTGCGGACCATGGCGACGGACTCGAACGTAAGGCGTAACTCGCCATTTTAACCGACTGGAACGGCCGACGTATGGCATGGTCTGCACCATCATGCCGACCCCTGCCCACCCGAGCCCCAGCCTGGCCGCCGGTTTTCCGGACCTGCCCCGCGAACCGACCGCCTTCCTGCTGCACTTCGCCCGTCTGCATTGGCCGCTATTCCTGCCCATGCTGGCCTGCGAGCTGCTGCATACCTTGTGCGGCATCTTTGGCCCCTACGCGCTGACCCGCATCCTGCGCAGCGCGCCGCTGGGGGTGGATCACCCGCAGCTGCAATGGGCGGTGATGGCCTTTGCTGGCCTCGCGCTAGCCGAAATCGCCTTCGGTCGCGGCGCTGGAGCCTTGCAGCTGCGGCTCGCTCCCATCCAGCGGCAGGCTGCGCTGCGCGCCCTGTATGCGTGGCTGCAAGGACATTCTCACCGCTATCTCAGCAATCATTTCGCCGGTGCCCTGGCACATCGCATCGGCGAGACCTCGCTGGCCGTCAACCAAATCCTGTGGACCGGACTGTTCGACCTGCTGCCAGTGGTGCTCACCCTGCTCGTTTCCAGCCTGCTGCTGCTGCAAACCAACACCGGACTAGGCCTGCTCGTGGCGGGTTGGTCGATTGCCTTTCTGGTGGTGTCCTGGTGGCTGGCACGCACCAGCCAGCCCTACACCCTGGCCGCTGCCGCCGCGCGGGCCGAAACCACCGGCACCCTGGTGGATTCGGTCAGCCATCTGGCCAGCGCGCACCTGTTTGCGCGCCTGTCGCACGAACGCACGGTGCTCGACCGGGTCCTGCAGAAGGAACTGGGCGCAATCCGCGCCAGCAACCGCTACACCGAACAGATCCGCTGGAGCCAGGCCATCGCCTTTATCCTGCTGAAGCTCGGCACCCTAGGCTATGCCCTGTTTCTCTGGCAGCGTGGGGCCATCCAACTGGCCGACTTTGTGCTGGTGCTGACGCTTGGCATGCTGATCCTGAACGAAGCCAGAAACCTGGGGCGGCGCTTTCTGGAGCTGTTCGAATACGTGGGCAACCTGAACAACGGCCTGCGCACGCTGCTTACCCCGCACGAGATTGTCGACCGCCCCGACGCCGAGCCCTGCACCATCACGGCGGGAGAGATCCGATTTGACGAGGTCAGCTTTGCCTATCGTGCCGGCCAATCCGTCTTCCAGGACCTGACCGTGCAGATTCCCGCCGGTCAGCGGGTTGGGCTGGTGGGCTTCTCCGGTTCCGGCAAAAGCACCTTCGTCAACCTGCTGTTGCGCCTGTATGACGTGGATGCCGGCAGCATCCGGATCGATGGCCAGGACGTGCGCGATGTCCGACAGGAAGACCTGCATGCCCAGATCGGCCTGATTCCGCAGGACCCCAGCCTGTTCCACCGCAGCCTGGCCGACAACATCCGATATGGCCGGCTGGAGGCGAGCGACGCAGAGCTGCACCAAGCCGCACGTCTGGCCCACGCCGACACCTTCATCGAGCGCCTGAAGGAGGGGTATGCGGCACTGGTGGGCGAGCGCGGCGTCAAGCTCTCCGGGGGCCAGCGCCAACGGGTGGCCGTGGCGCGGGCGCTGCTCAAAAACGCCCCGGTGCTGGTGCTGGATGAAGCGACCTCGAGCCTCGATTCGATCACCGAGCGCGCCATCCAGGAAGCCCTGGGCGATCAGATGCACGGCAAGACCGTGATTGTGATCGCCCATCGACTGTCCACCGTGGCGCACCTCGACCGCCTGCTCGTGTTTGACGAGGGACGCATCGTGCAGGACGGCAACCATGCCACCCTGGCGGCACAACCCGGCCTGTATCAGCGCCTGTGGCAGATGCAGGCCGACGGCTTCCTGGGCGACGGCACAGTCCGGGCGGAACCCTGAACGACGGCCCTCAGGCCAACAGCGACCGGATCTTGCGGTGAATCACGCCATCCGCCTCCAGCATCGCATTCAGGATGGTGTAGTGATTGGCGCCTGGCACCGTGGTCAGCTCGGTCGGCAGCCCCGCCTTTTCGCGGGCCGCAAAAAACTGCCCGCTCTGCCGGCGCAGTTCCGCCAGCTCGGCGCCGCCAGAGAACAGGGTGAGCGAAGTGGACTTGGCCGGCAGGTGCAACAGCGGCGAGTTGCGCCGGGCTGTGGCAACGTCCATCTTGAGCTTGTCGTTCAGATAGCTGCCCAGCAGCGGCTCCAGATCGAACAGGCCACTGATGGCGATGCCACCCCGCAGCGGGACCTCGTTCAGCGCCAAGGTGGCGAGATGCCCGCCGGAGGACCAGCCCGACAACACCATCCGCTTTGGATCCCCACCCAGGCCCGGCAAGGCTTCCGCCAGATGGCGCAGGGCGGCCCGGGCATCCGACACGATCACGTCCATGACCTCGTCCGGCCCCAGGGGATAGCCCACCATGGCCACGCTGATGCCACTGCTCACAAAGGGTTCGGCCAGGAAGGCGAAGTCATCCTTGCTGCGCATCTGCCAGTAGCCGCCGTGGATGAAGACCAGCACCGGCGTGTTCGCGCCGGCGCTGAAGTAGTCGAACCGGTTGCGCGCGCGCGGACCATAGGTCAGGTCCAGATGCTCGGGATGCTGGGCGCGGAAGGCCACGCTGCGCGCCACCCAGCCCTTGAACAGGGCAGCGCTTTCCGGCACCGCCGCACTGTTGTTGTAGGCGGCGTCCAGCGTGGCACGATCAAAGGTGCGCCAGTCGGTGAACACCTCCGGGGCGGTGCCGGCGTCGGCCATCACCACGGCGGGGGAAGCGCCCACCGCCAGCAGCGGTGCGGCAAGACTGGATTGCAGGAACTGGCGACGGGTAGGGGACATGCGGTGCGCTCCGGGGGCAAGGGGAATTCCGATCAGGCCATACCAAAGGTTGCACGACAAGTAGTGACAGCCTGTCATCCAGCGGTTATAGTAGAGGGCTTACGTGGGCGGTTAGCTCAGTGGTAGAGCACTGCCTTCACACGGCAGGGGTCACTGGTTCGAACCCAGTACCGCCCACCACGTACAGTCAGAAAGGCACTCACCAGAAATGGTCGGTGCCTTTTTTTTTCGCACCCGGCGCGGGTGCACTTCTGCGGGTGCAGGTCATTCACCGGTCACTGTCAGCGAACTGGTGGCGGCGGCGCCCCAGCTTCCGACCTGGCTGGCGCGCAGCGTAGGGAAGATTGCACACGGTTGTACCCTGCCCCCGTAACGGAAGCAAACAATCGGCAGGAAGCCCGACTGCATGCGAGCGGATGCTTCCGATCAAAGAGGTTTCATTGACCTCGACGTCATCCGCTCGCGGCGTGACGAGGTCGTTTCACTCATCCTAGAATGAGCGTCGCATGCCACCAGCCCCCCCTTCAAGGAACCACCATGACTCAGTCCCGCTCGCCATCCGGCGCCGTCCTGCCTCTGCTGACCGGCGTGGCCGCCCTGCTCGGCGCCTCTGCCAGCCTGGCCGACACCCGGCTGCCGACCATTCCGCCAGCGCAATATTCGGCGGAGCAGAAAGATGCGGCCCAGCAATTCCTCGAAGCCCGCAAGACGCCGGTGTTCGGACCGTTCGAGCCGCTGATGTACAGTCCGCAACTGATGACCCTGTCGCGCATGATGGGGGACTACCTGCGCTACAAGCCGTCTATCGGCACCAAGCTGAGCGAACTGGCCATCCTGGTCACGGCGCGCTCCTGGAACCAGGATTACGAGTGGTATGTGCACCAGCCGGTTGCCATCAAAGTGGGCATCAGCCAGGCCATCACCGACGCGATCGCCCACGGCATCCCGCCAACGGGCCTGGATGAGGACCAGACCCTGGTCTACACCTTTGCCACCGAGATCAACCGTGAGCGCGTGGTGTCCGATGCCACCTATGCCGCTGCCGAGAAGCGCTTTGGCCGCCAGGGCGTGGTGGATCTGACCGGTATCTGTGGTTACTACACGCTGCTCGCCATGGAGCTCAACATGGCGCGCTATCCCCTGCCTGCCGATGGCAAGCCCTTGCC
>CAIPBT010000113.1 GCA_903863375.1 uncultured Ferrovum sp.
AAAGATGATCTCGTCGGCAGCACCAACTCCTTGCCGCCGGCGCGGGTTTCCAGTTCCTTCACCAAGCGCGGATTGCGCGTGAGCGAGGTACCGCTGGCCCAGGGCACGTTCAGCACCTCGGGCACCCGGCCGAAAAACCGCGGCTCTTCCGGCGTTAGCGGTAAAGCAAATTAGCTTGTGGCGCGCTGGCCGGGTGACCTGCTTGCCAGGCCCGGCAGGCAAGCAGGGTGTGGTGCAGATGGCCAGTTCGGACCACAATCAGCGCCATGTAACACCGCCTTCCAGCAATCCTAGGAGTTCGCCGCATGAAAACCTACCGCAAGACGGCCGCCGCCGTGGCCGCCCTCACGCCGGAGCAGCGCCACGTCACCCAGAACAGCGGCACCGAACGGCCGGGCACCGGCGAGTACCTGCACAACCATGAGCCCGGCATCTATGTGGATATCGTATCTGGCGAGCCCTTGTTTGCATCCTCGGACAAGTTCGAATCGGGCTGCGGCTGGCCCAGCTTCACCAAGCCAATCGAACCCGCCTACGTGAACGAACTGCGCGACATCAGTCACGGCATGATCCGCACCGAGGTGCGTTCGCTGCACGGCGACAGCCATCTGGGGCACGTGTTTCCCGACGGCCCGCCCGACCGCGGCGGGCTGCGGTACTGCATCAATTCAGCAGCGCTGCGCTTCGTGCACCGTGAGGACATGGTGGCGCAGGGCTATGGCGACTATCTGAACCAGGTGGAGGAGATCTGACATGACAACCGAACGTGCCGTACTGGCCGGGGGCTGCTTTTGGGGCATGCAGGACCTGATCCGCAAGCTGCCGGGTGTGATCTCCACCCGGGTGGGCTACACCGGGGGCGACGTGGCCAACGCCACCTACCGCAATCACGGCACCCATGCCGAGGGGATCGAGGTGATCTTCGAACCATCCCTGTTGAGCTACCGGCGCCTGCTGGAATTCTTCTTCCAGATCCATGATCCGACCACGCCGAACCGGCAGGGCAACGACCGCGGCCTGTCCTACCGCTCTGCGATCTACTATGTGTCGGAGGCTCAGCATGCGGAAGCTGTCGACACCATCAAGGATGTGGACGCTTCCGGACTGTGGCCGGGCCGCGTGGTGACCGAAGTCGCCCCGGCGGGGGACTTCTGGCAGGCCGAGCCGGAACACCAGGATTATCTGGAACGCACGCCGGACGGCTACACCTGCCATTTCGCGCGGCCGAACTGGGTGTTGCCACGACGGGACGTGGCCTGACCTGGCAAACAGGCTGACTCGATCGGACTGGGCTGTTTCTGGCCCTGGGTGGCGGCTGGTCCTGGGCATACAGCCGCACAGCGGCCTGTTGCCAGCAGGACCGCTGCCGTTTCGCCGACGGTAATGAAAAAGGGCCTGGATTGCTCCAAGCCCTTTGAATTTGATGGCGCGCCCGGCAGGATTCGAACCCACGACCCCTTGGTTCGTAGCCCGAAACTGGGGTAGCTAGGCCTGTATAAATCAGTTACTCGTAATGCTTGCCAAGGTTGAAATCAGGCTGTGCCGGGCACAATTCAGGCACAGTCAGTTTGTGGGATACACACGCAGACCCGCATCTGGCCAGGCGACAGAATTGCTCCGCCAGCGATGGACTTCAAGCCGCCTCCGGGGTTGGCTTTCGTGGCCGACCGCCGAGCCTGCCGTTGCGCTTGGATGCGGCGACCTTGGCCTCTGAAGTCGACGCCCCGCCCCGCTTTCCGATCTCGGCCGCCATCCAGCTCCGCGCCCCGAAAAAGCCATCCAACAGTGCGGGAATATAGACATCTGCATCCAGCGATGGGAAATGCAGACCGAGCCTCGACGGGCTGATCTCGATCACGGCAAGATCCGCTGGCCTTGCGCGCTCCAGTCCCTGGACCTGGCGCGGGGCAAACGCGACGTCGATGCCGCTCGCGAATGAAATCACCACGCGAGAGACGCGACGGTCGTAGCGGGCAGCGCTGACCAAAGGAAATGAGGCCTTCTGGGCGAGGCCGCGCGCGTTCGCTGCCGCAAACTCTTCGTCAGTCAGTTCCATGGATTTCTTCCCACGCAGCGCACAGCGAAATCAGGTTGTTTGAAAGCTCGGCCAGAACCATTGCAAGCTGGCGCTGGGTGAAGCCGTAGTTTTCACGCAGGCGAGGCGGCTCGCCCGGGCCATTCAACTCGAAAACTGCCTCGCACCCACCGCCGATCACGTGAACGTGCGCCGGTCGGTGATCATTCGGATAGACCGCCACCCGCAGACCCGAGAACCGAAGCACCGTGGGCATGGAAATATCCTAATCAGTTTGGGTTTTTGAGGGAAGCAATAATTCACCGTACCTCCGCCCCTCCAGACTCCCCGTCCGGAACAGCACCGTTCGCTCATTTTGGACCGGCCCAGGCGCGAAAACATCGTTAGGCGCACGCCCAGCTGCACCCTCTGCAAGTCCCGTTCAACGCCGTCCGGACGACATCAACAGAACCGAGTTCCGGTGAAAATCGAGGAATTTCTTCTGCCCGGCGGCGAAGCCTCCCACGTTGACCACGCTCTCTGTCTCAACTCCCATCCGACGCAGTGACGGCCGGTGCGCAGCCGGGGAAATGATCAAGTCGCCACGGTCCTCGAAACTGATCAAACCGCGATCGAACAGATGGTCAATGCTGGGAGTGAGCAGCAGGCCATTCTCGCCGTCGAGCCGTTCTTCGTTGCTTGCATCGCGCCAGGGCTTGCAGTGACTGCCGATCAGATGCAGTGGGTTGTCGACACCGGTGATCCTGCATCTGGTCTCGATCCGGCTCACCCGCTCTTTGAACAAACCTTGACCCCGCCGTGCCTGGATCAGCGCAGTGCGCTCAGTCTCCGGAATGACCGTGTACGTCGCGATTTCCTGCTCGATCTTCTGTTCCCAGTGCTCCAGGTCGTCGGCAAGTACTGGGGTGACAGCACGAGCAGCCAGCAGCAGCTCGTGCACCTCACCGCCGATCAAGCCGGCAAGGAGCTCGGCAAGCGGCTCCGGTACCTCGGTCAGGTATACCGACTGGAGACCGTTCCCATTCGGCTGCATCGGCGCGTAGCGCGAAGGCAGCAGCGGCCGAAGGAGATCGATATGGTCCTTCGGTCGAAACCAGGCTGTGCCAGGCACAAATCCGGCACAGTCAGTTTGTCGAAAACACACTTCTGCATCTTCACATTCCAGCCCACACAGTCTCGACGGCGTACTCCGTCTGGTGCTGTCGGATCTTGTTGTCGGCAGTGACAATCACCAAGCCGGAGACGAATGCCTGAGCAACCAACATCCGGTCAAACGGATCGCGGTGATCTTCGAACAGAGGAAGATCCGCAACGCGCAACGTGTGATCCGGAATGACGTTCAACATCTCGATGCCGCCTTGCTCGGCACCAGCCGACAAGACGCTGGGATGGACCGGTATCTTGCCAAGAGCGTGCTTGATGCCAACTTCCCACAGTGACGCCACGCTGGCGCACACACGGTTCTGCGGATCGGCGATGACGCTTCGTGCCATAGCATTCAGGTCCGGATCATCGTCCAGCCACCAGATCAGAGTATGCGTGTCCAGCAGGACGTTCATTCAGGCCTGCCTTCCATGATGTCGATAAGATCGGCAGGCATATCCCAGGCATCGACCGGGATCGGACCGATCTTCCCCTTCAGTATGCCGGGCCTCCGCGGACTCAAGCCGGCCGATGGTCCCAGCTTCGCGACGGCCTTCCCGTGGTTGGTGAGGACCACCTCCTGGCCTTTTCGCGCAAGTTCGATGTATGCGGCAAGCGAGTCGCGGAATTGCGTGATGCTGATATGGATTTGCTCGCGCATGACAGTGCCCCCCAAAAACGTACAAATATTATGTACGTTTCTGGCGCCAGCGTAAACTGCACGAGAGCGCTGACGGCCCCCACTTGCAGCAGCGTGAGTCAACCAAGCGTGGACAAGCGCTCGGGCAGTTGTGGGATTCCGAAGGCACCCCACCAAATTTCACCGCTGGCCGGCGGTCCGCCGAGAGGCGCACCAGGAGAACAACAAGCAGACGTGAAAAGGGCCTGGATCTCTCCAAGCCCTTTGAATTTGATGGCGCGCCCGGCAGGATTCGAACCCACGACCCCTTGGTTCGTAGGCGCAAATCGAGGTAGATAGGACTTTATAAATCAGTTGCTTGTTGCGCTTGCCAAGGTCGAGATCAGGCTGTGCCGGGCACAAAACCGGCACATCCAGTTTGTCTGAAGCACAAGTCCGGGCCCGCCTGTTTTCGGCGAGTCAATTCGACGCAACAATGCTCAAGGAGCGGCCGTCCGCCGTGGCCGGCCACCCTTCCGCCCATTCTCGCGCGCTGCCGATGCCTTGGCTTCGGTCGTGCGGCTGCCATTGCGCGCTGCAACAACGCCGGAGGCCATGGCCATCAGGTCTGCGCTGGCCGAGACCAGGCCAGCAATCGAAATGTGCAGATCTCGCCCCTCCAGGCAGACAGCGCCGCCAGCGTAGCCCAATGTGAGCCGGACGCATTCCTCAGAGGAGAGCGCCGCCAGCTCCGGATAGATCCCGAGGGGAAGGATCACAGCGGAGTGGTCGGCAAACCCTATGCGCAGTGCTTCCGACTCAGGCAGGTATGCGAGGTCGGCGGCATGCAAGGATTGCCGACGCCGCTCAGCACCGCGCGCGACAGCCTGCTCCATCACCGCTACGGTGACTTGCTCATCGACAGGCTGCTTTGGAATCACCACGCTCATAGCACGATCTCCAACATGTCTTGCTGTCC
>CAIPBT010000114.1 GCA_903863375.1 uncultured Ferrovum sp.
AACGACGGACCGCGAACGACAGTCCCCCGACGGCTGGAGTGTACAGGGACGGCCGGAGTGTACCGGCAGGTTTCACCGGTGGGCCATTCCGGCAGGGCGGGTCCACACCGGTCCGGTCCGGTCCAGTCCGGTTCAGTCCGGCCGGCAGCGGTCCGGGACTGGTACCATTTGGAATTATGTAGTCGGACGCATGTCATGCATCAGCCCTGTGTTGTCGCCCCACAGGTGAGGCCGTCGGCCCGCCATCATCGTGGTCTGTCGAAGTGGTTCGTCTGGTTGCTTGCTGCTGCCGGCTGTTTGGCGATCCTGCCGGCCATGGCGGAAGAGGTCCTGCCAGCGCCGCTGATCGGACTCTGGCGGGTGGAGGACAGTGCCTGCCGCGGTTGTGATCCTGCGCGCGGTGCGGAAGCCGGTGCCGAACTGCGCCTGACCCCGCTGTACTACCAGAATCCGTTTCAGGACGACTGCCTGCAGGCGCCGGTGGCACAGCTGCAGCCAGCCGAACGGGTGGCAGAACTGCAGGCCCGGCTGGGGCTGCCAGCGCGCTGGCTGGGTCCCGCCGATGGCCCCGACAAGCCCGTGCGGTCGTGGCGTCTGTCCTGCGGCAAGGGCCAGTCGTTTCTCGTGATCCTGCTGCCCGACGGCTCGCTGCTGCTGCCGGTGGAAGCCAGTACCACCCTGCGTCTGCTGCACCGGGGCTAAGTGCCCCCAGCCGCCCATCGTCGAACAGACGAGGACGGCCAACCGCTTTCAGTCGCTGCGCACCTGCATGGCGGCGTGGGCATCGGCATCGGTCAAAAAACCTCCGCTCTGGTGCGCCCACAGCCGGGCGTAGAGACCCCCGGCGGCCAACAGGTGCTGGTGGGTTCCGACCTCGGCGATGCGCCCGGCATCCATCACCACTAAGCGGTCCATGGCGGCAATGGTTGAGAGCCGGTGGGCGATGGCGATCACGGTCTTGCCTGCCATCAGGCGATCGAGGCTTTGCTGGATGATGGCCTCCACCTCGGAGTCGAGGGCGCTGGTGGCTTCGTCCAGCAGCAGGATCGGCGCGTCTTTCAGCATCACCCGGGCGAGCGCAATCCTCTGACGCTGGCCGCCGGACAGCTTCACGCCGCGCTCGCCGACATGGGCATCGAAGCCCTGCCGTCCTTTCGCATCGACCAGTTGCGGGATGAAGGCCAGCGCTTCGGCATGGGTAGCCGCCCGCAGCAGGTCCTCTTCGCTGGCGTCGGGTCGGCCGTACAGGATGTTGTCGCGGACGGAGCGGTGCAGCAGGGACGTGTCCTGGGTGACCATGCCGATCTGCGCACGCAGACTGTCCTGCGTGACGGTGGCGATGTCCTGGCCATCGATCAGGATGCGGCCACCCTGCACATCATGAAAACGCAGCAGCAGATTGAGCAGGGTGGACTTGCCGGCCCCGGAGCGCCCCACCAGGCCAATGCGCTCGCCGGGACGGATCACCAGATCCAGTCCCTCGAACACCCCCCGCTGGGCGTCGGCCTGCCGGCCGTACGAGAAGCGCACCTGCTCAAAGATGATGCCGCCACGGTCCACGTGCAAGGCCGGTGCCTGCGGCCGATCGACCACGGCCGGCGTTTTTGCCAGGGTGTTGATGCCATCCTGCACCGTGCCGATATTCTCGAACAGCCCGGCCATCTCCCACATCACCCAGTGCGACAGGCCGTTCAGGCGTAGCGCCATGGCACTGGCGCTGGCCACGGCCCCGACACCCACTTCGCCGTGTGACCACAGCCACAGCGCCTGGCCTGTGATGCCGGCGATCAGCAGCATGCTGAGGGCATGGTTGGTGGTCTCGAATCCGCTGACCAGACGCATCTGGCCATGCACTGCGCCGATGAATTCGCGCATGGCAGCGCGGGCGTAGCCGGCCTCGCGGTCGGAATGCGAAAACAGTTTCACGGTGCTGATGTTGGTATAGGCGTCGGTGATCCGGCCGGTCATCAGGGACCGCGCATCCGCCTGGTGCTTGCCAACGACCGACAGCCGCGGCACAAACCACGCCACGGCGCTGCCATATAGCAGCATCCAGATCAGCAGCGGCACCAGCAGCGCGAGATGAAATTCCCCGATGACCAGTCCCAGGGTGATCAGGTAAATCGCGACAAACACCAGGATGTCGCCAATCGTGAACCAGAAATCCCGTACGGCCAGAGCCGTCTGCATCACTTTGGCCGCCACCCGACCGGCAAATTCGTCGCCATAAAAGGCCAGGCTCTGGCTCAGCATCAGGCGGTGGAAGTTCCACCGCAGCCGCATCGGAAAATTGCCCGCCAGGGTCTGATGTTTAAGCATGGTCTGCAGGGCAATCAGGCCGATGCTGCCCGTCAGCACCGCACAGATGCCAATCAGTTGCCATTTTCCGCGCACCCACAGGGCTTCGCGCGGCATACCCGAGAGCACATCGACAATCCGGCCGAGCAGGCTGAAGAGCAGGGCTTCGAAGGCGCCGATCACGCCACTTAGCAGGGTCATGCTGAACAGCCAAGTACGCATGCCGGCGGTGCCAGCCCACAGGAATGCCAGAAAGCCGCGCGGTGGCACCGTAGCAGGCTGTTCCGGGTAGGGGTCGATCCGGTTTTCAAAAAAGGTCAGCACGGCAGAATCCGTCAGTCAGAAGCTCGCAGTATCGCCGATCATCGGCGTTCCAGCGCAAGGAACGGCGGCGTGCAGGCCGCTGTGGCGGTCGCGGCCCAACGCTGAATGGCAGGGGCGTCGGCGGGTGCTGTCGCCGGGCAGGCAAACTGCAGAAATTCTGGATTGTCCCGTCCGGGGCCAGCGCCTACAGTACAGGGGTAGCCGGTGGTGTTGGTGCCATCCGTTCCGCCCATCCCCCTTCATCCTGGATCCTCCATGTCGTCACGGTATCGCCTGTTCACCTCGCCCTCGGCCTTTCCCAATCCGCAACGCGTGCGCCTGTTTCTTCACGAGAAGGGAATTGCCGACCACTTCGATGAGGTGGTGTATGACATGGCACCGGGCGGGCAGCAGCGTCAATGGGCGCATCTGAAGATGAATCCCTGGGGTGAGACGCCCACGCTGGCCCTGCCGGATGGATCGTTTCTGGCCGAGTCGGTGGCCATTGCGCGCTACCTGGATCAGGAATTCGGGGGCCGCAGGATTTTCGGGGCAACACCGCTCGAGCAGGGGCTCGACACCCAGTGGAACGACCGCATCTGGGTGCAGGTGCTCTACCGCCTGACAACGGTCTTCCACGTGTTGCATACCGGCCTGGGGCACAAGCTGGAACTGACCCACAATCCGCAGTGGGGCGAGCATTGCCGCAAGGAAGCGATCGCGCACGCTGCGCTGGTGGACCGTCATCTTGCCGATGGTCGCGCCTGGCTGATCGGTGGTGATCAGCCGACGTTTGCCGATATCACCCTATGTACGGCCATTGCCTTCTCGAAATTCCCGGTGGTCAACACGCCGCTGGACGAGCGCTTCGAGCACCTGCATCACTTCTGGAAGCGTTGGCAGGAGCGCAGCAGTTTCCGCGCCGCCTATCGCGATGGCGGCGCGCTGGACGAACTGGCGCATCTGCGGGGCTGAACAGGGTGGCGCAGGTGCTTGCCGTTTTCGCCGGCGGCCGGTCGGTGATCGGGGATGGAGGACATCAGACCGGTCTGCGCAAACGCCGTCGCGATGTGATCCTGCTCACGCCCGATGGTGTGCAGGATGACGATGTGGTGGACCGCCGCCATCACGGCGGCCCCGACCGGGCTGTGAACTGCTACGCGAGCGAACACTACGCCACGCTGCGGCGCGATTTCCCACTCGCCGCCGAATCGCTGCAGGCGGGCTCGGTCGGTGAAAACCTGGCCCTGGAGGGTTTGCAGGATGGCGACGTGCATATCGGCGACCGCTGGCGGATTGGCGCTGCCCTGGTCGAGGTAAGCCAGCCCCGCAGTCCCTGCTGGAAGCTCAACGCCCGGTTTACGATTGATGGCTTCTCGCTGGCCATCCAGGACCGTCGCGCTACGGGCTGGTACCTACGCGTGCTCGAGGCGGGCGAAGTCCGTCCCTTCGATACGCTGGTGCTTGAACAGCGCGTCGATGGCTCCCCCACGCTGGTGCGGTTCTGGGATCTGACCCTGGCAGAGCAGCCCGACCTCGCCGCGTTGGCCGGACTGGCGGCGCAGCCGGGGCTGTCTCCGGACTGGCAGCAACGTCTGGCCCAGCGCGTTGCCTGGTTGCAGGCTAACCGCCCGTTGGCCTAAGCCTGCCTCAGCCGGCAGCGACGCTGCCGCCGGGCTGGCCGGAGACCTGCCACCGGGCAAGCCAGGCCCGCTCCGCATCGGTCCAGGGCGTTGATCGGCGGGTCTGTTCGTCCATCAGCACCACCACCGTTTCGGCCCGCGCCGCGCAGCGCCCGTCCTGAAACACGGCCTGGGCGAGCCGCACCGAACTGCGCCCGACAGCCAGCACGGCGGTGCCAATCTGCACACTGCCTGGCCAATGCACTTCGGCCACGTAGTCCAGTTCCAGGCGCGCCATCACGAACGCCGTACCGGCCCGCAGGCGGGCTCCCCCCCCTTCGAACAGCAGATGGCAGCGCCCGGTTTCGAGGTAGGTGGCAAATACGGCGTTGTTGACGTGTCCCTGGCGGTCGGTGTCGCCGTAGCGGATGGTGTCGGTCGTGAGGGACGGGAAGTGGTCGGGCAGGACCAGTGCCGCGGGGGCCAGTGCCGCAGAGGCCGGTGCTGCGGGGGACGGAACCGCAGGAGACGGGACCGCAGGGGCGGCGTCGGTGGTGGACATCGGGGCATATTCCGTCAGGTTGTCAGTTGCCAGATTCGACGACCTTGGCATCTGGCGTCAACGGGGTGCAGCCGTGGCCGGCCACAGGCTTGACGAGGTCCCAATAAAGTTCTGCCAATCCGGGCCGAAAGTACAGGGGCGGGCCGATGCCCGGACACTCCCTGGACCGTCATGTTTGAGCAAGCCTCTGCCCCGATCCGCATTGCCGTGCTGGTCGGCATCCTGTTCACGATGGCACTGACCACCAGTGCCCCCCTGGCGGCGCCGCCGGCGAAAACGGCTGTGCCGACTGCCGCTAGTCCTGGCGCTCCGGCCAAGCCGGTGATGCCACCGCCGTTGCTGCCCGGGTCGGAGTCGGCGGCCGGATCTGCCGCTGGGGCAGCGGGCGCTGCCGCGGCCAGCGCTGGCCTCACCCCCGGTGCCGGCGTCGGCACCAGCGTCGGCACCAGCGCCGGCAGTGGCGTCACCACGACGCCCCTGGCAGCGCCGGGCAACGGGCCCCATTGGGCCTACGAAGGTGATGCCGGACCAGCCGACTGGGCAACCTTGGCGCCGGATTTCGCCCTGTGCGGCAGCGGCAACCGTCAATCGCCGATCGACATTCGCGAAGGCATCAAGGTGGATCTGGAGCCGATCAATTTTGAGTATCGCGACAGCGCCTTTCGGGTGATCGACAACGGCCATACTGTGCAGGTCAACATGGGATCTGGCAATGCCATCCGGGTGATGGGCAAGCGCTTCAACCTGGTGCAGTTCCATTTCCACCATCCGGCCGAGGAGCTGATCGACGGCCACGCCGCCGAGATGGTCGTGCACCTGGTACACAAGGACGCTGACGGCAAGCTGGCCGTCATCGCGGTGCTGCTCGAAGCAGGCCAGGCCCAGCCGGAAATTCAGAATGTGTGGAACAACCTGCCCCTGGAGCGCAACGAAGAGGTGCATGCAACCAGCCGTCTCAATGTGCTCAACCTGCTGCCGGAGGACCGCCGGTACTACACCTACATGGGCTCGCTGACCACGCCGCCATGCACCGAGGGTGTGTTGTGGATGGTGATGAAAACCCCAGTGCAGGTATCCGCCGAACAGATTGCCCTGTTTTCCCGCCTGTATCCCATGAATGCCCGGCCGGTGCAGGCCACGGCGGGTCGCATGATCAAGGAATCGAACTAGAGGCGTCGCACGCGCTGCCCAGCCCCTGCTACCCGCAGCGTGGTCGCGTTGGCCGGATCTCCGTGACTGGTGCCCGGACTGTTATATTGCGGCTGTGAATCCTGCGTCGCCCGGAGCCTGCGTGACCATCGCCTGGAATGCCTTCACCCCCCTGCATGCCGTGATCGGTGGCAGCCTGATTGGCTGCTCGGCGGCGGCCATGTTTCTGTTGCTGGGGCGTATCGCGGGCATCAGCGGCGTGCTGGGTGGCGTTCTGCATCCAACGCCAGGGGAGGGGGCCTGGCGTCTGGCCTTCCTCGGTGGCCTGTTCACCACGCCCTTCGTGCTGGCGCTGTTTGCGCCGTTGCCGGTACCGCAGATCGATGCCAGTCCGGGCACCCTGGTGCTGGCGGGTTTTGCGGTGGGACTGGGCACCCGCTATGGCAGTGGGTGCACCAGCGGTCACGGCGTATGTGGGGTGTCGCGCCTGTCCCGTCGCTCTTTGGTGGCGACGCTGGCCTTCATGCTGACCGGATTTCTGACGGTGGCAGCGCTGCGCCATGTGGCAGGCGCATGATGCCGCTGGTGTTGTCGTGGCTGCTGGGCAGCGTGTTCGGCATTGGCCTGATCGTTGCTGGCATGACCAATCCAGCCAAGGTGCAGGCCTTCCTCGATCTCGGCGGCGCCTGGGATCCTTCGCTCGCGCTGGTGATGGGCAGCGCCATCGCTGTCGCCATGCCGCTGTTCCGCTGGTCACGCGGGTGGTCGCGCAGCCTGCTCGGTGGCCCCATGCCCCTGCCGCCAGCCAGCCGCATCGACCGCCGGCTGGTGCTGGGCAGCCTGCTGTTCGGAGCGGGCTGGGGCCTCGCCGGCTTTTGTCCGGGCCCCGCCCTGGTGGCCCTGGGCATGGGCTACGGCAAGGCCGCCATCTTCTGCGCCGCCATGCTGGCCGGCATGTGGCTGTTCCAGCAGATGGAAGCCCGCCAGGCCCGCCGCCGCCGGCCGTGATGCCCCCCCCTGCCTTGAGAACTCATCTGTCCTATTCTGGAGTACCTGCATGGCGTTCGGCATCATCCACCTCGCGACCTTTTTGGCTGGCACCGTCCTGATCATCCTGCTGCCGGGTCCCAACTCGCTGTATGTGATGCGGGTGGCGGCGGCGCGTGGCATCGCCGCCGGTTATCGGGGGGCACTGGGCATCTTTGCCGGGGATACGGTGTTGATGGTTCTCTCGACGGCTGGCGTCGCGCGTCTGATGCGTTCGAATGCCAGCCTGTTTCTGCTGCTGAAAGTGACCGGAGCCGCCTATTTGTCCTGGCTTGGCTGGCAGCTGCTGTGCGCCGGCTATGGCCTGTGGCGGGAGAGCCGGGCACCGGCAGCGACCACGGCGACACCGATGCCGACAGCGATAGAGACAGAGACCCCGACCCCGACCCTTGCCGCTGGGCCGAATGATCAGCGCGCCTTCCGCACCGCTTTCACCATCAGCCTGATGAACCCGAAGGCGATCCTGTTCTTCATCTCCTTCTTCATCCAGTTTGTCGATCCAGCGTATCCCCATCCCGCTTTGTCGTTCCTGATCCTGGGCGTGATCCTGCAGATCTGCAGCCTGACCTATCTGTCCGTGCTGATTGTTGGCGGCGTGCGTCTGGCCGCGGCTTTCCGCGCCCGTCACCGGCTGTCGGCACTCGCCACCGGCGCCGTCGGGGCGCTGTTCTTAGGTTTTGCGGCGCGGCTTGCCACCGCGAGCCTCTGACACGCCAGCGCGTGCCATGGAGCCTGCTGACCCGGCAATGCCAGTGACACCAGCGGCCACCGGGCCAGGGGGTGCCTTGCCACCTGACGCGAAGCTAGGTGCTGCCTTGCCACTTGCCGCCGAGCCAAGTGCCGGCGCGCCAGGTGCTGCCGACCGGGCGCCATCCCTGCTGGCCACGTCCCGGCGGCGTCGCAGCCGTGCCCGGCCGATCCGCCGGGTTGCCCGTCCGCGCATGGGGGGCATGTTTGATTCGCCGGTGCGCAACCTGATTGTCGGGTTGGCGTTCACGCTCAGCGTGATGGTGGCGGCCACCCTGGCTTACATGGCGGTGGGCTGGAGTTTTCGGGATGCCGTGTATATGGTGATTACCACCGTCTACACCGTCGGCTACGGCGAGGTGCGGCCAATCGACACGCCGGTACTGGATGCGATCACCATCGCCCTGGTGCTATTCGGATGTACCGGCATCATTTTCCTGACCGGTGCCCTGGTCCAATTCATCACTCTCAACCAGCAAGGCGTGGGACTGAAGCGCATGAACCGACAGATCGAGGAATTGCAGGCGCACGTGGTGATCTGCGGCTTTGGGCGCCTCGGGGCGGAGCTGGCCCGTTCGCTGATGGCGAGCAGCGCCGGCTTCGTGATCATCGAGGCCAATGAAACCAAAGCTCTGGCCGCCCGGGAACAAGGCTATCTGTGCGTGCATGGCGATGCCACCAAGGAGTCGGTGCTGATGGCCGGCGGTGTGGCCCGCGCCCATGCCCTGGCGGCAGTGCTGTCGAATGACGCGCTGAACGTGTTCATCACGCTGAGTGCCCGGGCGCTGAATGCTGACCTGCAGATTGTGGCGCGCGGTGAACTGGCCAGCACCGAGGGAAAGCTGTTGCAGGCGGGCGCCGACCGGGTGGTGTTGCCCACGCACATCGGTGCCGAGCGCATCGCCGAACTGATCCTGTTCGAGGCATCCGCGCGCAAGATCGACCATCTGGAGCGGGCACATGGCTTCCAGCGCGTGCTGCGCAATTTTGGCGTGGAACTGGAGGTGGTCACTGCGGCGGCGCAGAGTGCCGCTGCCCGTCAGACCGTGGCCAGCATCGAGCGCCAGGGCAAGGGCGCGTTCTTCATCGTGCAGATCAATCGCGCCGATGGCACGGTGCTGGCAGCACCCGATCCCGACACGGTGGTGGCGGACGGCGATGGCGTGGTGCTGATGGGGCGGGCCAATCGGGCCAGCCTGCTGGCGGCCCTGTTCGAGCCGCGCCAGCGCCTGGGGCCGCGCGGCTAGGGCGGACGTCGGTCGATCAACGCCCGGTACCGCCCTGCCAGGTCGGATTTCGGTCGATTCACTCCTGGCTCCACCCGGCCGGCCTGGGCCTTGGTCGACCTAGGCTGAATCCAGGTGGTAGCAACTTACCGGCCTGCGACGAGAGGCGGCAAGGGCTTGCCATCGGCAGGCAGGGGATAGCGCGCCATGTTGAGCTCCATGGCGAGCAGCGTGTAGTAACCACAGATACCGGTCAGATCCACCACGCCCTGGCGGCCAAAGCGCTTCTCGGCAGCGGCATAGGTGGCA
>CAIPBT010000115.1 GCA_903863375.1 uncultured Ferrovum sp.
CTCGTGGCATGACAGGTGGCGCACGAAAAATCATAGGGTCCTGCCCGATAGAAAAAAAACCGCCGCCCCAGGGCGAGCAGCCGCTGTTCTTCCGGGTGACTGGCTGGGACCGTCACCGGCTGACCCCGCGATTGGCTGGCAATCCACGCACTGAGCGCTTCCAGACTGGACTGGCGGGTGCCGTCGCCGAAATGGTCGGCTTCCGCGTCTTCGCGACGCAGGCCCTGCTGCGTCATCCGGCACCAGACCAGGCGCTGTTCCAGGTCCATCACCTGGCCGGCATCGGCGAACCAGCGCGGCAGCTGGGTAGAGGCCCCAGCCACCTGGCCCGGACCCAGCCCAAGATCGCACTGTTCCAGACTGACATGCTGTGGCCCGGCGGGAGTGCGCCACAAGGCTGCCCCGCGGATTTCCCAGAGCTCGGCCGGATTGTCAGCGGCGATCGCTGCGTGCGCCGCCGCGATGTCGGCGCTGGCGCGCGTGGCCAGGTCGTCCTCTGCCCGGGACTCTGCAGAAACCAACAGCCCGGCAAGCAGCAGGGAAAGCGGGCGCAGGCGGCGCTGCAGCACGGTATTCACGTGACTTGCACCTCGTCGGTCCGCGTGTCACCGCGGGAGTCGCGCCAGGTTACGGATATGCGGTCGCCAGGGATGGCGGCGGGCAATTCCAGCTGCAGGAACGGATTCTTGCTGATGGCCGGACCCCAGTCTGCCGTCAGCACGGTCTGGTCGTTCCAGCGCACCTGTACCGTCTGGATGAACCAGGCCGGCACCACATGGCCATCCTCATCCTTGCGCTGACCGGTTTCCATCGGATGGCTCATCAGCACTTTGATGACCGCTCCGGTGGGCGCTTCCAGGCGCCTGGCGCGGATTTTCATCGGATCAGCCATGACCGGCATCCTCCAGGCGACAGACCCGCTCAGCCACCGCAGCCGCCGATGGTGATCTTCACCGTCTGCCGGGCAAAGTACAGTCCATCCCCCGTCTCGACCATGGCAACGACGTCGCCGGTTTCGGCGAGCTTCACGCGGGTGCCGATCATGGGCGCGAGGCCGGGCAGCACCAGGAACTGGGCGGCCAGGAGGTTGGGATTGTGTTCGATCAACAGCGCGATGCGCCGGGTATCTGGCAGCAGGCTGCGCACACTGACAGGCACCACCGCGCCGTTTTCGGCAATCTCGGGTGCTACCAGTTCGATCTGCGCGCTCGCTTGCGGGGGCCGTGCCAGGCCCAGGGCCTTCAGCACCTCTGGCAAGGACCGCGTGGCAAAGGCTGCACCATTCCAGTCGACTGCCATGGCGGTCACGGGCAGCAGCCAGCCACTTGCCACTGCCAGGCCGAGCACCCGTAAGCCCAGCACCTGGCGCACCGTGGTGTCGAGGAAGAATCGGCGGGAAGACATGGATTTTCTCCGGGCAGGAACTACACCTGGCGGTGGCCGGACAGGAACTCGGTGATCATAATCCAAGGCCCGATATTCGCCACCCGGCCAGGATCACGGCGCAGTGTGGCCGGCAAAAATGCTGTCAAGCCGGTTGCTGCTGCCATCGATGCGTTCGAGGTGGGGAAATCGTGGGCCGTCGTGATAGGCGAGCACGTGCTGGCTGAGGTGCTCGTCGGCCAGCACATCCAGCACGATGGCCTGCTCGGACTTGTCTTTGGCTGCTTCGATGGCGTCCTTCAGACGGTCTGCAGAGTATTTCAGGCCATTCACCGCCACAACATGATTGCCTGGCGCGAGGCCCGCCCGGAAAGCGGCACTGTCCCATTCCACCACGCTTAGATTGTCATCCTTGTCGATCACCACGCCGATCGAAAAACGCAGATCCGTCTGCTTGGTGTTGGTGTCCTTGGCGCTCATGGCCTCGTTCGGCTTTGCGGAATAAGCCAGTCGCCAGCCGCTGCGCTTGAGGCCATCGAGCGGGGCGCCGGATCCGGTCCGATCCAGCCGGCTGCGCAGGAAACCAGCCCAGTCGTTCGGCTGCACCGCATTCAGCGCTGCCACCACGTCGTCAAAAGAATAGATCTCGGGCACGAAAGTGCCGCTGCTGCCCCCCAGGAAACGGTGGGCGAAATCATCCAGGCTGCGCTTGCCGTCCGAGCGCTCCCGAATCAGCGTATCGGCATCCAGCCAGATCAGCGCGCCTTCCGTGTAGTAATCCAGGTTGCGCTGGTAGCTCGGCCAGTCGCGTCCGCCGCGCGCGTTCAGGATCTCGTCCACCGTGGTGTCCTGCAGGGCCCGCCAGGAACGGCCCTGCAGGGTGTCCAGCTCGGCGGCCAGCAGGGCCCAGCTTTCGTGTGCTTGGTCCGGCGTGTAGAGGCCAGCCCGGGCGGCCAGCACTTTTCCCCAGTATTCCGTCTGACCTTCATAAACCCAGAGCAGGCTGTTGTGCATCGGTGTTTCGAGGTCGGCGCGCCAGGTATCGTCCGGGCGCCGGTATTTTCCATTCCATGAGTGTGTGTATTCATGGGGCAACAGGTCGCGGTCCACCCACTGGTGCTCATAGTCGGTGAAGGCGGCCAGGGCGAGGCCGGTCTCGGTCGAGCGGTGGTGCTCCAGTCCCTTGCCGCCGAAGGTGTCGCTCAGGCTGAGCAGGAAATCGTAGTGGTCGTAATGATGGGCGCCGAACAATCGGTAGGCTTCGGTCACCAGCTTGCGATATGCCGCGATGGCCGGGTCTGCTGGCACCAGATAGGCCGCACTTTCGGCAAACACGTTCAGGTGGACCGGGGCGTCCGACCCGGCCGGCGTCAGATCGATCACCTGGCTGAACGCACCGGCGTACAGCGGTGAATCGAGCAGGGTCTCGAGCGTGGTCGGGGCAAACGCGAGGCGATCCCCGGTCCCCTGGGCACCGTCCAGGGCACAGGCATGGTGCCAGCCTGGGGGCAGCTGCACGTTGGCCGCCAGGCGCATGCGTCGATAGTCAGTGCCGCGCGGATAGAGCACCACGGTGTTCCATTCGAGATCGACCAGGTGTGCCGACGC
>CAIPBT010000116.1 GCA_903863375.1 uncultured Ferrovum sp.
ATTGCTGAAGACCCCCAACCTGGGCCGCAAGTCGCTCAACGAGATCAAGGAAGTACTCGCTTCCAAGGGTCTGACGCTGGGCATGAAGCTGGAAAACTGGCCGCCCATGGGCCTGGGTGACCGCAAGTAAGCGGCTGCCCGACCAAAAAGAACCAAGGAACTTACCATGCGTCACCGTCAAAGTAATCGCAAGCTGAACCGGACCACCAGCCATCGGCTGGCAATGCTCCGCAACATGGCCAATTCGCTGCTCAAGCATGAGGTGATCAAGACCACCCTGCCAAAGGCAAAGGAACTGCGCCGCGTGGCCGAGCCGCTGATCACCCTGGGCAAGACCCCAACGCTGGCCAATCGCCGGCTGGCGTTTGCGCGTCTGCGCGATCGCGACATGGTGGTCAAGCTGTTCGACACCCTGGGTCCCCGGTATCAGACCCGCAACGGCGGTTACCTTCGCATCCTGAAGTTCGGTTTCCGTCAGGGCGACAACGCTCCGATGGCGCTGGTGGAACTGGTCGACCGTCCGGATATGGAAGCCGTGCCGGTGGAAACGGAAGGTCAGGCCTGATATCCGCAGGGGCCTGATCCCGGTCAGGCCTGTTGGATAAAAGCAAAAGCCCCTGGTGGAGACACCAGGGGCTTTTGTATGGAGGGGGTGGCTGCGTGACAGCGCGAGAGTCGTTGAGGATGATGATGGCCGTCGGTGGGCAGTCGCTTGACCTTCTCTTGGCTTCCGCTCGGCTTCCGCTCGGCCATCGGGCGCTCTTACCGGCGCGGAAAGGGCATGACCTTGGCAGTCTGCTTCGGTGCTGGATCGACGGGAGCCGGCTCACCATTGACCGTGCGGTCAAGGGCATCGCGTAGTTCGCCAAACGCGGTCCACATCATGTTGCTGATACGGATGGTGGCCGACAGGGGATTGCTGGCGCGCTGTCGTTCCATGTCGATGCGGAACTGCAGGCCGCGCAGACGCTGCTGGTTTTCTGCTGGTGCGGCCGACAGATAGGCCTCGATGGTAGCCTGACGACGCGCTTCGAAAGCAGCAGGATCGGATTTGGCCAAGGCAGCCCATTCGTCAAAATCCTGCATCTTCATCCGTCGCTCTCCGTGCCCCGGGGCACCGACACGGTGCCACACAATTTCACTATAGCGCACGCACAAAAAAATGCCTGCAAAGGCCCTGTTTTCCCTTTAGGGAAGGGGCGAACTGGTCGTAGATTCACTCTCCCCCCGCATTGCGCCCGGCGCAGGACAGTGAAACCATGCCGCTTGAGTCCCAAACCAGACAAGTCGAACGGGAGCTTCCCTCGCCAAGTGCCGTGGTACAGCGGGTGTTGACTCTGTTAAATGACGACAGCGTCACCATGGGCGCGCTCGCCGCTGCCTTGGGCGCCGACCCGGCCCTGACCGGCAGGGTGCTGCGACTGGCCAATTCGGCGGCCTTCAACGACGCCGGCGGTACGGTGCTGGTGCTCGGCGAGGCGCTGCAGCGACTGGGGGTGGTTGCCGTGCGTCAGGTGCTGGTGAGTTTCTCCCTGGTGGACCGGTATCGGCAGGGGCATTGCGAGGGTTTCGATTACGCTGGATTCTGGTCCCAGTCCCTGGCAACGGCCGTGTGTGCCCGTCAGCTGGCACGGCTAGCCCAGATTCCGCATCCCGCCGACTGCTTCACCTTGGGTCTGCTCACCCGGGTCGGCGAGCTTGGGCTGGCCACCATGTATCCGCAGGAATATGGTGCCTTGCATCAGGATCTGGCTGGAGCCAGTGCCGAGCGCATCATCGCCAGTGAGCGCGAACGCCTGGCCACGGACCGGTTTTCGCTGGCTGCGCGCTTGATGCGGATGTGGGCGTTGCCCGACAGTCTTGCCGTGGCGGTCGAGGTGGCTGGTGATCCCGCCAGCATTGGCCCGGGGGCTGCCGCAGCCACGCTGAAATTGGCCCGGGTGCTGCAGGTCTGCGTGCAGATCGGTCTGCTGTTTGGCCAGCAACGGCCAGCCGAAGGCGCGCCCGAATGGCCGGTCGCGCTGCGGCGGCTGTGCAACGGGCTTGGCTTCACCGAAGACGTGATGGCCACCAACCTGCCGCTGATTGAAGCAGAGTGGCGCGAATGGGGGCATACCCTGGGGCTTCCACTGCTGGGCCAGGCGCCGGTGCTGACCGACGTTCGCGAAGAGGCCGAGGTGATTCCCTTTCCTGGGGTAGACGTAGGGCAACCCCGTCCGCAGCTTTCCGACCACGAGGCCAGCGCTGCCCTGGAACACCGATCCGAAGCGTGGGCGAATGCTGCCCGTCGCATTTCGCCCCGGCATGCGCCGATTGACTGGAATATCCCAAGCACGGCCGATGGCAAGCTGGCGGGCCACGGTCCTGATCGTGACGCTGGGGCCAGGCCGATCGTGCCTTCTGCCGAGTCGAGCACGGATGGCAGCCAGCCACCCGTCATCGAGCGAACCGTAGGCGCGGAAGATACCCCGGCTGCCAACCCGACAGCGGCCGACAAGGTCCATGCGGGTGCACAGCCGGCATCGACGGCGCCGCACGCCAGCGCTCCAGACCAAGGCATGCGTATTCTGCTGGCCCATCCGGAGCCGGCCAGGACGGCGGCCTGGACGGCGCTGATGGCAAGCCAGGGTCATATCGTGCGTACGGTTGACAGTGGCGAACAGGCACTGGCACAGCTGCTGTCAGCGCCACCGGAAGTGGTGCTGTGTGATCTGGATCTGCAGCGCATGGATGCCCTGACCCTGTTTCGCAGCGTTCGCAGCAGCCGGCCCGGCAAACAGATCTATCTGATTGCGCTCGCCCCGCGGGATCGGCCGGGTGCGCTGGAAGCCGCTTTTGGCGCGGGTGCCGATGATTTCATCGGCTATCCGGTGCAGGCCAGCGAGATGCTCGCGCGGCTACGGGCAGCCGAACGGTTCATCGACATGCAGCAACGCCTGCTGGACGACCAGGAACAGGTACGACAACTGGTGAACGAACTGGCCAAGGCCAACGCACGCCTTGAACAGGATGCCGAAACCGATCCCCTGACTGGCATCGCCAATCGCCGGCGCGCCACCGACCAGCTGCTGCGCGCGGTGCGACTGGCGGAAGAGGAGAACCAGCCCCTGGGCGTGTTCCTGATCGACCTCGATCATTTCAAGCGCGTCAACGACACCTGGGGTCACGCCACCGGCGATGAGGTACTGCGCCAGGCGGCGCAGACGCTGCAGGCCTATCTGCGCACGTCAGATCTGGTGGCGCGGTTTGGGGGCGAGGAGTTTCTGGTGATCGCACCGGGCACCTCGGCGCAGAATGCCGCAGCCCTTGCCGAGCGACTGCGTGCCGGCATCAGCCGGCTGCGGATTTCGATTGGCCGGGAGCAGATTTCGGTGACGTTCAGCGTGGGCGTATCGGTGTACGACCCCACCACCAGTCCGCGCAAGCGGACGCCGGAAGCCTTGCTGCACATGGCTGACGAGGCGCTCTACCGGGCCAAGGACAGCGGCCGCAACCGGGTATGCGTTGCGGCCGATCGGCCCGGATCCGGCAGGGCACCTGAACTGCCGGGGTGAGATTCTGGCCTGACCAACGCACCAGCGGGTAAGGCTGATGGGCCTCGCCAATCGGTAAGACCCATTGTTGAGGCCAGTGGCCAGTGGTCAGTGGACGGTGGCGGCACCCACCTTGCAGGCGGCCTCGTCCTGCGATCCGGTTCCGCCGGAACAGCCGATCGCGCCGATGATTTTGCCGCCCTCTACCAGCGGAATGCCACCACGCGATGCGATGATGCCATCCAGGGACAGGGCGTAATACTGCTGCTTCAGCTGGATGTTGTCTTCCCAAACCCGGGTTTCACGGCGCGTCGCCACCGCAGCGCGTGCCTTGTGCTCCGAAACCGTGATCGAGAGCAGCTGCGCGCCATCCATCCGGGCGAAAGCGACCAGATTGGTGCCGGAATCCACCACCGCCACATTGAGTTTCCAGCCATGCTTCGCGGCTTCGGCCATGGCGGCCGCGATCGCGGCTTGCGCCCTTTCCAGCGAGATCGGTGCGCCGTAGGGAATGTCGTACGGCATCTTTTCGGGAATGGCGTCGAGCGGATTGGCGGGGGCATCGGCCGCCAGCGCCGGGCCAGCCAAGGTCACGGCCACCGCAGCCAGCAGGGCGACAAGGCGCGAGGTGCGGAACGGGAACGTCATGGTGCAATCTCCTCTAGGGGGATGAGAGCGGTCATGCTCTCGTTGGGGGAAGCAGAAAACGCAGATGGTGGTGGGTTTGCCGCAGGGCGGCCCGGCAGGATGCCGTACCGGGATGATGCCGCACCAGGATGACATCGCATCGCCATGGGTCAATGCGGTGCCGCCAGTCCGGGCAGCAGCACCACCAGACCGGAACAGAAGATTTCCATGGCGACCGCCGCCAGGATCACGCCCATCAGGCGGACCAGCACGTTAAGCCCCGTGCGGCCGAGCAGCCGAGCCAGCGGGTCGGCTGCCTGCAGGCACAACCACGTCGCCAGGCCGACCAGCAGCGCCAACGCCACCAAAATCAGCCGGTGCACCACGCCGTGCCCATCGACCGTGTAGATGATCGCCGTGGACATGGCGCCCGGCCCAACCAGCAGGGGTACGCCAATCGGCACAACCCCAATACTTTCCTTGTGGGTGGCCTCGACCGCTTCTTCGGGCGTCTGCCGTTCGCGCATGGCATCCGAGCGCAGCATGCTGATGGCCATCAGCAGGATGAGGATGCCACCACCGACCTTGAAGGAGGCAATCGTGATGCCGAACCAACTGAGAATGGCTTCTCCGGCCAGCACCGAGCCGACCAGCACCCCGGTGACGGTCAGGCTGGCGGTACGAGCCACCCGGGCGCGCACGGCTGCCGTATCGTTGGCGGTCAAGGCGGCGTAGACCGGCAGCACGCCGAGCGGGTCGACGATCACCAGAAATGCCAGCAGGATCTTCAGGTAGGCGGCGAACTCCAGCATGACCGCAGGCCTCAGCGCGTGGTGGGCTTGGTGCGCGAGGTGGCCCCTGCCGCCTTGGCCTTGCGTGCGGTTTTTGCGGCATAGGCGGCATCCCGCTCTTCCTGGCTTGGCATCGGAACGCCGGTCGCCAGCATGCTGACGCGCTTCTTGACCGCCTGGGTGGCGCGCTCGCCGGTGCCGTCGGGTAACAGGCGTGCCAGGTAATGCCCGGTGTGACTGGCCGAATTGGCCGCCACGGCTTCTGGCGTTCCCTGGGCAATGATCATGCCGCCTCCGGCGCCGCCCTCCGGCCCCAGGTCGATCACCCAGTCGGCCGTCTTGATCACATCCAGGTTGTGCTCGATCACCACCAGGGTGTTGCCATGGTCGCGCAGGCGGTGCAGCACGCCGAGCAGCAGATCGATGTCGTGGAAATGCAGGCCCGTGGTCGGTTCATCCAGGATGAACAGCGTCCGTCCGGTATCCCGCTTCGACAGTTCCAGCGACAGCTTCACGCGCTGGGCCTCGCCGCCAGACAGCGTGGTGGCCGACTGACCCAGGGTGATGTAGCCCAGGCCAACATCCAGCAGGGTCTGCAGTTTGCGCGCGACCACCGGCACCGGCTCGAAGAAGGATCGCGCATTCTCGACCGTCATCTCGAGAATCTCGTGGATGTTCTTGCCCTTGTACTGGATCTCGAGGGTCTCGCGGTTATAGCGCTTGCCGTGGCAGACATCACAGGGCACGTAGACGTCGGGCAGGAAGTGCATTTCCACCTTGATTACGCCGTCGCCCTGGCAGGCTTCGCAGCGGCCGCCCTTCACGTTGAACGAGAAACGGCCCGGACCATAGCCGCGCTCGCGGGCAGTCGGCACAGTGCTGAACAGGTCACGGATCGGGGTAAACAGCCCAGTGTAGGTCGCCGGATTCGATCGCGGCGTTCGGCCGATCGGGCTCTGGTCGACGTTGATCACCTTGTCGAAATGTTCCAGCCCGCGCAGTTCCTGGTAGGGCGCCGGCTCGGCGGTGCTGCCATACAGGTGGCGCGCCACGGCGTGGTGCAGGGTGTCGTTGATCAGGGTCGACTTGCCAGAGCCGGATACCCCCGTCACGCACACGAACAGCCCAACCGGCAGGCGCAGGTGCACATCGCGCAGGTTGTTGCCGCTGGCCCCGATGATCTCGAGCAAGTTGCCTGGTTCGGGCGCATGCCGACGGGCGGGAATGGCGATCGACTTGCGGCCACTCAGGTATTGGCCGGTCAGCGAATCGGGATTGGCGCAGACCTCTTCCGGCGTGCCGGCGGCCACCACCTGACCGCCATGCTCACCAGCACCGGGGCCCATGTCGACAACGAAATCGGCCGCGCGGATCGCGTCCTCATCATGCTCCACCACGATCACCGAATTGCCCAGATCGCGCAGGCGCACCAGGGTTTCCAGCAGCCGGCTGTTGTCGCGCTGGTGCAGTCCGATCGAGGGCTCGTCGAGCACATACATCACCCCGGTCAGGCCGGAGCCGATTTGCGAGGCGAGCCGGATGCGTTGCGCCTCACCGCCGGAGAGCGTGTCGGCGGAACGTTCAAGCTGCAGGTAGTCGAGTCCCACGTTGTTGAGGAATTGCAGCCGGGCTGCGATTTCCTTGACGATCTTTTCGGCAATCGCCTGCTTCTTGCCCTCCAGGTGCAGCTGTTCGAACAGGCTCTGCGCCTCGCGCAGGGGCAGGGCGCTCATCTCGTAGATGGTGTGGCCGGCCACCTTGACGTTGCGCGCTTCGCGGCGCAGGCGCGTGCCTTCGCAGCTGGGACAGGGCTTGTTGTTGCGCAGCTTGGCGAGTTCTTCGCGCACCAGCTGAGAGTCCGTCTCGCGGTAGCGTCGCTCCAGTCCCGGGATCACCCCCTCGAAGGTGTGCTCACGCACCACGCTGCGATTGCGCTCCGCCGGATAGCGGAAGGCAATCTTGTCGCGGCCGCTGCCATGCAGGACCACTTCCTGCACCGCTTCGCTGAGCTGCTCGAACGGGGTGTCGATGTCAAAGCCGTAGTGCTTGGCCAGATCCTGCAGCAGCTGAAAGGTGAACGCGTTGCGCCGGTCCCAGCCCTTGATCGCGCCGCCGGCCAGACTGAGCTGGGGAAAGGCCACCACCCGCTTGGGATCGAAGAAGCTCACCTGTCCCAGGCCATCGCATTTCGCGCAGGCGCCCATCGGATTGTTGAACGAGAACAGGCGCGGTTCCAGCTCGGCCAGTGAGTAACCACATTCACGGCAGGCGAAGCGGGCACTGAAGAGATGCTCCTTGCCGGTGTCCATTTCCACCGCCAGGGCGCGCCCGTCGGCGGTGCGCAGGGCGGTCTCGAACGATTCGGCCAGGCGCTGCTTCACATCGGGGCGCACCTTCAGCCGGTCGACTACGATCTCGACGCTGTGCTTCTTGTTTTTTTCCAGTTTCGGCAGGGCATCGATCTCGTGCACCTCGCCGTTGATGCGCAGGCGCACGAAGCCCTGGGCGCGCAGCTGGTCGAACAGGTCGCCCTGCTCGCCCTTGCGGTTCATTACCAGCGGCGCCAGGATCATCAGCCGGGTTTCTTCCGGCAGGGCCAGCACGTGGTCCACCATCTGTGCCACGCTCTGCGCTTCCAGCTTGAAGTGGTGGTCAGGACAGAAGGGATCGCCGACCCGGGCAAACAGCAGGCGCAGATAGTCGTGGATTTCCGTGACGGTGCCCACGGTCGAGCGGGGGTTGTGGCTGGTGGCCTTCTGCTCGATCGAGATGGCTGGCGACAGACCCTCGATCAGGTCGACATCCGGTTTTTCCATCAGCTGCAGGAACTGCCGTGCGTAGGCCGACAGCGATTCGACATAGCGCCGCTGGCCCTCGGCGTA
Organism: uncultured Ferrovum sp.; assembly: GCA_903863375.1. GTDB lineage: Bacteria > Pseudomonadota > Gammaproteobacteria > Burkholderiales > Ferrovaceae > CAIVHB01. The sequence goes on from CAIPBT010000116.1 coordinate 7,834, forward strand.
GAGGGTGTCGAACGCCAGGGAAGACTTGCCGGAACCCGATAGACCAGTCATCACCACCAGCTTGTGGCGCGGCAGGTCGAGATTCAGGTTCTTCAGGTTGTGGGTGCGCGCACCCCGGATACGGATCAGTTCCATCTGGTACTCGAAGCGGTGGCTGCACGGTGCGCCCGGAAAATGGCGCCCAACCCGGTAATATACGGCATCCGGCGATGGAGTCTGGCACGCCATGGAGGTTCCGCGTGCGGGCATTGCGGCGGAGGCAATGCGCCTTGCATCGGATGACCTGATAAACTCCGGACAACAGCGATCAGGATGCTTGTCGCACCCATCGGCTGCCGCGACAAAAACCATTGCAGGCGCGCGGAGCGGCCGACGTACGGCTCGCCTGCCGTGCCGCGTGGGTTGTGGCAGACGCAATTTCCTGCTCGTCTTCGCGGCAGCAAACCGACCCCGCCAGGATCATCCTCCTTGCTGGTTCACCGTCCATGGTCTGGCCGACAGGCTGACCTAGATCTGGGCCGACGGACGCAACCGTGATCCATCCTCATTCTTTCTGGAGAACATCGTATGGCATCAGTCAACAAGGTCATTCTCGTCGGCAATCTCGGGCGCGACCCCGAAGTGCGCTACTCGCCGGACGGAAGTGCCATAGCCAATTTCAGCGTGGCTACCACGGATACCTGGAAAGACAAGACCACCGGTGAGCGCAAGGAAAACACCGAGTGGCACCGGATCGTGTTCTTCGGAAAAACGGCGGAAATCGTCGCGCAATATCTGAAAAAGGGTTCGTCGGTGTACGTCGAAGGCGCACTGCGAACGCGCAAATGGACGGACAAGGAAGGCCAGGAGAAATACACCACCGAAATCGTCGGCGACCGCATGCAGATGCTCGGCGGCCGTGACGGCGGTGGCATGAGCCGGGGCGGCAGCCAAGGCGGCGCAGGCGACGAGGAATTCGATCAGCGCCCGCCCCAACGTTCGTCGGCCCCGGCGGGCGGCAACAGTCGTCCCGCCCCGGCCGCCGCGATCGATACGTTTGAGGACGATATTCCCTTCTAGCAGACCCTGCTGTTTGTCTGCGGTAAGATCTTTGGCAACGTGTGGGAACGGAACGCGCCCCCCGTTTTGATCGAAGGCTACCGTTGGCGCCGTGGGTCCTCAGGTGAAGCGGCAACTGCCCGGTATGGAACCGGCAATAGCGTATGTGGAAACCGAGGAAGACATCAATTACGATCAACGACGCGAGCAATGGCAACTCCGCGAAACCACCGTTATCTGCTTGCACGGCGATAACTCTGCCCTGATGAAGTGATGGACAAGCCACTTTTCCCAACAAACTCAACATCCCGGTCAGTCCAATAGGGATTGCCGTTCCCCGGATAGCCAGATCTGGAAATGGATAGCGCGTGCGCCCAAGTCGTCATGGGCTGAATTGCGGTCCGGAATGCAATCGGAAACGTCGTGGTGCATCAATCCACGCCGCCGGAAAAACAGCAACGTGGCGCATACAGCAGCATTGCATCGTGGTTTCCTGGTGAGCAATGTGACGAAAAGGCAAGTATCCCGCGCCGAATGAAGGGTGTGAAATCGCGGTCTAGTGAAATAAAAGACCTCCGCCTGCAGAGGCGGGAAAATGTGAAATGATTCGCTGCACCTCGCGATAGGAATCGGAACACGGACAGGTTTGACCGGTTTTTGAATCAAAAATGAACCCTATCAATCTTTCCCTATTTCGTGGCAGGATCGGGGACGATCTTCAGAGGGCATAGGTACCATCCGGGCCTGACAGCAGTCAGCCGACTGGCAGGAAAAATGATTGATTCTCAATCAGGAAACAGTTATTCTGCGTCGCAGCGTTGAGGCTGAGCGCACCTGAAGGGGCTCCGCTGATTACTCTCATCGCGCGCCACATCTTCCGGCGGCGTGGGGCTCAGGATCAGAAACGGGCAGCGTCATTGAATTTTCACAATGTTCACCCTGACTGTAAAAGATAGCAACAAAAATGCTCTTCACCGACCCGTTTTTTCTGTTCGCCTTCTTCCCGTTCACATTGGCCGCCTTTTATCTGGGTCGAAAATATGTGGGCGGGTCCTTTGCGATATGGTTCCTGTTGTTTGTATCCGTCGGGTTTTATGGCTACTGGAGCTTCAAGTATCTGATCCTGCTTGCAGCCCAGATTGTCGCCAACTTCCTGTTTGCACGAGCCCTTCAGAAAGACGATCGACGATGGCTGCTCTGGGTTGCAATCCTAGCCAACCTGATCCTGCTGGGATACTTCAAGTACCGGAACTTTTTTCTCGAAAATGTGAGCCTTCTGAGTGGCTGGCAGTTCACTCTGACCCAGATTGTCGTCCCGCTTGGCATTTCGTTCCACACGTTCCAGCAAATAACATTCCTGCTTGAGGTGGCTGATGGCGAGCACGAGGAAATGCCGTTTCCGCAGTATGTCCTATTCGTGCTGTTTTTTCCCCAGTTAATTGCCGGGCCGATTGTATTGCATCGGGAGATGGCGAGCCAGCTCGCGAGCATTGCTCGCAACGAACTTCCATACCAGGGAATGTTCGGCCCCGGGTTCGTCATCTTCTGCCTCGGACTGTTCAAAAAAGTTTGCTTGGCAGACAACCTGGCACCTTATGTTGACATCTGTTTCGAGTGGCCCCATCACCTGCAATTCCTCGAAGCTTGGTCGGCGGTCATCGGCTATGCTCTGCAATTGTATTTTGATTTTTCTGGTTATTCCGATATGGCAGTCGGCCTCGGCCTGATGCTTGGGATGATGCTGCCTTTCAACTTCAACAATCCATTGTCAGCGACCAGCATCATCAGTTATTGGAACCGGTGGCACATCACCATGACACGGTTTTTCACCGATCACTGCTACATGCCGCTGGCCTTTGCCCTGCATCGGACCGCCGCCGAACGTGAGCTGAACCAGCCGTGGATATTCCTGCTCACCGTGGCCACGCCGACCGTGATCACTTTTCTGGCGGCGGGACTCTGGCATGGTGCCGGATGGACTTTCGTGATCTTTGGCCTGATCAACGGCGTGGGGCTCGCGGCAAATCATGCCTATCGGGCGGCAGGTTTGCCACGTCTGCCGGTATTGATTTGCTGGATCTTGACGGCGCTGGTCGTGCTGGTGGGACATGCTTATTTCAGATCTGGATCACTGGATCAGGCCAGCGCCGTGCTGCATTCCATGTTCGTTCCCGACAGGTTCCTGGTGCTACCGCTCTGGGCTGATTCCGTGGCGAAGTCCCTTGGCATTCCGGTGGAATTTTTCGACGTCTTCCAGGCGCCGAACACCACTGCGTATTTCATCGGCCAGATGGTGCTCCTGGCAGTTCTGGCCAGCCTGATTCCCAACATAGTCGCAACCCCGATGAAAATCAGGCATGACTACAAAACGGCATTCGCCGTGGCATTCATGCTCTGGCTGACTGCCGGGTGGATTGGGGAGCAACGCACCTTCCTATATTTTCAGTTCTGATTGCGCCTAGATGTTCAAAATGAATGATTGGCAAAAGTTCTTCCTAGTACGTCTGCCGACAGCAGCGCTGGTTATCGGCATTGTGGCGGAGGTGGTGGCTTACGGTCTGTCCGGAGTGACCTTGCACCGCCATAACGTGGATGATCTGGCGGCGGCGGTGGTGAGCGATCCACAAAATTATCCTGTGGTAATTGTCGGTGACAGTACGACCCATAACGTGGTTCATAAATATCGGATTGCCGGACCGGGTCAGGTTGCAGATCTGACAACGCATTTTGCCGCCGGGCCGCCCACTTCCATGTTCCTGCTGCGTCGCATGCTGGAAAGTGGCCATCGGCCGAAGCTTGTTATCTTCGCCGCAAGCGTTCACACGCTCACTGAGCCCATGGATCATGGCCAGTTTGATACCTATCTGACATCTGTATGGACGCGGCCGTGGGAAAAGGATTTTCTGGTCAGGAACTATCCGGGTTATGTGAATTATCAATGGAGGCCCGCGGCGCTGAATATGACGACACGGATCGGTGCGGCAGCGATCAGTGCTGTTCGCCACCCCAGTCAAAGCATCTGGTCGTCGCCCGTTGTTGCAAGCAACCATCCTGTCCTCGAACGGTTCCAGGATGAAGAGCCGGTGACGGGGAGGCTCGAGCTGATGATAAACATCTGCACCGGCATCCTTCTGCCCGAGAATAGCGCCGTCATTGAAGAGTTCGGCAAGCTTTCCGTCCAATACGGATTTCAGCTGGTGATCGTGTGGCCTCCTATGTATCCACGGCTGCATCAGGAAATCTCGACTAGCGGCAAGCTCGCCTCTCTTCAGCGGGCGGTGAATGAGCGCATGGAACGGGTTGGCGCCAGGATCCTATTTGTCGATGCGAACAGCTGGCACACCTATCCATATTTCGACCATGACCTCATACATATTCGCGGCGAGGGCTGGGAACAGGTATATGCAAACGATCTGACCGAATTCATTGGAAAATCATTGTCTGGAAATCTGGCCAAGCTGGACGATGGTGAAAAAGGCTCCAGGCTTTGAGTGGCGGTCATCGTCCGGAAACAACATTCGCTGAAGAGGATCCGCAACTGTGCTGAACCTGAGGGTGTCCCACGATTATCTTGAATTGATGGCCCGGGCGGCTGATTTGAGTACCGCCCATTGTAAGCGGCGCATACGGCTCGCTATCCTGGCGGATTTTGCAACGCAACATCTAGTACAGCTGCTGCGCGTGCTGGGCGCCGAACATGGCGTCGATCTGGATATTTACGAAGCTGACTACGATTCGATCGATCTCGAAGTCCACGACGGTGATTCGGGGCTGTATCGTGCCCAACCGGAATTCATCGCCATCATGGTTGCTTCTGAGAAGCTGAAGGCGAAATTTTATAATTCACAGGAACGTGCAGGCTTTGTCGCGGCGATGGTCGACCGATATCGCGGCCTTTGGGAGGCCGTGGCCCTCCAGTGTAATGCGACCATCATTCAGTCCACGTACGTCATTCCTTCGGAGAGGGCGTTTGGCAACTTCGAACTCAAGCAGCCTGAGTCCATGGGGTCGGTTTTTGCAGCGATCAACCAGGGGCTGGTTGAAGCCGCTCGCAACTCCAAGAGCGTCCAGTTGTGCGATCTGGATCACCTCGCCGCAGAAATTGGGCGGCGTCAATGGTTCGACGCTGGGCGCTGGGCCATGTCAAAAACCCTGTGCGCCTTGGATTACTTGCCGCTGGTTGCCCAGGCTATGCTCGATGTCGTCATGGCGTCGTCGGGATTTTTCGTGAAATGTGTTGCCTTGGACCTGGACAATACCTTGTGGGGAGGTATTATCGGCGACGACGGTGTGGGCGGCATTGTGTTGGGTGGTTATGACGAAGGTGAATCCTTTGTGTCATTTCAGCGCTTTATTGCTGACCTTAAACGACGGGGAATCATCCTCGCGGTAGTAAGCAAGAACGAAGAAAGCAACGCCCTGCTTCCTTTCCGCGAGCATCCGGAGATGGTGCTGAAAGAGTCTGATATTTCGGTATTTATTGCCAATTGGGAGAATAAGGCCGATAATCTTCGCACGATTCAACGTATATTGAATATCGGATATGATTCGATTGTTTTTATTGATGACAATCCGTTTGAGCGCAACATCGTAAGGCAGTATCTCCCGGGTGTCATTGTGCCGGAATTGTCAGATGACCCGACCGAGTACCTCGGCATCCTAGCGCGACTCAATCTTTTTGAGACTGCATCCTATTCTGCAGCCGACTCCAAACGGGGTGAGCAATATCGTGACGAGGCGCAGCGGGAGCTCACGAAATCCCGCTATACCGATGTTGGTGAGTACCTTCAATCGCTGACGATGCAACTGTCATTAGAGCACTTCAAGCCTGCCAACTTGGCTCGTATCGCGCAGTTGATCCAGCGTAGCAACCAGTTCAATCTCGTAACCAACCGATACAATGAAGCGCAGTGTGGAGCCCTTGCCACTGATTCCACCTACTTACCTTTCACGATAACGCTGCGTGACAAGTTTGGGGACTATGGTCTGATATCGGTCATCGTTCTGCGCCTCGACACTGACGCATTGGTGATCGAGGAGTATCTCATGAGTTGCCGTGTGCTGAAGCGTACTGTTGAACAGTTTGCAATGAACCGTATCTTTGAAAAGGCAGCGCAACTTGGCTTGAACACCGTGATTGGCCATTATGTCCCGACTGCCAAAAACGAAATGGTCCGACAGTTCTATGCCGGTTTCGGTTTCACTGAGCATGAGGCGGATGAGGGTGGGAAGGTCACGTGGTCCATGCCTGTGTCCGAATACATCCCGCAAAAATCTTACATAACCCTGATTGCTGATGAGCTTTGATCAGGGCTGAATCGACCAAATCAAAGGAATGCGCATGAACCACGACGAAGTTGTTGCCACACTGACGACGGTCTTCCGCCAACGTCTGAACAGTCCGGATCTGGTCCTCTCTCCTGAACTCACGGCTGCGGATGTTCCCGGGTGGGATTCGCTTGCGCACATCAACCTTATTTTGGCGGTTGAAAAAGCATTTTCCATCCGCATCGCCACGAGGGACGTGCGAGGGATGAAAAATGTCGGTGACTTCATCAGCCTGATCGAAAAAAAGTTGGCCTAGTAGGCGGACATGTCGTCACTTCCCCACATCAGCGCGGAGCTCAAGTACAGCCGGGATTTCAACCGCTACGGACTTAGTTTTCACCATATGGGGCTAGGTGTTAAAGATCCTGCGGCAGCCACCTCTTTTCTGTCTGCGCTGGGATACGCGGTAGAGCCGCTGATTCATGATCCTTTGCAAAATGTCAGGCTGACCATGGCGTATCATCCGGTTATGCCTTCGGTGGAGATCATATGTCCGGGGACGGGAGCAGGGCCTCTCGACCGTCTGCTGGAAGTCCATCCGGACGGCATCGTCTATCATCTCTGCTTTGTTACGGCGGATCTGGACGCCTCCTTGGATCTGATGGAGCAGGAAAGGGAATTCAGGGTCCATTGTATTTCCGACCCCAAGCCCGCCGTGCTGTTCGATATGCGGAAGGTCTCTTTTTATATGTTGTCGGGCTTTGGTGTGATTGAAATCATCGAAGATCAGCCGTAACGAGCCATGTCTGCATCCAAGTCGTATGGGAAGCGCCCTTCGTTATCTCTCCCAAGGGTTTTGGGGAGGTTCGTCGGCGCGTCGGTGTCTTCGCGATTTTCGGTTGTGGCGGCATCGCTCCTGGTGGCTTGTGCGACCCCCGCGCCTCCTTCGCCGGACCCGGTCGCCGCACCACGCCGCTTGCCGGTATTTCCCGTCATGGATGAACCTGCTCTGGAGGTCATACCGCCTGTAATTCATGGTGATGTTGCGGGCGTCGCTGAGTCCCTAACCTGGGCTAGCCCGTACCGGTCTCAGGTTCGTGTCCGTCTTGTCTTTCCCGAGATGGGCATCACGTTAACGGCAAAGGCGCGGCGCGCGCTCGCCACTCATCTGCAACAGATCAGGATGGCAGAGAGCATTCAGGTAGATGGGTACTGCGACGGCAAGAAGATCAACAACGCCAAGGATGCTGCGGTTGTTCGGGCCAGTGTGGTGATGGATGAATTGGTGCGGCTAGGTGTGCCGGCCAACCGGTTGCGTCCGCATCATCACACCAATCGCGCCGAGAACGCGGTTGTGTTGACCTTTGTACCTATGCCCTGAGAGCTGGGTCTGGCCGGCAGATTGCGGGCCTGCCAGCGCAACATTTTCTTTGGCTGCGCGACGTGCAACTCGACCTGCCTGACGATCCCCGGCAGGACACAGTACCGTTTGGCGATGTGGTGCTGCCGGTGCTGCTGCCCGTGGCGGTTACCTTGCTGCAGACCTTGCTGTGGGATGTCATCGCCCCGTTTGCGTGGCTGCTCTATCTGCCTGCCGTGGCGGCGGCCGCCTGGTTCTGTGGGCTGACGGGCGGACTGCTGACCTTGTGCCTCTCCCTGGGCTGCGCCGAGTGGCTGCTGCTCGGGCTCGATCTGCCCACCCCGCTGCCGGCGGTGGAGGGGCGTGCCGTCCTGGCCCTGGTGTTTGCCCTGATGAGCCTGGGCATGGTGTTTGTGATGCAGCGGTTCCGTCAGCAGTCTGTGCAGATCCGGCAGGGGCTGCAAGCGCTGCGGGCGAACCTGTGGCAGACCCCCTTGGGCGCAGAAGAAGGGGCCGGAGACGTGCCGCTCATGCAGCAGCTCGGCGTGGAGTTGCGGCTGCGCGATGCCCTGCTCGCCGCCAACCCGTTTCCCTTAGCTCTGTTTTCCAGCGAGGGCCGCTGCCTATATGCCAGTGCAGACTTTGCCGACCAGCTGTTGATGACCGCCGCCAGCATCCAGCGGCTGGAGCTGCTCGGCTCAGCATCCTTTCCGATTCCCGGTGTTTCCGAGGCAGCGGCGCAATTGCTGGCCGGACGAGGCGGCGACCAACTCAGCGTCAGCGATGGCGTGCGTCGCTGTCAGTTGCGCCTGCTGACAGGGCCGGCCCAGACCAGCCTGCTGTTGTCCCTGCATCAGGATCACACCCTGGGATACGGTGCCAGCGAGGATTTGCATTGGGCGGCGGCAGAACAGGCGGCCCTGCGTGAAGCAATGCCGGCGGTCGATGACCAGGGCACGCCAGGTTCGGCCGCGTTGACGGTTTGGCCCGGTCAGGTCGCGTCTGGCCATCCCGCCGCGCCGGTCACCTTCCCGGCCAAGGTCGCGATCGACCGCTCCGGCGTTCCGGGTGATCTTGATTCAGCGGCCGCTGGAGGGGAGCGGCCGGCAACGAACGGCAAGCACCAGGCAGGGCCCGCAGCCATGTCGCAGCCGGCGGCGCTTGCCGCGGCCCACCGTCTGCATTGCCTGGTGGTGGACGACCATGCCCTGAACAGACAATTGTTGCAGGAAGTGCTGGGGCTGGAAAACATCCAGGTCACCCTGGCCCGCGACGGCATGGAGGCCGTCGCCACCGTGCGTGAGCGCGCGGCGGAACTGGATGTGGTGCTGATGGATTTGCAGATGCCTGGCATGGACGGGTATCAGGCCGTCCGTCAGATCCGTCTGCTGGTCTCGGCGACAGAGTTGCCCATCTTTGCGATCACGGCCGATGGTGCCGGGGTGGATCGCAGCCGCCTGCAATCCACCGGTTTTCAGGGCTTGCTGCACAAGCCCCTCGATCACGTGGCGCTGATGCAGGCGCTCAACGCGGTGCGGTTGCCGCCGTCGCCTTCGCAGTTCCCATCGCCGCCACCTTCCCCTTGAAGTCGCCGGCAAACACCAGGGTGAGCTGAGCAGGATCGAGGTAACGGCGCAAGGTCGCGTTCAGCTCGTCTGGCGTTGCCGCTGCAATCCGGGCATCACTCTGCGCCGAGAAGGCCATGGTGCGGCCCAGCCGGGTGTAATCGGTCAGCAGCCCGGCCAGCCCACCATCCTGCGCCCGGCCCAGCTTGCGGTTCTGCAGCAGGGCCTGCTTGGCGGCCTCGACCTCTTCCGCGCTGTAGCCGTCGCGCAGCACGCGGGCCAGCTCTTCACGGAAAGCCTGCTCCAGGCGGACGCGGTTTTCCGGGGCATAGATGGCATAGGCGCTGAAATCGCTGGCAGCCACGTCCCGATTCAGGTGCAGCATCGACCCGACACCATAGCTCAGACCTTCTTTCTGGCGGATGCGCGTGGCCAGGCGGGAATTGAGGAAGCCCTCGCCTAGGATGAAGTTGGCCAGGGCGAGCAGCGGGGCGTCGGCCGCATCGTCGCGCAAGGGCAGGGCCATGCGGGCGTAGAAGAAGGCGTTGGCCTTGTCTGGCGTCTCGAGCATCAGCACGGCCGGGCGGGGGGGCGCGAACGATTCGCTTACCACCTCGTAGGGCTCGCTGGTGGGCCAGTTGCCCAGCGCACCATCCACCGCCGAGGTGACCGCCGCCGGGTCGAAGTCGCCGACCACCCCAAGCTCGCCATGCGCCGCCGCGAAGAAGCGCTGGTGGAAAGCCACCACCTGGTCACGGCTGACCGACTGAGCGTTTTTCAGGTCTTCCTCGATGGTGGTGGCGTGGCGCAGGTCACCCGCCGGATAGTGGTCCAGATGCTGGCCCAACGCATTCATGGCGACGGACTGGGGTTCTTTGCGGCTTTCCTCGATACCCGCCAGCACTTCGGTTTTCTGTTGCTGAAATTCGGCCTCTGGATAGGCGGGCTCGCGCAAGAGGCGGCCGACCAGCCGCAGCACTTCCGGCAGGTTGTCGCGCACGGTCTCGATGCCAACGGCCACGCCACTGGCAGAGCCGCCGATCGAGACGCGGGCCTGCAGCTGGTCGAAGCGTTCACGGATCTGCTGGCGCGTGAGACCGGCACCACCTCGATCGATCAGGCTGGCGGCAAACTGCCCCACTTCAGCCTGACCGAACAGGGATTGTGCCGTACCCCAATGCAAGGCGAGCCGGGCCGACACGGTGCCGCCGCGGTTGGTTTTTGGCAGCAGGGCAAGCTTCAGCCCGCCTTTGAGGGCGCTGCGCTGCAGGCGCTGTTCGATCGCCTCCGGGGTGGCATCGAAGCGCTCGCCCTGCGCGACGGCAGCGCCCGGATGGAAGGTGGCCAGGCGGGCAGCGAGGTTGTCGGGGCCGGCAACCGGCGCCCGGGCACTGGCCTCCTCCGGCAGGAAACGTCCCAGCGTGCGGTTGCTCGGCTTGAGCCAGGCTTCGGCCACCCGTTGGACGTCGGCTGCGCGCACCTTGCGCAGATCGTCGCGCTGGATGAAGAACAGGCGCCAGTCACCGGCGGCGATAGCGCCGGACAGTGCAACGCCGAAGTGTTCCGGGTCGGCAAAGGTCTGGTCGATCTGGGTCAGCAGGCGTTTGCGTGCCTGCTCCACTTCCTGTTCGGTCACCGGGGCATGGGCGATGTCCTCGAGCACCTGCAGCGCAACCTGTTCGGCCTTGGCAATCGACTGGTCCTGGCGCAGGTCAATGCTGCACTCCAGCATGCCTGGTTCGGCCAGGGCGTAGACCATCGCCCCGGTATCGGTTGCCAGACCCTTGGCGGTCAACTCGCGGTGCAGGCGGCCGGAGGGCGTGTCGCCCAGGATCGCGGCCAGCACCTGCACGGCCGGAAAGTCGGCCGAGACGGCAGACACGGTGTGATACACGATGTTCACATGCTGCACATCCCCAGCCCGGCGCAGCACCACCAGCCGCTCGCCATCCTGCACTGGTTCGACCGTGTAAGTCTTGCGCAGCACCCGGGTTGGGCGGGGGATGCTGCCAAAATCGCGGGCCACTTCCTGCAGCACCGCCGCTGGGTCGATGCGGCCGGCAACCACCAGCACGGCATTGTCGGGTTGATACCAAGTGCGATAGAAAGCCTGCAGGTGGCTGATGTCGACCCCCTCGACATCCGAGCGGGCACCGATCGTCGACTTGCCGTAGTTGTGCCAGTTGAAGGCCGCCGCCATGCTCCGTTCGGACAGGATGGTCTCGGGCGAATTCTCGCCGCGCTCCATCTCGTTGCGGACTACGGTCATCTCGCTGTCCAGGTCGCTGCGGGCCACCTTCGAATGCACCATCCGGTCGGCCTCCATGTCGAGGGCCCAGCTCAGGTTCTCGGCGGTTGCCGGAAACGTTTCGAAGTAGTTGGTGCGGTCATACCAGGTGGTGCCATTCGGCCGCATGCCATGGCGGGTGAGGCCGCCGGGGATGTCCGGATGGTTGGGCGTGCCCTTGAACAGCATGTGTTCCAGCAGGTGGGCCATGCCGGTTTCGCCGTAGTTCTCGTGCCGCGATCCCACCCGGTAGGTCACATTCACCGTGATGGTGGCCTTGCCGGGGTCTGGCGCCAGCAGCACGGTCAGGCCGTTGGCCAGATGATATTCGTCCACGCCTTCGACCGAAACGCCACGGGTGACGCCAGCGGGCAGGGGCGCTGCCGGGGCCTCGGCGGCGCGCACCGAAGCGACCATGTTTGTCATGCCGCCGGTCGCGATGGTCAAGAACAGAACCAGCCGATAGAACGGCGCGCGCAGCGAGAGAGCGGGTCGGGAAAGACGCATGACTTGAGTTTCCGGGAAACAGAATCCATCTAGAGTGGCGGACGGGTGCTTTGGTTCGGCACATCCGTTGGTCAGCAAATGGCGCTACCCCGCCGGATGGGCGTGCCAAAACGCCCGGCCGGGCGCGGACGTGGGAGCCACCGCGTCTTCCGTTATACTTGAACGATTGTCGGGAGTGTCTACCCATGCCGTTATACGAATTTCGCTGTAGTGCCTGCGGGCACGAACTGGAAGTGTTGCAGAAGGTGTCGGCCCCGGCTCCGGTGGAATGCCCGGCCTGCCACGCGCAGGCCCTGCAGAAAAAACTGACCGCCGCCGGTTTCCAGCTGAAAGGCTCGGGCTGGTATGTCACCGATTTCCGGGGTGGCGGCGGTACGGCAGCACCGGCGACCGGCCCGAAACTGGAGGGCGGCGACGCGCCCGCCGGCAGCGATGGCAAATCCTCCGAGGGCATGGCAGCGGAAGGCAAGGCCGCAGTGGCTCAGTCTTCCACTGGCAAGGCGGCTGACGGCCACGGTGGTGCTGCGACCACGGCAGCCTCCACCGCGGCCTCCGCGGGAACGGCTGCCACCAGCGGCACTGGCGCCGCCACACCGAACACCCCGGCGGCTGGATGAGACGCTACTTCATCGCGGGCTTGCTGGTCTGGATCCCGCTGGGCATCACGCTATGGGTGCTGCGGTTCATCGTGGTCACGACGGACCAGTCACTCTCGCTGATGCCCCTGTCCTGGCGGCCGCAGGCGCTGACCGGGCACGACCTGCCCGGCTTCGGGCTGCTGGTGACGCTGAGTGTGGTGCTGCTCACCGGCATGATTGCGGCCAATTACGTCGGGCGCCGCCTGTTGCGGCTGGGCGAACAGGTGCTGGTGCACATCCCGGTGGTGAAGTCGATTTACGGCGGAGTGAAGCAGGTTAGCGAGACCCTGTTCTCGAGCGAAGGACAGGCGTTCCGGCAAGCCCTGCTGGTGCAGTATCCCCGGGCAGGCTGCTGGACCATCGCCTTCCAGACCGGGGTGGTGGGCGGCGAGGTCGGACGGGCGCTGCCAGGGGAACACGTCAGCGTATACGTGCCGACCACGCCCAACCCGACATCCGGTTTTTTTCTGATCATGCCGCGCAGCGACGTGATCGAGCTGTCGATGAGCGTCGACAACGCCCTGAAGTACGTCATCTCCATGGGGGTGGTTGGCCCGGAGGCGGCACCGCTGTCTCCGGACAACCTGCCGCAAACGCCGCACCCCTGATTTTCACCGTTGTCTTTTGTCCGAGTGTTCCATGCGTACCGATTATTGTGGCGCCATTGACCGGCGTTTTCTGGGCCAGACCGTCACCCTGCAGGGCTGGGCACACCGCCGCCGGGATCATGGTGGGGTGATCTTCATTGACCTGCGTGACCGCGAGGGGCTGGTGCAGGTGGTGTCCGATCCCGACAACGTCGCCACCTTTGCCACCGCCGAAAGCGTGCGCACCGAGTTCGTGCTGCAGGTGGTTGGCCGGGTGCGTCTGCGCCCCGAGGGCACCGTGAACAGCGCGCTGCGCAGTGGCGAGATCGAGGTGCTGGCGGACAGCATCGTGGTGCTGAACCCTTCGCTCACGCCGCCCTTTCAGATGGACGAGGAAAACCTGTCCGAAACGGTGCGCCTGACGCACCGGTACCTGGACTTGCGCCGCCCGGTGATGCAACGCAACTTCCGGCTGCGCTACAAGGCGGCGATGACGGTACGGAAATTCCTCGACGAGAACGGCTTCATCGACATCGAGACGCCGATGCTCACCAAGTCGACGCCGGAGGGTGCGCGGGATTACCTGGTGCCCTCGCGCGTGCATGACGGCCAGTTCTTTGCCCTGCCGCAATCGCCCCAGCTGTTCAAGCAGCTGCTGATGGTGTCGGGCTTTGATCGCTACTACCAGATCACCAAATGTTTCCGGGATGAAGATCTGCGCGCCGACCGCCAGCCGGAGTTCACCCAGATCGATATTGAGACCTCGTTCATGGACGAGGTCGAGATTACGGCCCTGATGGAACATCTGGTGCGTGACCTGTTTAAGCAGGTGATCGACGTTGACCTGCCGGCGGAATTTCCGCGCATGAGCTGGCACGAAGCCATGCACCGCTTCGGTTCGGACAAGCCTGACCTGCGCATTCCGCTGGAATTCACCGAGCTGACCGACCTGATGAAGACTGTCGACTTCAAGGTCTTCCGTGCCGCGGCCGATCTGCCGAATGGCCGGGTGGCCGCCCTGCGGGTGCCGGGCGGAGCCGCGATCAGCCGCAAGGAGATCGACGACTACACCACCTTCGTGGCGATCTATGGGGCCAAGGGCCTGGCGTACATCAAGGTCAACGATGCCACCCAAGTGAACGAGACCGGCCTGCAGTCGCCGATCGTGAAGTTCCTGCCGGAAACGGTGCTGGCCGAAATTCTGCGGCGCACCGGCGCGCAGAACGGCGACCTGATGTTCTTTGCCGCCGACACCTTCAAGGTGGTCTGTGACGCCCTCGGGGCGCTGCGCCTGAAGGTGGGGCATGAGCGCGGGTTTTCTACCGGGGGCTGGAAGCCGCTGTGGGTGGTGGATTTCCCGATGTTCGAATACGACCCGGAAGACCAGCGCTGGGTGGCCCTGCACCACCCGTTCACGGCACCGAAAGCCGGCCACGAAGCCTATATCGAAAGCGATCCGGGCAAGGCGATTGCCCGGGCCTACGATGTGGTGCTGAATGGCTGGGAAATCGGCGGCGGCTCGGTCCGCATCCATCGCGAGGAAGTGCAGTCGGCGGTGTTCCGGGCGCTCAACATCGGGGCGGAAGAGGCACGGGCAAAGTTTGGCTTCCTGCTCGATGCCTTGCAGTATGGTGCCCCGCCCCATGGCGGCATTGCGTTCGGCTTCGACCGGCTGACTGCCATGATGACCGGGGCCGAACAGATCCGCGACGTGATCGCCTTCCCGAAAACCCAGCGGGCGCAGTGCCTGTTGACCGACGCCCCGAGCCCGGTTGACGAAAAGCAGTTACGCGAGCTGCACATCAAGCTGCGCTGACGGGGCCGCCGGGCACGCACCGGGCGCGCCAGCGTGCCCGGAACCCTGCGGGTCGGCCACAGTCTGTCTCTCCGTGAAGGCCAAGACGGAGGGGCGGTGCCCTACAAGATTCCTGAATCAGTGCTGGTGGTGATCCACACGCCTGACCTGCAAGTGTTGCTGATCGAACGTGCGAAACACCCCGGTTTCTGGCAGTCGGTCACCGGCAGTCTGGACGCGCCCGGCGAGTCTCCGCGCGACACCGCCATCCGGGAAGTGGCGGAAGAGACCGGGCTGGATGCAAGCGGTGACGGTCATGTGCTGCGCGACTGGCAGGAATCCACCTGGTACGAGATCTTTCCAGAATGGCGGCACCGCTACGCGCCGGGGGTGACGCGTAATCTCGAGCATGTGTTCAGCCTGTGCATTCCTGCCGCGCTGCCGGTGCGCCTGGCACCCGACGAGCATATTGCCCAGTGCTGGCTGCCGCAGGCTGAAGCAGCCCGTCGCGTCTTCAGTCCGACCAACCGCAACGCGATCCTGCGGCTGGCACCGGGCTGAGGTCATCCGTCTGCCGGATGGGGTGACCCGCCAGCGAGCCCGGGCCGCGCCGGCTCAGGTCGCGCTGGCTCAGGCCGGCCACCCCCAAGCGGGGCCGGCCACCGGAACCCTGCGCCCGTCACGCCAGCGGTCAGACCATGGCGCGATTGGCAGCCGCGCCCCGGATCAGCGTGCCGATGCCTTCATCGGTCAGCACTTCCAGCAGCACCGCATGGGGCACGCGACCATCGATGATGTGCGAGGTGCGCACGCCGTTCTGCACGGCATCCAGCGCACACGCCACCTTCGGCAGCATACCGCCAGAGATGGTGCCATCAGCGATCAGGGCCTGCACCCGGCTGGCATTCAGGCCGGTGAGCACATTGCCTTCCTTGTCGAGCACGCCGGCCGTATTGGTCAGCAGCAGCAGTTTTTCCGCCTGCAGGGTGATGGCCAGCTTGCCAGCGACCAGGTCGGCGTTGATGTTGTAGGCCTCGCCCTGCTCACCCACGCCCAGCGGCGCAATCACCGGAATGAAGTTGCGGCTGGACAGCAGGTTGATGATCTCGGGTTCGATGCGCACCACTTCTCCCACCTGGCCGATGTCGATGTCTTCCTCGCCGGTGGTGGGGTTGCTCAGCATCAGCTTGCGGGCGTGGATGAAGTTGCCGTCCTTGCCGGTCAGGCCAACGGCATGGCCGCCCTGCTTGTTGATGTAGGTGACGATGTCCTGGTTGACCAGGCCGCCCAGCACCATTTCGACGATGTCGAGAGTCTCCTCGTCCGTCACACGCATGCCCTGGATGAACTCGCTCTGCTTGCCCACCCGGCTCAGGATCGCACCGATCTGCGGACCGCCGCCGTGCACCACCACGGGGTTCATGCCCACCAGTTTCAGCAGCACGATGTCACGGGCGAACCCTTCCTGCAGATTGATGTCTGTCATCGCGTTGCCGCCATACTTCACGACGATGGTCTTGCCATGGAATCGCTGGATGTAGGGCAGGGCTTCGATCAGAACCTTGGCTTTCTGGTCGGCGTTGGTGGAAACAGGCATGGGCGTTGGGTCCGGGCTGAGAGGTTCGGGGCAGGCGTCTGAACGGGGCTGGCATGCAGCCAGGTCAGGCTTCTTCCGCGCGATTGTACAGGCTCGCGTCGGGGAATCGGATGACAGGGCCACCGGTCAATGCCAGCATTTGGCCTATGCAGGCTGGAAACCTGTCGGGTTTTGACTATGCTCAGGCATGTCATGCTGTTCTGCCAGATTGCGTGGCAGATTCATTTTCAACAGGAGAATCGGTTCATGAAGCATCAGGTCACCATCGCCACCGCCCTGGCTGCCATCGTCGGTCTGGGCACCTTGGCCATCGCCACCCCGGCAGCGGCCGAAGGCACCGAGCGC
Source organism: uncultured Ferrovum sp. (assembly GCA_903863375.1). GTDB lineage: Bacteria > Pseudomonadota > Gammaproteobacteria > Burkholderiales > Ferrovaceae > CAIVHB01. Next base: position 24,821 of record CAIPBT010000116.1, read on the forward strand.
TGCTTCGGCATCGCCAAGAAGGCAGCCAATGATTGCGGCAACACCGCCCATAGCTGCGCCGGTCAGGCCAAGATCGATAACGACCCGGCCGAGTGGAAGCGCGTGGCCAAGGGCACGTGTGAAAAGCTGGGCGGATCGATTTCCGCACCGGCTGCTGCCGCAAAGGACGAAAAGAAGTGATGTCGCTGCCGCCCTGTGCCGGCATCGGCGCGCGGGCGGCACATTACTCTGCCCTGCAGTCTGGTCCGGCGCAGCCGGCCTGGGTAGAGGTGCATAGTGAAAATTTCTTCGCCGAGGGCGGGCCGGCCCTGCGCCAGCTGGACCGGCTGGCCGAACGGTATCCGGTCAGCCTGCACGGTGTGGGTATGGCCTTGGGTTCGGTAGCACCACTCGACCGCGACCACCTGGCAGCGCTGGCACGTCTGGAACGCCGCCTCGCACCGGCGCAAATCTCCGAGCACTTGTGCTGGGGAGCCGTCGAGGGATGGCACAGCAACGACCTGCTGCCGATGCCCTACACAGACGAGGCCGTGCGCCATTTGGCTGAACGGATCGCCATCGTGCAGGATCAGCTGGGCCGGCGCATCCTGATTGAAAACGTCTCCTGCTATGTGCGGTTCCAGCAGGACACGCTGACCGAGTGGGCCTTCGCCACAGCGGTGTGCCGCGAAGCGGGTTGTGGCCTGCTGCTCGACCTCAACAATGTGTATGTGAATGCCTGCAATCACGGATTTGCCGCCGAGGATTTCATCGCCGGCATTCCGGTCGACCTGCCAGGTGAATTTCATCTGGGAGGCCACGAGATCACACCGTGGGGGCTGGTCGACACCCACGGCACGCCGGTCTGCACAGCCGTCTGGACCCTGTTCGAGCAGGCCGTTGCCCGCTTCGGCGCCCTGCCAACGCTGATCGAGCGGGACAACCAGTTGCCGCCGTTGTCCGAATTGCTGGCCGAGGCTGCGCGCGCCGAGGGGGTGCTGCAGGTTACGGCCGGGGCAGCCGGCGCAGGGAGCGTTAGCCCGGTGGCGACGGCGACGGCGACGGCGACGGCGGCTGGCTGACCTGGTCATCCGGTTTCCCGGCCACCGGTCTCCCGGCCATCCGGTCCCCGATCACCGATCACCGAAGACAAGCAGACAAGCAGACAAGC
>CAIPBT010000117.1 GCA_903863375.1 uncultured Ferrovum sp.
ATTGTACCGCGCCCGTCCGCCAGACGACGGTCGCCATCCGTCCGGTCACGCCATCCCGTCGGTAGGAGTAGAAGCGCGCCGGGTCGCTGAAGGTGCACCACCCACCGCCACTGACCTGCAACAGCCCGAGGTGCGCCAGACGCTGACGCGCGAGGGCATACAGATCGGCCTGCCAGCGGTCGCCGCGACCAGGCACAAACGCCGCGCTGGCGGCGGCATCGCGCCCGACGAAGGCGTCGCGCACCTCCGGTCCCACTTCAAAGGCGGCCTGCCCGATTGCCGGCCCCAGCCAGGCGAGCACCTGCGCCGGCGGCACCGGCAAGGCCGCCACGGTGGCCTCCAGCACACCCTCCAGCAGACCGCGCCAACCGGCATGCGCCGCCGCCACGCAGCTGCCGCCGACATCACAGAACAGCACCGGCAGACAGTCGGCGGTCAGGATGGCACAGACCGTATCCTCGGCCGCCGTCCAGCTGGCATCCGCCGTGCCATCCTGCCCGGCGGGCAACGCCGCCACCGCCACGCCGTGCACCTGGTGCACCCAGCCCGGCGCACCCGGCAACGCGCGGCACAAGCGCAGGCGGTTGCGGTCGACCGCACTGGCAAGATCACCGCAGCGCGCGCCCAGATTGAGCCCCTGCCAGGGGCCCGCACTGACCCCGCCCTGACGGGTGGTGGTGAAGGCGTGCACATTGGCCGGCGCCGACCAGTCGGGACGGATCCACGCCGGATGGATCGCCTCCGGCTCAGCCCGCATCGAGATCCTCCAGCAGGTGGGCGAGATCCGCTTCCAGATCGATCTGCCACACCAGTTCGGCGCCGCTCGCCGGATGGATCAGGCCCAGCCGGAAGGCATGCAGGGCCTGGCGGGCGAAGCGGCGGGCGGCATCCGGCCACTGTCGCTGCGTCGGTGCCCCAGCAGCGTAGACCGGGTCGCCGACCAGAGGATGGCCGATATGCTGCATGTGCACCCGGATCTGATGCGTACGTCCGGTTTCCAGGCGGCATTCCACCAGCGTGAAGGGGCCATGGACCGCCACCGGGGTGTAGTGCGTGATCGCCGGCCGGCCGCTGGCCACCACGGCCATGCGCGTGCGCTGGCTGGGATGGCGTCCCACCGGCGCGTCCACCGTGCCGGGACCGGACAATCCGCCGTGCACCAGGGCGTGGTAGTGGCGCCGTACGGTGCGCGCCTGCAGCTGTCGTACCAGGTCGGCATGCGCTTCCAGTGTCCGTGCCACCACCATCAGGCCGGAGGTGTCCTTGTCGAGCCGGTGCACAATGCCAGCCCGCGGCACTTTGGCGAGTGCAGGATCGCGATACAGCAGGCCATTCTGGATCGTGCCGCCCGGGTTGCCGTTGCCAGGGTGCACCACGAGGCCCGCCGGCTTGTGCAACACCAGGAGTGTCTGGTCTTCGAAGATCACCTTCAGCGGAACCGCTTGCGGCAACACCGCCATGCCGTCGACGTCCGGCGGTTCCGGCAGTGTGACCCATCCACCGGGCCAGACCTTTTCGCGCAGGGTCAGCGATCTGCCGTCCACCGAAACAAGGCCCGCGCGCATCCAGCTCTGGATGCGACTGCGCGAGAATTCCGGAAACAGCGAGCCCAGGGCCAGGTCGGCGCGCAGGCCGGCGAGTGTCGACGGAATCTGCCGGCGCAAGGCAACGGCCGCCACTGGGCTGACGACGTCGCTGTCGAGATCCCCATCCAGGTCGTCGGTCTGGTCTCCCGCCAACGCCGACGCCACCGCCGGCTCGCCGGCCGCTGCCGCTGCCGGACCAGCCGTACCGGGCCGACCACTCACCGCGCGGGCATCCCGGCGGACCGGGACGGCCTGTTATACTCCAAGGTCGACAAGACCGGATCACCCTGAACGGGGCTGCGCCGGACCGACAACCCGCTTCGGTGTAGAGATGGCATGTCTAAAAGTGTAACCGGTTTCGCAGTGCCATTCCTTGGCGCCCTGCTGCTCTCGGCGTGCAGCCTGTGGCCCTGGTCCGACAGCGCCCCCCGGAAAGACAAGGATCCTGGGGTGGCGAAGATGTACCAGGACGCCAAGGACGAACTCAGCAGCGCCAACTACGAGCGCGCGGTAAAACTCTACGAGCAGCTGGAAGCCCGCTACCCGTACGGCCAGTTTGCCCAGCAGGCCGACCTGGAAATGGCGTATGCCCAGTACAAGCAGGGCGAATCGGCCAATGCGATCGCCACCGCTGACCGCTTCATCAAGGCGCATCCGAACCACGTCAACATCGACTACGCCTACTACGTGAAGGGCCTGGCCAACTTCAAGGATGACTTCGGCTACTTCAGCTCGATTTCCGGCCAGGACCTGTCCGAGCGCGACATCAAGGCTGCCCGGGAAGCGTTTGACACCTTCAAGGAACTGATCACGCGCTACCCGCTGAGCCGCTATGCGGAGGATGCCGGCAAGCGCATGGTGTACCTGCAGAACAACCTCGCCAGCCACGAAGTTCACGTGGCGGATTACTACTATCGGCGCGGTGCCTGGCTTGCCGCCGTGAACCGGGCGCAGGTCGTGGTGAAGGATTTTCCGCGCGCGCCGGGCGCGGAGCAGGCGCTGTATCTGATGGTGCGCTGTTATCACGAAATTGGACTGACCGATCTGGAGCACGACAGCCTGCTTACCCTGCAGAAGAACTTCCCGCAGTCGCGCTTCCTGTCCGATGCCGAGGCACCAAGCCAGTGGTGGGAATTCTGGCACGGCGTCTTCTGAACCGCGGCTGCCGGCGAAGAGCGCCAGGTCTGCCGGAATTCAGAGTCGGCCGGAATACAGCGCTAGCGGGAATCCGGCGACTGCCGGAATTCAGCGACCGCCGGAATTCAACGCAACAGGCGCAGCGATGCCGCCGGCAGGTCGCGGCTCAGACCGCGTAGTGACCAGGCCGCGGAAACACGCACCAGCACAACGCCAGCCAGCCCCCCCAGCACCGGAATGCGCAGGTCAGGGTGCCACGGCAGATCCAGCCAGAACGTACTGGCCGCATAACTGACGGCCAGCGCTGCCACGGCGGCGGCCAGGCCGGCGGCCAGGCCCAGCAGGCTGAATTCAATCGACTGCAGCCGGCTCAGCTGTGCCCGGGTCGCCCCGAGGGCGCGCAGCAAGGCACCTTCGCGCAGACGCTCGTCGTGAGTGGCCCCAAGCCCAGCCAGCAGCACGGCAAGCCCCGCCAGCAGGCTGAACGCAAAGACCAGTTCGATCGCCAGCACCACCTGGTCGGTCAGCGAACGCACCTGCTGGATCAGCGCGCCGGTATCGATCAGCGTGGTTTGCGGGAAGGCATCCACCAGCGCATCGGCAAGCCGGGTATCGTCCGGCGAAATGCGGAAACTGCCGAGATAGCTCACGCTCTGCCCATCGAGCAGGCCCGGCCGCACCAGCACAAAAAAGTTGGGCTGGAAGGAATCCCAGCGCACCGTGCGGATGCTGGCCACCCGCGACTCGAACGGTACGCCGGCAACATCAAACCGCAGCAGGCTACCGACATGCAGCCCGAGGTGGTCGGCGAAGCCTCGCTCCAGCGACAGGCCAGCATCGGCCGGTGCCTGCGGCCACCACTGCCCTGCCACCAGCCGATTGTCCGGATTGGGCTCGGCCGCCCAGCTCAGATTGGCCTCGCGATCCAGCAGGGCACGCGCCTGTGGATCCTTGAAATCGGCTGGTTGTGCCGTCCGGCCATCGATGGCGGTCAG
>CAIPBT010000118.1 GCA_903863375.1 uncultured Ferrovum sp.
AAGCCGAGGTTGCTCGAACTGAAGTTGGCCAAATTGGGGAAGATATTGGCAAGGTCGGCAGGAGCGGTGCCAAACCACGTGGCAAGAGTCGCCGCATACTGATCGCTGGATGTCGTAGGGACCATGCGGCCATACCCGTAATCATTGATGCCGCCGAGAACAAGGCTGGGCACGCTTCCGTAGAACCGTCCGCCTTGCACCGCCCCACCGACCACCATGTGATGATTGCCCCAGCCGTGATCTGCCCCGTCATTATTAGGGGACAAGGTACGACCAAAGTCAGACATGGTAAACAAGGTGACATTGTTCTGCATGTTGATCTGGGTCATCGCATTCATGAAGGCGTTTACATACTGGCTGACGAAGCCCAGTAATTTGGCCTGGGTAGCCAACTCCCCGTCATGGGTGTCGAAACCACCGATTTCAACAAAAAAAAGTTGGCGGGCATCCCCGATCTGGCTCTGGGCTCGAATCACGCGCGCCACCTCATGCAGTTGGGCGCTCAGTCCCCAATCCACTCCGTCTGAAACTCCAGCCGGGAAAGTTGTCGCACTGAAGTCTCCAGCACTGGACAATGAGGTATCCACCAGATTGAGTTTGGCCCCCGAATTCTTCCAGATGCCGGCATGTGTTGCCACGAGGATGTTGGCATCGGTTGCATCCTGCGCAAGCAGGGCCTGAGCCGCCGCGGCTCGGGCACCTCCGCGGTAGCCGGTATTGCTGAAAACATCAGTGCTCACCGGGCCGTTCGTCGACAGCGCATACGGATTAGTGATAGTGCCCTGTTGCCAATAATTCGGACCACCAACCTGTATGTTGTAGGCGAGCTTGGCACTGTTCCCAGCGGCGGTCATGGCATCCGCGAGCAGGCCGGCCCAACCGTACCGATCGGCCGATGCGGCGTTGCCCAGCATCCACTCGGCGGACTGGTCGGCATGAGAGAACAACTGCGGGGGAAGCGGAACCGAAGCCGCTCTGGCCTGTGCCACCGTCGTGGGTTGAATCAGCGTTCCGACATTGCAGACAAAGGCCGCTGATCCAGCATTGAACAGGGCCTGGAGTTCAGGGCAGCTCGGGTGCAACCCATACTGCGGACTGGTGCCATCACTGCAGGCTGCAATGCCACCCGACGCGCTCGCCGCCAATGAAAGCAGACTGGATTGTGGAAGTGCGAGCAGGCCACGACTGGTGGAGTACTGGCTGTAAGCCGCACTGCTGGTAGGAACCAGCCAGTTGAAGCCATCGTTGCCGCCATTCAGGTACAAACACACCAGTGCCTTGTATCCCGCGGGACTGGCAGCTCCTGCTGTCCGCATCGATAACCCGCTCCCCAGCAGCGCAGCCCCACCGAGGGTGGAAGCAGTCAATGTCAGGAACTTGCGTCGGGACAGGCCGGCGTTTGAAGCAGGAAGCGTGGTCATGGTATCGGCCTCAGCGCTGGATGGCATATTGTGAGGAGTTGATGATGAGTTGCGTCGCCTCAATGACTCGCACTGCCGGTCCGGAACCACCGCTCGACGAATTGGGCGCGTAGCAACTGGCCGGCGAAAGTGGAATCGTGTTGATGTAATTGATCAGCGTATTGCGCATGGACGCTGGCATCTGGCCCGCCATCAAAGTAACGTTCAGCGCATCGACCAATGTCGCTGGATCACTGGCGAG
>CAIPBT010000119.1 GCA_903863375.1 uncultured Ferrovum sp.
ACCGTGCGCGCGCCTTCCCGGCAGATCTGCTCGATCCGGCGCGCGATGCCACCACCTTCGCCCTGATCGCTGCCGCCCTGGCAGGCGGCGTGCCTCTGCTGGCCGTGTGCCGAGGGTTTCAGGAACTCAATGTTGCCCTGGGTGGCACCCTGCATCAGAAAGTGCAGGACCTGCCGGGCATGCTCGACCACCGCGCCGATGACGATGACCCGGTCGACCAGCAATATGCGCCAGTCCATTCCGTGCAGCTCGCGCCGGATGGCATGCTCGCGTCCTTGTTGGGTGGTGTGCGGTCGATCGAGGTGAATTCCCTGCACAGCCAGGGGATTGACCGCCTGGCACCGCGACTGGTGGTTGAGGCCACAGCACCGGATGGCTTGGTCGAAGCGGTGCGGGTGCGCGACGCCGCCGCTTTTACCCTGGCGGTGCAGTGGCATCCCGAGTGGCGCGTCACACAGAACCCGACCGCCCTGCCCATCTTCGATGCCTTCGGGGCGGCCTGCCGTGCCCGCCAGGCGCGGCGCCTGCAGGCATCGCGGTAAACCGGAGCCCTGCCACCCGCCCCCTTTGCCTTGCTCCTGATATTTTCCTGACCGACCCTGCGGAGATCCCATGTCCACCATTCGCCACCTGCAGCACCCCCCCGATCACGCCGCCGCGCCCAAGCGCCTTTTGCGCATGCCAGGCACCGCCGTCCTGGGCCGCCTCGGCAGCCTTGCTCTGATCGTCGCCAGCACGCTGGCCAGGGCCGAAGAGAGCACCACTGCCCCGGTCAGCGAACTGAACCGCATCGTGGTCACCGGCTCGAACATCCGCCGCACCGATGCCGAAACGCCAAGCCCGGTGCAGGTGCTGAACGCCGCCGATATTGCCCGGTCCGGCTACAGCAGCGTGGCCGATGTGCTGCACAACGTCACTGCCAACAACATGGGCTCGCTGGGCCAGGGCAGCCCGGGCGCCTTCGGGGCCGGCGGCAGCGGCATCTCGCTGCGCGGACTGACGGTGGGCGCCACCCTGGTGCTGATCGATGGACATCGCATGGCGTCCTACCCGCTGCCAGACGATGGCGAGCGGGATTTCGTCGACATCTCCTCGCTGCCGATCGACGCCATCGATCGCATCGAGGTGTTGAAGGATGGGGCCTCGGCGATCTACGGTTCGGATGCCATCGCCGGGGTAGTCAACGTGATCCTGAAAAAGAAGCAGGAAGGCACCACCCTGCACGCAGAAGCCGGCACCAGCAGCCGGCATGACGGCACCACGCTGCACGTCTCCGGCATCACCGGCATCGGCAATCTCGACAGCGAAGGGTACAACGCCTATCTGTCCCTGGATTTCCGCAGCCAGGACCCGATTGCCCTGAGCGCCCGGCCACAGCTGGCGAACGCAGACTGGACGCCTTACGGCGGCAACAACCTCACGCCCGCCAACCCAAATCCGGCCCTGCAGGTCTCGCCGCGCACCCAGAACCTGAGCCTGCTGGGCAAATTCAGCAAGGTGCTGTCGGATGACTGGTCGGCCAATGTCTCGGCATCGCTGTTGGGCAGCGATGCCACCCAGGTTGGCCTGTACAACAACCTGGTCGCCAATCCGGCGACCAACCTGTCGGCCAGCGGCATCACCAACTTCGTCTTCGGTCCGAACCACCCGATCCCCACCCCGGCCACCATCACCACCGTGTTCACGCCGAATGGCAGCGCGGTCAACAACTTCTTCGGCGATGTCGGCGCGCAGACCACCAAAACCCAAAGCACTTCCTATCGCGTGGTGGCGGAACTGAACGGTACCTGGAATGCCTGGGATATCCAGGCTGCCGCAGGGCTGACGCGTGTGGAAACCGTACTCAGCCTGTACAACTTCCTCGACCTGCCGGCCCTGCAGGGCGCCCTGAACAATGGCAGCTATGTGCTCGGCGGCCCCAACAGCGCGAGTGCCATCAACGCCATTGCCCCTGCGGCCGCCAGCAAAAGTCACAACGACCTGCATTTCCTCAGCCTGCGCGGCAGCCGCGAACTGTTCAAGCTGCCGGGCGGTGCCTTGTCGGTCGGTGCAGGCGTGGAATTCGACCATCGCTCGCTTGATGAGGAATTTCCGTCAAGCTTTGCCAACGGCAGCCAGAGCAGCAACATCTACGCCTTCGGCATCGGTCAGCAGAACATCGCTGCGGCTTACGCCGAACTGGTGGCCCCGGTGCTGAAAAACCTCGAAATTGACGCCGCAGCGCGGATCGACCACTACGACACCTACGGCTCGTCGGTCACACCGAAGCTGGGCGTCAAATATTCGCCGTCGCAGCAGGTCACCCTGCGCGGCACCTTCGCCGAGGGCTTCCGGGCACCGAACCCGGTGGAAAGCGGCCTGTCCGGATCGAGTGCCGGTTTCCTGCCGCCGCTGGTCGACACGGCGCTGTGCAAGCTGAACAACGTCAATCCCTGCAACATCCCGGTGGGCGGCACCGAACTGCAACTGCCAGGACACAACCTGCAGCCGGAAAAGTCGAAGTCCTACACCCTGGGCACCATTCTCGAACCCACCGACTGGATCAACCTGTCGCTCGATTACTACGACATCCGCATCACCAATCAGATCGTCTCGGTGGGCCTGTTCGGCCAGAGCCAGATCGACAACCCGGCCCTCTACGGCACCCAGCTGTATCGCGTGAACAGTCCCACCACGCCGAACGCTGCGCCCACCAGCGCGAATGACTCCATCCTCTACGGCACCTATCCGTTCATCAACCTCGGGGAAACCCGCACCAACGGGGTGGATGTCGACCTACGCCTGAAACTCGACGGCGGGGATGCCGGCCGCTTCACGCCGCAGCTGCAGTGGACGCACATGATCCACTACACGATCAATCGCGGGGGTCAGGTCTATGAACTGGCGGGCACGCATGGTCCGAGCTTTGTCTCGACCAACACCGGCACCCCGCGCGACCGCGCCGCGCTCGGTCTGACCTGGCAGAAGGGTCCGCTGGAACTGACCGGCATGGTCAACTACGTCAGCGACTTCAGTGTGGTCGACCCCAGCTACGGTGCGCCGACCTGTGCCGCGGCTCTGGCTTCGATCTTCGCTGGCACCGGCAACACGCCGCCCGGCAGCCTGTGCAGCGTGGGCAGCTTCACCGAGCTGAATGTGAGCGGGCGTTATACTCTGAGCAAGAGCCTGTCGATCCGCGCCTCGGTCAACAACCTGCTCAACCGCAGTGCGCCGATCGATGCGTCGGCCTCGGGTTCTACCGGCGGCGGGGTGGCCAACGGCGGGGCGCGCTACGACCCCTCGCTGCATCAGGATGGCGCGGTCGGCCGGTTCTTCAACGTCGGCATGACCTATAGTTTCTGAGCCTGGCGGCCGACAAGGGCGGCCAGACTGACGAGGGAGAGGCACATGGATGGCGCACGCGACTGGCAAGCCTATGCAGCCGGCCTGAAGCCCGATGGGCGAGCCTGGATTGGCGGGCAGCGGGTGCCGCCCGGCCCCGGTGGCGTGTTCGACTGCATCTCGCCGATCGACGGTCGCAAGATCGCCGAGATCAGCCGGGGCCAGGCCACCGACATCGACCAGGCCGTGGTCGGCGCGCGACGGGCGTTCGCGGAAGGACGCTGGGCCAACCGGTCGCCGCGCGAGCGCAAGCAGGTGCTGCTGCGGCTGGCCGAGCTGGTGCGCATCCACGCCGATGAACTGGCCGCCCTCGAAACCCTCGACATGGGCAAGCCGGTGGCCCTGAGTCGCGCCGTCGATGTGATGTCGGCCGCCCAATGTCTGGCCTGGTACGGCGAAGCCCTGGACAAGCGCTACGACGAGATCGCACCCACGCCACGCACCGCCTTGGCGCTGGTCACGCGCGAACCGATCGGCGTGGTGGGCGCCATCGTGCCGTGGAACTATCCCCTGCTGATGACCAGCTGGAAAGTCGCGCCGGCCTTGGCGGCGGGCAACAGCGTGGTGCTGAAGCCGAGCGAAAAAGCCGCGCTGACCGCTCTTCGGCTGGCGGAGCTGGCCTGCGAAGCCGGCCTGCCCGAGCATGTCTTCAATGTCGTGCCGGGACTGGGACCGGAAGCCGGCCAGGCGTTGGCGCTGCACCCGGATGTGGACTGCCTGGCCTTCACGGGATCGACCCGAACCGGCAAACAGATCGTGCAGTTTGCCGGCCAATCCAACCTGAAGCGCGTGTACACCGAGCTGGGCGGCAAGTCGCCGTTCCTGGTGCTCGATGATGCCGACGTCGAAGCGGCCGCCCGTGCCTGTGCCGGTGCCATTTTTTTCAACCAGGGCGAGAGCTGCAACGCTCCGTCGCGCGCGGTGGTGCATGCGCGCGTGCTGGAGGACTTCACGGCCCGGGTCGCCGAACTGGCGCAGTCCTATCAACCCGGCGACCCCTGGACGCGCGGCACGGTCATGGGCGCGGTGGTCGACCGCATCCAGCTCGATACCGTACTGCGCTACATCGCAGCCGGCCGTCAGGAAGGCGCCCGGCTGGTGACCGGCGGCGCGCGGGTTCGGGAGGACACGGGTGGTTTCTACGTCCAACCCACCGTGTTTGGCGCGGTGCGGTCGGACATGACCATCGCCCGGGAGGAGATCTTCGGCCCGGTACTGTCGATCCTGCCTGCCACCGACGTCGCCCATGCTGTGGCTCTTGCCAACGACACGCCCTACGGCCTGGCCGCCTCGGTCTGGTCGCGTGACCTCGACCGCGCGCTGACCGTAGCGCGGGCGCTGCGGGCCGGCACCGTACACGTCAACAGTTACGACGAAGACGACATCACGGTGCCGTTCGGCGGCTACAAGGACTCCGGCACCGGTCGCGACAAGTCATTGCATGCCTTCGACAAATATACGGAACTGAAAACCACCTGGATCCGCCTGCCGGCAGGCATCGCCCCCTGACCAGTCCCCGGCGGCCACCGATGGTTGCGCGCCGCACCGGCCGGTTGCCGCCCTTCCCTTCTGCGAGCCTTTCTGATGACCACGCATTTCAACGACGCCTGCTGGCTGCCTTTCACCCCCAACCGGTACTTCGCCAGCCACCCGAAAGTGCTGGCCAGCGCGCGCGGGGCCTGGTACACCACCGAGGATGGACGGCAGCTGTTCGACAGCCTGTCCGGCCTGTGGTGCAGCCCGCTGGGACACGCCCATCCGGCGATTGCCGCCGCCTTCGCGCGCCAACCCGAGATCCTGGATTTTGCCCCCTGCTTCCAGCTGGGCAATCCCCCCGCCTTCGCGCTGGCCGAGCGCGTCACAGCGCTGGCCCCGGGCAGCCTGGATCACGTGTTTTTCGTCAATTCGGGCTCGGAGGCCGTCGATACCGCCATCAAGCTGGTGATTGCCTACCACCGGGCGCGCGGACAGGGACAGCGCTTCCGCATCATCGGCCGTGAGCGCGGCTACCACGGCGTTGGCCTGGGCGGCATCTCGGTCGGCGGCATGGTTGGCAACCGCAAGACCTTCGCCCCTCTGATGCTGAACGGTGTGGATCACCTGCGCCATCCCTGGGACCCGAACGAGATGGCGTGGTCGCGTGGCCAGCCCGCCTGGGGGGCCCATCTGGCTGACGACCTGGAGCGGCTGGTCGGCCTGCACGATGCCAGTACCATCGCCGCGGTGATTGTCGAGCCCGTGCAGGGCTCGACCGGCGTGATCGTGCCGCCCGCTGGCTATCTGCAGCGCCTGCGCGAACTGTGCACCCGGCATGGCATCCTGCTGATCTTCGACGAGGTGATCACCGGCTTTGGCCGTCTCGGCACGCCCTTCGCCGCCCAGGCCTTCGGCGTGCAACCCGATCTGCTGACCTTTGCCAAGGCGATCACCAACGGCACCATTCCGCTCGGTGGCGTGCTGATCGACCGGGCCGTCCGCGACACCATCTTGCAGGTCGATGGCCCAGCCCACATGCCGGAATTCCTGCACGGATACACCTACAGCGGCCACCCGATGTCCTGCGCCGTGGGCCTGGCAGCGCTGGATGCCTATGCGAGTGAAGGCCTGTTCCAGCGTGCTGCCGAACTGGCCCCGGTACTCGAAGATGCGGTGCACAGCCTGCGCGGCGAGCCCGGCATCACCGATGTGCGCAACATCGGGCTGATGGCGGCCATCGAGCTGACGCCGGTGCCCGGCAAACCCGGACTACGCGGTTTCACCGTGTTCGAACACGGTTTTGCCAATGGCACCCTGTTCCGCGCGGCCGGCGATGCCATCTCGCTGGCGCCGCCGTTCATCTCGACGCCAGCCGAGATCGGCAGGATGGTCGACAGCCTGCGCGCCGCCGTCCGCGCCGCCCAGGCAGCGGGCTGAAGCGGCAGCAGCGCATCTAGTCTGCCAGCCAGCCGTGCACGCGCAATTCCGCGTGCGTCTCGTCCAGACACCGGCGCACCAGGCCGATCAGTTCGTCGATCTGCGGGCGCGTGATCACCAGCGGCGGCGCAATGATCATGCGGTCGCCCACGGCACGCATCACCAGACCGTTGCGAAAGCAGATGTCACGACACAACAGCCCCACCGACAGCGCCGGATCGAAGGGGCGCCCGCTGACCGGATCGGCCACCAGGGCCAGGCCAGCCACCAGTCCCAGCGCCTCGGCATGCCCCACCAGCGGGTGATCGACCAGTGACTCGAACCCCGCTTTCAGATAGGGGCCAACGTCCTCGCGCACATGCCGGGGCAGGTCCTGCTCCTCCATGATGTCGAGGTTGGCCAGCGCCACGGCACAGGCGGTGGGATGGCCTGAGTAGGTGAAGCCATGCTCAAACTCGCCACCCTGCTCCACCAGGGCGTTCGCGACGCGATCTCCGACCAGCACGCCGCCCAGGGGGATATAGCCGGAGGTGACGGCCTTGGCGAAGGTGATCAGGTCGGGGCGCGTGCCGTAATGCTGGCAGCCAAACCACTGCCCCAGCCGTCCGAAACCGCAGATCACCTCGTCGGACACCAGCAGGATGCCGTAGCGGTCAACAATGCGCTGCACCTCGGGCCAGTAGGTTTCCGGGGGAATGATCACCCCGCCGGCACCTTGAACCGGCTCGGCAATGAAGGCGGCCACCCGCTCCGGCCCGACCGCCAGGATCCTGTCCTCCAGCCAGCGCGCGGCGCGCAGGCCGAAGTCGGCGGGCGATTCGGCGCGGTCGCTGCCGTACCAGTAGGGCTGGCCGATGTGCCCGATATCCGGAATCGGCAGGCCGCCCTGGGCGTGCATGTAATCCATTCCGGACAGCGACGCGCCACCCATGGTCGAGCCGTGATACCCGTTGATGCGCGACAGGATCACTTTGCGCCCGGGCTGCCCCTGCAGGTCCCAATAGCGGCGCACCATGCGGATCACGGTGTCGTTGCCCTCCGACCCCGAGTTGGTGAAGAACACCCGGTTGAATCCGGGGGGCGCCAGCCGTGACAGGCGCGTGGCCAGGTCAATCGCGGGCACCACGGCCGTCTTGAAAAAGCTGTTGTAAAACGGCAGTTCCAGCATCTGCCGGTGGGCTGCATCTGCCAGCCGGCGCTGGCCATACCCGATCGCCACGCACCACAAGCCCGACATCGCATCGAGCAGGCGGTGCCCTTGCGAGTCCCAGATGAAGATGCCATCGCCACGCACGATGATGCGCGCACCATGGCCCGACAGTGCCTTGGTGTCGGTGAACGGATGCAGGAAATGCGCACTGTCACGTGCCTGCAGGTCGGCGGTATCAAACGGATCCATGCGGGCTCCTGGTCACACGTGCAGCAGCAGGTGCTCGCGCTCCCACGGGCTGATCACCTTCATGAATTCTTCCAGCTCGGCTTCCTTGACCTGGGTGTACACCTCGATGAACCGGTCGCCCAGCATCTCACTCACGGCACGATCGTCCTCGATCGCCTTGAGTGCCTCGTTGAGGCTGGCCGGCAGGTCGAAGTCGCTCTGGTAGGCGCTGCCGCGCTGCTCCACCGTGGGTTTGATCTCCTGCACCATGCCCAGATAGCCGCAGGCCAGTGTGGTCGCCAACGCCACATAGGGGTTGGCATCCGCGCCCACCACGCGGTTCTCGATGCGCCGGTTGTCGCTGTCCGCATGCGGCAGACGCAGTCCCACGGTGCGGTTGTCATAGCCCCACTGCAGGTTGATCGGCGCGGTGGAATGGCGGGTGAGGCGGCGGTAAGAATTGACGTACGGTGCCATCAGGATCATCACTTTTGGCAGGTATTTCTGCAGACCACCAATGAAGTGATAAAAGTGGTCGGATGGCGTGCCGTCGTCTTTGCTGAAGATGTTGCGACCCGTCGCACTGTCCACCACCGACTGGTGGATATGCATGGCCGAGCCCGGTTCGCCCTCGATCGGCTTGGCCATGAATGTCGCGTACATGTTGTGCCGGATCGCCGCCTCGCGCAGGCTGCGCTTGAAGTAGAACACCCGGTCGGCCAGCGCCAGGGGATCGCCATGCAGGAAGTTGATCTCCATCTGGCCGGCCCCGATCTCGTGGATCAGGGTGTCGATGTCGAGCTCCTGGGCGGCACAGTAATCGTAGATGTCCTCGAACAGCGGATCGAACTCGTTCACGGCATCGATCGAATAGACCTGGCGCGAGGTCTCGGGGCGTCCGCTGCGGCCCACCGGCGGCCGCAGGGGTTGAACCGGATCGACGTTGCGCGCGATCAGGTAGAACTCCAGCTCCGGTGCCACCATGGGCTTCCAGCCCATCTTGTCGTAGCACTTCAGCACCCGGCGCAGCACCGAGCGCGGGGCGAAGTCGACGTAATGACCATCGCGGAAATAACAATCGTGGATGACCTGCGCGGTGGGATCGGTCGCCCACGGCACCACGCAGACGGTGGTCGGATCGGGCCGCAGAAACATGTCGTGGTCGATCTGGGCAATGATTTTCTGGTACGCCTCGGTGGCTGGCTGCTCACCGGTCACGGTCATGCCAAGCACAGCCTCCGGCAGGCGCATGCCGCGCTCCACGGTGAATTTTTCCCGTGGCAGGATCTTGCCGCGCGCCACCCCGGTCAGGTCAGGAACCAAGCATTCGATTTCCGTGATGCGATGTTCGTTGAGCCAGTGCTCCAGATCATTGAAGCTCTTTTGTTCTGCGCTATCCATGTGCAACTCCCTTGGGCGCACCATGCAGCGGGGCCCGGCACCACTGACGCCATCCTGCATGGGCTGCAAGCAATGTACCAGAGCCCGGCAGGCCGCCAAAACCGGGCAACAAGGGCCCTTCCCCGCTATACTTGCAGGCTGCCATGAACGCACCCTTCCCGCCCCACCGCTCGCGCACCTTCATCCGTCTGCAGGACCACCTGCAGGCTACGGTAGGCCGCGCCATCGGCGATTACCGCATGATCGAGGAAGGGGATGTGGTGATGGTGTGCATGAGCGGCGGCAAGGACTCGCACGCCCTGCTCGACATCCTGCTGGCGCTGCAGAAGCGCGCGCCGGCCAGCTTCCGGTTGATCGCCGTGAATGTCGACCAGAAGCAGCCGAATTTCCCCGAACAGGTGCTGCCCGACTACCTGTCCCGCCTGGGCGTGGATTTCCGGATTGTCGAAGCCGACACCTATTCGGTGGTGCGCGAGAAGATTCCGGAGGGCAAGACCACCTGCTCGCTGTGCTCGCGCCTGCGCCGCGGCGTGATCTACCGGGTGGCGCGCGAACTGGGCGTGACCAAGATCGCGTTGGGCCACCATCGCGATGACGTGCTGGAAACCCTGTTCCTCAACCTGTTCTTCGGGGGCCGGATGAAAAGCATGCCACCGAAGCTCGGCACCGACGACGGTCAGTTTGTGGTGATCCGCCCGCTGTACTACGCCACCGAAAAGGACATTGCCGCCTACGCCCGCGGCATGGAATTCCCGATCATTCCCTGCGACCTGTGCGGCAGCCAGGAAAACCTGAAACGGCAATCCATCAAGGACATGCTGCAGGGCTGGGAGCGCGAGACACCCGGCCGGCTGGACAACATCTTCCGCGCCATCCAGAACGTGACCCCCTCGCACCTTGGCGACCTGGCGCTGTTCGACTTCCTCAGCCTGGCACCGGGCGCAGGCGCCACCCCGGTCACGGAGGGCGATACCCTGTTTGATCCGTCGCCAGCAGAAACCCAGGGTGGCTTCCTCAAGCTGGACCGCCAGGATGGACAACGCATCCTCTTTGTACGGCGGGCGCCACTTGCCTAAGGGGATCATCGCCTGAGCGAATGGGTACCTGAGGGCATGGGTACCTGAGGGCATGGCCCTGCTTGCGGAAACGCGCCGCCCGCACGCTGCCCGAAAAGGCCTTGTGCCAACGGGTCCTGCCGGATGGCTTACAGGTTGCCGGGCACCATCGCATTCACCACGGCCTGCACGTCCGAACGCATGCCACGACTGCCAGCGCTGTGCTGCAGATATTCGGTCACTGCCACATAGTGGATGACGTCGCGCAACTGCAGGTCGCGATCCTCCGGCCAGACCGCAAAACTTTGCGTGGCCCCCCGCAGGATGCGGTCGGCGGCCCGCGAATCGCAGTGCATGTGGTCTTGCACCAGCAACCGATAGGCCTCGGTGCTGTCCAGCCGAGGCTTGCTGCGCACGATGGCACGGAAGCGCCCCAGCATGCGGCGGCTGACGCGCTGCACCTGCCAATACTCGCGCAACAGCGTTACGCGCACGCCGAGCTGTGCCAGCCCGATCTTTGCCAGCCCGATCCGTTCCAGCAACCATGTCGCTGGGGCAGCCAGCCACCCGCCCGTTGGCCGGGCCGCGCCCCCTGATCCCAGCACCGACAGCGCCGCTCTCTGCGGAGCAGCTGCTTGCTCCTGCTGCATCCTGTTGATCCGTCGCACTTGCGCGCGATCTTTTTGCATGATGCTGCCCCCCCTGGACACCGTCATTCGAGTCTCTGCGCGTCCTTTCGCCCCGTCAAGACGCGCCGCCGCAATTTTTGCGGCCGAATCGGTGACTGTCGGTCACCTGTGCGGTAGACTGACCGATTGTCCCCGGAAAAAGACCGCTGCCGGGGCATTCCGGACATCTTCACAGGGTACTTTCCATGAGCTCCATTGGCTTCATTCCAGGCAAGAAGATTGGCTCCTTCCACCCGCCCCAGCGCATCCTGATGGGTCCGGGACCGTCCGATGTCCCACCGCGGGTGCTGGCGGCGATGTCCTTGCCCACCATCGGCTATCTCGACCCGATCTTTGTTGACATGATGGATGAGCTGAAGCAGCTGCTGCGCTACGCCTATCAGACCGACAATGCCCTGACCTTTCCGGCCTCCGGTCCGGGTTCGGTAGGCATGGAGATGGCCTTTGTGAACATGGTCGAGCCGGGCGACAAGGTGATCGTCTGCCGGAATGGCGTGTTCGGCGGCCGCATGATCGAAAATGTGCAGCGCTGTGGCGGTGAAGCCATCGTGATCGAAGACACCTGGGGCACCCCGGTCGATCCGAACAAGGTGGAGGATGCGTTCCGCCAGCATCCCGACGCCAAGGTGCTGGCCTTCGTGCACGCCGAAACGTCGACAGGCTGTGAATCCGATGTCAAGACCCTGTGCGCCATCGCCAAGAAATATGGCGCGCTGAACATTGTCGATGCCGTCACGTCGCTCACCGGTGTGCCCCTGATGGTCGATGCCTGGGGTGTCGATGCGATCTATTCCGGCAGCCAGAAATGCCTGTCCTGCACCCCGGGACTGTCGCCGGTGAGCTTCTCCGATGCCGTGGTCGAACGCGTCAAAAACCGCAAGCAGAAGAGCCAGAGCTGGTTCATGGACCTCGACCTCGTGCTGGGCTACTGGGGCACCACCAACCGCACCTATCACCATACCGCGCCGATCAACAGCCTGTTTGCGCTGCACGAATCGCTGCTGATGGTGCGCGAGGAAGGTCTGGAAGAGTCCTGGGCGCGCCACCGCCGCCACCATGAAGCCTTCAAGTCGGGCCTGGAAGCGATGGGGCTGGAATTCCTGGTCAAGGCCGAGCACCGTCTGCCCCAGCTGAATGCGATCAAGGTGCCGGAAGGGGTGGATGAAGCCGCCGTTCGCCGCACCCTGCTGCAGGAATTCAATCTGGAAATCGGGGCCGGCCTCGGCCCCCTGGCCGGCAAGATCTGGCGCTTTGGCCTGATGGGCTACTCGGCGAAATCCAGCAACGTGATGATGTGCCTGTCGGCACTGGGTTCGGTGCTGATGGACATGGGTTACCCGGTCAAGGTCGGCCAGGCCGAAGCAGCGGCCCACCAGAAGTACGCCGACCTGCACGCCGCCGAAGCCAAGCGCAGGCTCGCAGACGCTGCCTGAGTTTCCCCCAGGGGCGGGGTCGCCAGACGCCGCCTGAGATTCACCCAGGGGCGGGGCGAGGCAGGCTGGCTAGGCTGAGCCTGCCCCTGTCAGCGAAAGTCAGCTCAGTCCCAGCCGCTGCCACACCGTGCTGACCAGCCCAGCACTGTTCATGCTGTAAAAATGCAGGCCGGGAGCGCCCGCCGAGAGCAGGCGGTCGCACAGGTGGGTGACCACATCCAGCCCGAATGCCTTGATGCTGGCGCTGTCATCCCCATACCCCTGCATCTTGTACCGGATCCACCGCGGAATCTCGGCGCCGCACGCTTCCGAGAACCGGCTCAGTTGCGAGAAATTGTTGATCGGCATGATGCCCGGCACGATCGGCAGATCGATGCCGAGCGCTTCACATTCGTCCACAAACTGGAAATAGGCGTCGGCGTTGTAAAAATACTGGGTGATCGCGGAATCGGCGCCAGCATCCACCTTGATCTTGAAATGCTTCAGCGCCTGCTGGGCATCGCGGGCCTGCGGATGCACTTCCGGATACGCCGCGACTTCCACAAAAAAGTGATCGCCCGTCTCCTCGCGGATGAAGCGCACCAGATCGGACGCATACCGAAATTCGCCAGCCGACAGATGGCCGCTCGGCAGGTCGCCGCGCAAGGCCACGATGTGCCGGATGCCATGTGCCTTGTACTGCTGGAGCACGTCACGCAGGCTTTCGCGCGATGAGCCGATGCAGGAAATATGCGGTGCTGCCGCCTGCCCGGCGGCCTGAATGGCAAGCACCGTCTCTAGCGTACGATCGCGGGTAGTGCCACCGGCCCCATACGTCACGGAGAAGAATTCCGGGCCCAACTGCGCCAGCTGACGCTGGGTTTCCACCAGCCGCTGCACGCCTTCCGGCGTCTTGGGCGGAAAAAATTCGAAGCTGAACACGCGGTCTTTGTTTTTCTGGGTTTGCAAGGAGAACACTCCCGATCGGCAAAAAAGCCAAGTACTAAAAAGCCAAGCACCAAAACGCCAAGCACAGGAAAGCCAGAGCAAGGCGCCCGCAGTGGCCGCGCCATCCCGATGGCAGGCGTCTGGCTGGCGGCATCCCCGCCGGCCGGATGCTGAAAATGAAGCGCCGCCCGAAGGCGGCGGAAGGGCTATCAGCACCCTGCGGTGCCGGTCGGCCAGCGGGGCCGCCACGGCCCACAGCCCGGATCACGATGCCGGTTTTCCGGATGCGGGTCGGGACGCTGCCTTGCTGCTGCCCCGGTGGGCGCCCTGCAGATCTGCCGACCTGTCGGGCCCCCTGGTGTGGCTCAGTAGCGGTAGTGCGCCGGCTTGAACGGCCCGGCCTGATCCAGCGCCAGATAGTCGGCCTGCTCCTTCGACAGCTTGGTCAGCGTGGCACCGATTTTCTTCAGGTGCAGGTTCGCCACCTTCTCATCGAGGAACTTCGGCAGCACGTACAGTCCCACCGGGTACTTGTCGCTGTTCTGCCAGAGTTCGATCTGCGCCATCACCTGGTTGGTGAACGATGCCGACATCACGAAGCTGGGGTGGCCCGTGCCGCAACCGAGGTTCACCAGGCGACCTTCGGCCAGCACGATGATGCGCTTGCCATCCGGGAAGGTGACCATGTCGACCTGGGGCTTGACGTTGGTCCACTGGTATCCGCGGATCGAGGCGATCTCGATTTCCGAATCGAAGTGACCGATGTTGCAGACGATGGCATCGTTCTTCATCTTCAGCATGTGCGCATGGGTGATCACGCCGATGTTGCCGGTGGCGGTCACGAAGATGTCGGCCTTGTCGGCCATCTCGTCCATCGTCACCACGCGATAGCCTTCCATCGCGGCCTGCAGGGCGCAGATCGGATCGATTTCGGTGATGTAGACCGTGGCGCCCATGCGCGAGAGCGACTGCGCACTGCCCTTGCCCACGTCGCCATAACCAGCGACCACGGCGATCTTGCCGCTGATCATCACGTCGGTGGCGCGCTTGATGCCGTCGACCAGCGATTCGCGACAGCCGTACAGGTTGTCGAATTTCGACTTGGTGACGGAATCATTGACGTTGAACGCCGGCACCTTCAGTTCGCCCTTCTTCACCATCTCGTTCAGACGATGCACGCCGGTGGTGGTCTCTTCCGAGATGCCCTTGATGTTCTTCAGCAGTTCCGGGAACTTGCCGTGGGTCATCGCCGTCAGGTCGCCGCCGTCATCCAGGATCATGTTCGGCACCCAGCCGTTCGGACCGAAAATGGTCTTCTCGACGCACCACAGGAACTCCTCTTCCGTCTCGCCCTTCCAGGCAAACACCGGGATGCCGGCAGCCGCGATGGCGGCGGCGGCGTGGTCCTGGGTCGAGAAGATATTGCAGGAGCTCCAGCGCACTTCGGCACCCAGGTCGACCAGGGTTTCGATCAGCACGGCGGTCTGGATGGTCATGTGCAGACAGCCGCTGATGCGGGCACCTTTCAGCGGGAACTTGCCGGCGTACTCCTCGCGCAGGGCCATCAGGCCGGGCATTTCGTTTTCGGCGATACCGATTTCCTTGCGGCCCCAGTCAGCCTGGGAAATGTCAGCAACCTTGTAATCGTGGCTGGAAATTGCGGGGACTGCGCTCATGCGGATGCTCCTGAAGGGATGCGAAAAGGACGGGGAGGCGGCTCAGACCGCGCTCAGATTGGGACGGGTACCGCGGGTCTTGGCTGCGCTGCGCAGGGCCTCGACCTTGTCGAGGGCCTCCCAGCTGAATTCCGGCTCTTCCCGGCCAAAATGGCCGTAAGAGGCCGTCTTGCCGTAAATCGGACGCAGCAGGTCCAGCGACTGGATGATGCCTTTCGGCCGCAGGTCGAAGATTTCCAGCACCAACTCGGCAATGGACTCGTCCGGCAGCTTGCCAGTTCCCGAGGTGTTCACCATCAGGCTGACCGGCTTGGCCACGCCGATGGCGTATGCCACCTGGACTTCGCATTTGTCGGCCAGCCCGGCGGCTACGATGTTCTTGGCGACATGGCGCATGGCATAGGCGGCCGAACGGTCGACCTTGCTCGGGTCCTTGCCGGAGAACGCCCCGCCACCGTGGTGGGCAGCGCCACCATAGCTGTCGACAATGATCTTGCGACCGGTCAGACCGCAGTCCCCCATCGGACCACCGATGACAAAACGGCCGGTCGGGTTGATCAGGAAACGCGTTTCGCGAGTCAGCATGGCCGCCGGAATCACCGGCTTGACGATTTCCTCGATCACCGCCTCGCTGAGCTGGGCGTGCGACACATCCGGGTTGTGCTGGGTCGAGAGCACCACGGTATCCACGTGCACCGGCTTGCCGTCGACATACCGCACACTGACCTGGCTCTTGGCATCCGGCCGCAGGAATTTCAGGCGGCCATCCTTGCGCACTTCCGCCTGACGCTGCACCAGGCGGTGGGCCAGGTGGATCGGCAGGGGCATCAGCACATCCGTTTCATTGCAGGCATAGCCGAACATCAGGCCCTGATCGCCGGCCCCCATGTCGAGGTCCATGCCTTCGCCCTCGTTGACGCCCTGGGCGATGTCCGGCGACTGGCGGTTCAGCGCGGTCAGCACGGCACAGGTCTGGAAGTCAAAGCCGATGTCCGAGCTGTTGTAGCCGATGCGGCGGATGGTCTCGCGCGCGATATCGATGTAGTTCACGTGGGCGCTGGTGGTGATTTCACCCGAGATCACGCACAGGCCGGTGCTGACCAGGGTCTCGCAGGCGACGCGCGCCCGTGGGTCCTGCGTTAGAATGGCGTCGAGCACTGCGTCCGAGATCTGATCGGCAACTTTGTCCGGATGTCCCTCCGACACCGATTCCGACGTAAACAGGTAATTGCTCAAGTGTGCTCTCCACAGCGCTGATTGCGCGATCGATTCAACATAACCCGACAGTGTACGCCCGATTTGTGAAATATTTCAGATCGTGCACAAATTTGTTGCACTCCTTGTAAACGCTCCCATGTTGTTGATCCGTATCGCCCAGGTGCTGTTCTGGAGCCTGCAGTGGCTGCCCTATCGCCTGCTGCGCGGCCTCGCCGGACTGCTCGGCAGGCTGGCCTGGCGGCTGGTCGGCAGCCGTCGTCGCGTTACCCTCACCAACCTGCGGCTGTGCTTTCCGGAATGGTCGGAAGCGCAGCGCGTGGCGGTGGGACGGGCACACTTCCAGATGTTCCTGACCGCCATGCTGACGCAGGGCCTGCAGTGGTTTGCCTCGCGTCGCCGGCTGGCCCGTGCCTGCCAACTGGTGGATGTCCATCATTGGGATGCCGTACGTGACCAGCCGGTGATCCTGCTGGCACCGCACTTCATGGCGCTTGACATCGCCGGCGTGCGCGTCAGTGCCGATTACCCCCTGATCTCGATGTACGGCAAACACAAGAACCTACGGGTGGATGACCTGATCCGCGGCTATCGCACCCGCTTTTCGCGCGGCCTGCTCTATTCACGCCAGGAAGGCCTGCGCCCGGTGCTGCGCGGCCTGAAGGCGCCGTACGCCTTTTACTACCTGCCCGACCTCGACTTCGGACCGCGCGACTCGGTGTTCGTCCCCTTTTTCGGCATGGCCGCCGCCACCGTGCCGGCGCTGTCCCGCCTGGCCCGCATCACGGGAGCCCGGGTGGTGCCCTGCGTGGCGCGCGAACGCGCCGACGGTCAGGGTTTCGAGGCGCGCTTCTACCCCGCCTGGGACAATTTTCCGACCGACGACGCCGTGGCCGATACGGCAAGGATGAACGCCTTCATCGAGGCACGGGTGCGTGAGACGCCGGCGCAATATCTGTGGACACACAAGCGCTTCAAGACCCGCCCGCCCGGGGAAGCCGATGTCTATGGTCAGGATACACGATAGGATGCCGATATGACGCCTTACCCTCCCCGACCGGCATGATGCTGAATTTCACCAAGATGCAGGGACTGGGCAACGACTTCGTGATGCTCGACGCCGTGCGCCAGACCGTACCGCTCACGCCAGACCTGTTGCGCGCCATCGCCGACCGCCGCTTCGGCATCGGCTGCGACCAGATCCTGGTGGTGCGTCCGGCGCAGACCAGCGGCCGGGACTTCCGTTACCAGATCTTCAACAGCGACGGCAGCGAAGTGGAAAACTGCGGCAATGGCGCACGCTGCTTCGTCCGCTTCGTGCGCGAGGAAGGGCTGACCGACCAGCAGCGCATCACCGTAGAGACCCTGGGCGGCGTGATTGCGCCAGAGTGCCTGCCCGATGGTTCGGTGCGCGTCGACATGGGTGAGCCCATCCTCGATCCGGCGCGGGTGCCGATGCTGACCAGCCAACCGGGCCCGGTCCACGTCCTGCAGGTGGGCAACACCGCCGTGCGCGTGGCTGCGGTATCCATGGGCAATCCCCATGCCGTGCAACGGGTGGACGATGTCGATCAGGCGCCGGTCACCGAACAAGGGCCACAGATCGAACACCACCCGGCATTTCCGCGCCGGGTCAATGTGGGCTACCTGCAGGTGCTGCACCGTGACGCCATCCGCGTGCGCGTCTGGGAACGGGGTGCCGGCGAAACCCTGGCCTGTGGCACAGGTGCCTGTGCCGCCGTGGTCAGCGGCATCCTGCAGGGCTGGCTGGACGCCAGCGTGACGGTCGAGACGCGCGGCGGCCGCCTGCAGATCGACTGGCAGGGCCCCGGACACCCGGTCCTGATGACCGGCCCTGCGGCCACCAGCTACCGTGGGGCTTTCGACCCGGACACCCTTCTCAGGAACCTGCCATGACCCTGCAAGCGGAACACGTTCACGCGTGGCTCAGCACACACCCTGATTTCTTCGAGCAGCATCCGGACCTGCTCTCGGTGCTGCGTCTGCCGCACCCGGAAAGTGGCTCGGCCGTTTCCCTGGTGGAACGGCAGATCCTCACCCTGCGCGAACGCAACCGCACCCTGGAGGGCCGGCTGGCCGAACTCATCCAGATTGCCCGCGACAATGATGCGCTGTCGGAAAAGGTGCAGAACTTCGCCGTGCACCTGATGGGTCAGCGCACTGGTGACGGCGTGGTGGGCGCCATCCTGGAGGGCCTGCGGGAGGGCTTCCGCGTGCCGCACGTTGCCATGCGTGTTTGGGGCACCGGCATCGGCCGGCATGACCACCCCGAGCGCTTGCCGGTGGCCGATGAAATCCATGTCTTCGCTGCTGCCATGCAGGCACCCCTGTGTGGCCACCATGCGGTGTATGAAGTGCACCGCTGGTTTGGCGAGGACGCGCCACGCCTGCGCTCCTTCGCGCTGGCACCACTTGGCACGCCGGCTTTCGGCCTGCTGGTGCTGGCTTCGGAAGACGCCGAACGCTTCTATCCTGACATGGGTACCGTCTACCTCGCCCAACTGGCGGCGCTGGCCGGGGCTGCGCTGGAATCGTGCGCCACCGACCAGCTCTGACCGCCCCATCGGTCTGGACCGCGCCGGTCGAGGCCTTTCTCGCCGAGCAGGCCCACACGCGCCGGCTGTCCCCCTTGACGGTGGCCGCCTACGCACGTGAACTCTCTTTGCTGGCCGTAGGCCGGCCCGTCGGTCCCGCAGACATCCTGACCGCCGACCTGCGCCGGGCGTTGGCGCAAGCCCACGCCGCCGGTCTGAGCGGGCGCTCACTGGCGCGCCGTCTCTCGGCCTGGCGCAGCTTCTTCCGCTGGCTGGAACGCACCGGACAGCGCACCGGCAACCCAGCTACCGGACTACGTCCGCCGCGCAGCGCCCGACGCCTGCCGGGTGTGCTCGGCGTGGATGCCGCCGTGCAACTGGTGAAGGGTACATCGAATGCGCCGCAGGAACCGACCGGCCCAGGCGCCGCTGCAGACCCTGCGGCAACCGGCAAGCCGGCGCTGGCGACGGTGCAGACGCTCACCCCGTGGCAGCAGGCACTGCAGGTGCAGGACGACGCCATGTTCGAACTGCTGTATTCCTCCGGACTGCGGCTGGCCGAGCTGGTCGGTCTGGACCGGGCCCGACTCGACCTGCGTGCCGGACTGGTCACCGTGCTCGGCAAGGGCAGCCGTACCCGCACGGTTCCGGTCGGCCAGCCGGCCTGTGCCGCCCTGGAGCGATGGCTGGCGCAACGCGCCCTGCTGTTGCCAGCCGACGACCTCGACGCCGTGTTCCTGAACCGCCGGGGCCTGCGCGTGGCACCGCGCACTGTGCAAGACCGGCTGGCCCGGCGTGGGCGGGAACTCGGCCTGCCGCAACGCGTCCACCCGCACATGTTGCGGCATTCCTGCGCGTCGCACGTGCTGCAGTCCAGTGCCGACCTGCGCGCCGTACAGGAACTGCTCGGACATGCGAGCATTGCATCCACGCAGATCTACTCGCATCTTGATTTCCAGCATCTGGCGCAAGCCTACGATGCCGCCCATCCCCGTGCGCGCAA
Organism: uncultured Ferrovum sp.; assembly: GCA_903863375.1. Classification (GTDB taxonomy): domain Bacteria; phylum Pseudomonadota; class Gammaproteobacteria; order Burkholderiales; family Ferrovaceae; genus CAIVHB01. The sequence goes on from CAIPBT010000119.1 coordinate 19,627, forward strand.
GCGCCCCTCCGGAGAATCCTCATGAATTACCGTCGTCTTGGCCGCTCCGGCCTGCAGGTCAGCGAACTGTCGTTCGGGTCGTGGGTGACCTACAGCAATCAGCTGGATATCGGCCAGGGTGCCGAATGCATGGCCGCGGCAAAGGAGGCCGGCGTCAACTTCTTCGACAATGCGGAAGTCTACGCGCAGGGCCAGGCCGAACGCCTGATGGGTGCCGCCTTCCAGCGGCTGGGCTGGGCGCGCGACGAATTCATTGTCTCGAGCAAGTTTTTCTGGGGTCTGGCCGACGGCCCGAATCGCAAGAACACGCTGAACCGCAAATACCTGCTGAACGCGATCGAGGGGTCCCTGGAGCGCTTCCAGTTGGACTATCTCGACCTGGTGTTCTGCCACCGCCCCGACCCCTTCACGCCGGTGGAAGAAACCGTCTGGGCGATGAGCGACATGATCACGCGTGGCCAGGCCCTGTACTGGGGCACCTCGGAATGGTCGGCTGCCGACATCGCGCTGGCCTGTGAGATTGCCGAGCGGCACCACCTGCACAAGCCGGTGATGGAACAGCCGCAGTACAACCTGTTTCATCGCGAACGGGTCGAGAAGGAATACGCGCGCCTCTACGAACATGTCGGCCTGGGTCTTACCACCTGGAGCCCGCTGGCCTCGGGGGTGTTGACCGGCAAGTATCGCAGTGGCGTGCCTGCCGACAGCCGTGCCAGCCTGAAAGGCTACGAATGGCTGGCCAGCGAGCTGACCGACCCCGCCCGGGTGGCCGCCGCCGAACGGCTGCGTCCGCTGGCCCAAGCGCTGGACTGTTCGCCGGCCCAACTGGCGATTGCGTGGTGCCTGCTCAATCCGCATGTCAGCACCGTGATCACCGGGGCCAGCCGCCCCGAGCAGGTGCTCGAAAACATGAAGGCGGCCGAGGTGGCTAAGCGCATCGATGCCGGTTTCAAGGCACGGATCGAGGCCGCCATTGCCGGGTGAGGTGCCGCCCTGGCGCACCGCGCTGAGCGCGGCCTTGCAGCGCGGCAGCAAGGCGCCGGAGGCGCGTTACGTGCAGTTGGCCACGGTGGATGGGCACGGTCTTCCGCGCAACCGCACCGTGGTGTTTCGCGGTTTTGGGCCCGCCAGCCAGCTGCTGGTGCTGACCGATGCGCGCAGCCAGAAGGTGGGCGAGCTGACGGCGCAGCCCAGGGCAGAGGTCTGCTGGTATCTGGCGGCCACGCGCGAGCAGTTCCGCCTGCGCTCCCACTGCACGCTGCATGGCGCCGGCGCCACCGGCGACTGGGCACGGCTGCGTACCGAGCTGTGGCAGGCGCGCGGCGCGCGTGGTCAGGCGGAATGGCTGGGCACCGTGCCGGCCGAGGCGCTGCGCGAGGCGGTCGACGATTTCGTGCTGCTGGTGTGCGACGTGCAACACGCCGAGCACCTGCAGTTGCGCACCGATCCGCACACGGAGACCGTGTGGAGCCGGATGGGTGATGCCTGGACCACCCAGATCCTGCGCGGCGGCTGACGGCCTGCTCAGGCACCCGAACCCCACCAGGCACGCATGGCGCGCGGATATTCAGGTGCCAGCCAGCACAGCAGCAGCAAAAAGCCCAGCGTGGCCAGCGCACAGGCACGGAATACGTCGGGAATGGTGGCACCCTGCCCGAACAGCACAATGGCCATAACCGACGAAAGTACCATCAGCACTGCGTTCAGCACGTTGTTGGCGGCGATCATCCGCGACACTTCCTTCGGATCGGCACGCGACTGGATCAGGGCAAACAGCGGCACGATGTAAAACCCGGAAAACAGACCGATCAGCACCAGCACCGCAATCGTGAGCAGGCCGGGGCCCTGCAGGAAGGCCATCACGCCCAACAGGCGCTCGGCCTGCCCTTCGAGCAGGGCTTGCTGCGGTCCTGCGGCGGGCAGGACCCAGGCCAGCGCGGTCATCCCGACCAGTCCGAGCGGCACCAGCCCCAGATTGAGCCCGCCGCGGGAGAGCCGTTCACAGGCCAGCGAACCCACTCCGATGCCAAGCGACAGGGCGGTCAGCAACAGGGTGGTGACGGTCTCGTCGCCCTGCAGGTAGCTGCGCGCGTACGAGGGAAACTGGGTCAGGAAACACGCCCCGTAAAACCAGAACCACGAGTTTGCCAGCAGCGCGAGCAGCATGGTGCGGTCACGCGCGGCCAGCCGCAGGTTGCGCCAGGTTTCGCTGAACGGGTTGGGGTTGATCACCAGCCCGGCATCACTCGACGGTGCCAGCGGAATCTGGCGCGCACAGAGATAACCCAGCACCGCCACGCCCAGGGTGACCAGGCTGACCGGCAGCACCCCCACAGTGCGACTGGCGACCAGCCCACCGCCCAGCACGGTACCCATCAGGATGGCGGCAAACGTGCCCATTTCGACCAGGCCATTACCCCCCACCAGCTCGCTGGCATGCAGGTGCTGTGGCATGACGGCGTACTTTGCCGGGCTGAACAGCGTGCTGTGACAGCCCATCAGCAACAGGGCCAGAAACAGCAGATCCGTCCGCGACCAGTAAAAACCCAAGGCCCCCAGCGCCATGATGGCGATCTCGGCCAGCTTCACCCACACCATCAGGCGTGACTTCTCGTACTTGTCGGCCAGCTGCCCGGCACTGGCCGACAGAAACACGTAGGGCAGGATGAATACCACCGCCGCAAGATTGACCAGCACCGGCCCGGTGAGCCCGAACAGGGCTCCTCCGCGATAGGCCAGCACGATCACCAGCGCATTCTTGAAGATGTTGTCGTTCAGGGCCCCCAGAAAGCCGGTCAGGAAGAAGGGCAGGAAACGGCGTCTGCGCAGCAGTGCGAACTGGTGGGCAACCGGGGGATCGGAGAGGACATTCATGGCATCAGTATGCCTTGCCGGCCAGGCGCATGGCGGCGTGCAGCGCCTGCCCTCAGCTTTCGGCTCGCCGCTCTCAGCTCTCCGCTCGCAGCCGTCCGCTCTCCGCTGTCAGCTCTCAGCTCTCAGCTCTCAGGGTCGGCCAGCGCCACGGTCACCCGGCGGTAGTCTTTCTTGCCCCGCTGCAGCACCACCGTGCTGCCCGGTGCCACCAGCAGGGTGACGTCTTCCACCTTATCGCCATCGAGACGGATGCCGCCGCCCTGAATCATGCGCCGTGCCTCCGAGGTACTGGCGGTCAGGCCACTGGCACGCAGGATTTCGGTGACGACCAGGCCCGCCGCTGGTGCCGGCAGGGTCACTTCGGGAATGTCATCCGGAATCGCATTGCCACGGAAACGGGCCTCGAAATCCTCCAGCACCCAGCGCCCCTGTTCTGCGCCGTGAAAGCGCGTGACCAGTTCCTGGCCCAGCAAGACCTTGATGTCACGCGGGTTGCGCCCGCCTTCCACCTCGCGCCGCCAGGTGGCGATGGTCTCAAGCGACTCGAAGGACAGCAGCTCGAAGTAGCGCCACATCAGGGTGTCGGACACCGACATCAGCTTGCCGAACATGTTGCGGGGATCTTCGGTGATGCCGATGTAATTGTTTTTCGACTTGCTCATCTTCTGCACCCCGTCCAGCCCCTCGAGCAGCGGCATGGTCAGGATGCACTGCGGACGCCGGCCAGCCTGCTTCTGCAGCTCGCGTCCCATCAGCAGGTTGAATTTCTGGTCGGTGCCGCCCAGTTCCAGATCGGCGCGCAGGGCCACCGAGTCGTAGCCCTGCACCAGGGGGTACAGGAATTCATGGATGGCGATGGGCTGGTTCGACTTGTAGCGTTTGCTGAAATCATCGCGTTCCAGCATGCGTGCCACCGTCTGCGATGCCGCCAGCCGGATCATGTCGGCCGAGCTCATGCGGCCCATCCACTCCGAATTAAAGGCCACCTTGGTGCGCGCCGGATCGAGGATCTTGAACACCTGGGCCTGATACGTCTCGGCGTTCTGCGCGATCTGCTCGGGCGTGAGCGGCGGACGGGTATCGTTGCGCCCGGTCGGGTCGCCAATCAGCCCGGTGAAATCACCGATCAGGAACGTCACCTCATGCCCCAGCTGCTGCAGGGCTCGCAGCTTGTTGATCAGCACGGTGTGCCCCAGGTGCAGATCGGGGGCGGTCGGATCAAAGCCCGCTTTGACCCGCAAGGGCTGACCTTCGCGCAGCCGGGCCAGGAATTCCTCTTCCGGCAGCAGCTCGTCGCAACCGCGCTTGATTTCAGCAAGACTCGCAATACTCATGATATACAGACCAAATGACCGCCTTGAAGCTCGCCACTGTAGCGCAAAAGCCCGTGATCGGCCTGATGTCGGGCACCAGTCTGGACGGGATCGATGGCGTGCTGGTCGAACTGCCCCCACGCCCGCTGCGCGCCTTGGGTACCAGCAGGATCGACCTGCCGGCCGGACTGCGCCAGGAACTGCTGGCGCTCAACCAGGCCGGCCCGGACGAACTGCGTCGCTCGGCCCTGGCGGGGGTGCAGTTGGCCCACCTGTACGCGCGCGTGGTGACACAGCTTCTGGCCGATGCCCACCTTCGGGCCGACCAGGTGAGCGCCATCGGCTGCCATGGTCAGACGGTCCGTCATCAACCGGCAGACGGCTATTCCTTGCAGCTGGTCAATGGCGCCCTGCTTGCCGAATTGACCGGCATCACCACCATCACCGATTTCCGGTCGCGCGATGTCGCCGCCGGCGGCCAGGGCGCGCCGCTGGTGCCAGCCTTCCATGCCGCCGCCTTCGCCCACGCCGAACATGCGCGCGCCATCGTCAATATTGGCGGTTTCAGCAACATCACGGTGTTGGCCGCTGACGGTGCCGTGCGTGGGCACGACTGTGGGCCGGGAAATGCGCTGCTGGATGCCTGGATCAGCCATCATCAGCGCGAGCCCTATGACCGGGACGGCCGCTGGGCGCGCAGCGGCATGCTGTTGCCCGACCTGCTGAAGGCCATGCTGTCACACCCCTTCTTCCAGCAGGCGCCCCCCCGCAGCACCGGTCGGGAGGCTTTTCACCTGGACTGGATCAGATCGCTGCCCGGTGTGGCGTCGGCACGCCGTGAGGATGTTCAGCGCACCCTGCTGGAATTGACGGTCAGCGCCATCGTCAGAGAGGTGCAACTGCATGCGGGCGACGTTGACGAGGTTTTCATCTGCGGCGGTGGCGCCGAAAACCGTATGCTGATGGAGCGTTTGCGGCAGGCGCTCTCGCCCCGACGGGTGGCCGGTACAGGCGAACTAGGCATTGGCGAGCAACAGGTCGAAGCATTCGCCTTCGCCTGGCTCGCCAACCAGACGCTCCATCATCTGCCGGGCAACCTTCCATCCGTCACCGGCGCGGAAGGGCCGCGGGTGCTGGGGGCAATCTACCCGGCCTGAACCAGGCGGCGCTGATTGGAAGGAATCAGGCCGAAACGGATCAGACCGAAAACGACGATCCGCAGCCGCAGGTGGACGTGGCGTTCGGATTGCGAATCACGAACTGGGCGCCGTCCAACCCTTCGCTGTAGTCAATCTCGGCACCCACCAGATACTGGTAGCTCATGGCGTCGATCAACAGCTGCACGCCCTGCTTTTCCATTACGGTGTCGTCCTCGTTGACCGTTTCGTCAAACGTGAACCCATACTGGAAACCAGAGCACCCGCCGCCCGAAACAAACACGCGCAGCTTCAGCGCCTGGTTGCCTTCTTCGTCCAGCAGGCTTTTCACTTTCGTCGCGGCGCTGTCGGTAAAGATCAGCGCTGCCGGCATTTCCGTCACAGCATTCATGGTGCGTATCCTTCTGGTTGAGGCGTCCGCCGATCGCACAGCGGCCCGGGAAGGGCTGCCGTGTTCTCGGTCGCCTGCTAGTTCAGGCTTTTGGCCTGCGCATGGGCAGTCATGTCGACCACCCGGGCACTTTCTCCGGGTACATCGTGGATCAGGCGGCCAGTGACCTGCGCTCCAAGGTGGATTTCGATGCGCTGGTAATGCACATCACCGCTCACCCGGGCCTTCGGCAACAGCTCGACGGCCTCGAGCGCCTGTACGGGCCCCGTCACCTCGCCGTTGATCAGCACCCGGTGTGCCCGGATCTCGCCCTCGATGCATCCCTGTTCGCTGATCACCAGCGTACCGCCTTGCTCGGGGTGTCCCAACACCTTGCCGCGGATGCGTCCATCCACCCGCAAACCGCCGACGAAACAGATGTCGCCGTCAATCACCGTTCCGGCGCCAATCAGGCTGTCGATGGGCGCTGTTTTGTTGCGATTGCCAAACATGTGGAACCTCTCCCGTTCATGGCAGGACGAGCGACACGCTGGCGGCTGGTGCCCTGGCACCATCCCGCCACACCTCAGCCCACACGCGGCTGGCGTGCTGGCCGGGGTTGATGCGCAACTCACCCTCCACATCCTGATAGTACTTGAAAGTGACCGGCTGCGCGGGCTCGGCCGCCAGCGCTGTGCCGGCCGTCGATGTTGCCGTCCCGCCAGCGGCTTCCTCCAGCCGCAGACGGACCTTGCCGGTGAACGGTGCTGTCTGCCGCCCATCCTGCGCCACGAGCAGATGCCAGCGATATTCTCCGGGCATGGCCCCAGCGCGCAAGGTGAATCCGCTTAATTGTACACCGCCCGGCACGCTGTTCACGCCAAGACTGCGAAGCGACGCGAGATCTTCCTTCAGGTGCACATTTTCCTCGCGCAGCGCGGCCAGCTCCTGCGCCAGACTCTCGCGCGCTGCCTGATCCTGCTGCCGGGTGCGTGCTTCAATCGCGAGCTGCTGCTGACTGGCCTGCAGGGCAGATCGCAACCCCGCTTCACTGGCGCGCAGCGTGCGCACCTCGATGGCCAGGTTGGTCGTCGAGCTGATGCCAAACCGGCTCAGCACATAGGGCAGCATCAGGGCACCGAGCGGAATCAGCGCCAGCAGACCCAGCGTCGGCAGCCAACGCACCCACCACGGCGGCGTTGGCCGGATCGACAGCTCCAGTTCCTTGCGCTTGCGACGGCGCTGCCAGGACAGGCGGCTCAGCACGGCCATGGCGCGCAATGGCCAGCGTCGTGGTTCACGGCAGCACCGGCAGTCCTTCCAGCCCCGTCGTTTCCGGCAGACCGAACATCAGGTTCATGTTGTGCACGGCCTGGCCGGCCGCGCCGCGCACCAGGTTGTCGATCACGCTCAGCACCACCACCATGTTGCCGCCTTGCGGACGGTGCACGGCGATCCGGCACACGTTGGACGCGCGGACCGATCGGGTATCCGGATGACTGTTGGCCGGCAGCACGTCGACAAAGGGCTCGCCCGCGTAGCGGCTCTCGAACAGTTTTTGCAGATCGATCGTGCTATCGGTCAGGCGTGCATACAGGGTGGCGTGAATGCCGCGCACCATGGGCGTGAGATGCGGCACAAAGGTCAGTCCCACCGGGCGGCCGGCCGCGGCCGTCAGTCCTTGCGAAATCTCGGGCAGGTGCCGATGCCCCGGCACACCATACGCCTTGAAATTGTCGGAGGTTTCGGCAAACAGGCTGGCCACTTCCGCCTTTCGGCCGGCCCCAGACACGCCTGACTTGGCATCGGCAATCAGCTGGCCCACGTCCACCACCCCGGCTTCCACCAGCGGCAGAAAACCGAGTTGCACCGCAGTCGGATAACAGCCTGGATTGGCCAGCACCCGGGCAGTCCGGATCTGTTCGCGATAGACTTCCGGCAGACCATACACCGCTTCTGCCACCAACTCCGGACAGGCATGCTGCAGCTTGTACCAGCGCTCCCACTCGGCCACATCGCGAATGCGGAAGTCTGCGGCCAGATCGATCACCCGGACGCCCGCTGCCACCAGGGCACGGGCCTGCTCCATGGCAATGCCATTGGGTGTCGCAAAAAATACCAGCTGGCACTGCTCCAACTGGGCGTCGGCAGGATCCGTAAAGGCCAGGCCAACCTGACCGCGCAGACTCGGGAACATCTCGGAGACCGGCATGCCGGCCTCTTTCCGGGAAGTGATCGCTCGCACCCGAACATGTGGATGGCGCGCCAGCAGGCGCAACAGTTCCACCCCGGTGTATCCCGTCCCCCCCACAATGCCGACTTCAATCATGCGCAACGTCCCGTAGTGATAGAAAAGGGCCTGCTGGGCCAACACCCGTAATCCGCGATCATAGACACCTCACGATCACAGGCGCAATCGTTGCGGGGAATGCCGGGACAGAAAAAAAGCCACCCGTACTGCGGTGGCTTTTTCCAGGAAGACCGGATGCTGCGGGGCCACCATGGCGACCCCAACCGATCAACGCTTCGAGAACTGCTTGCGACGACGGGCCTTGTGCAGACCGACTTTCTTCCGCTCGACTTCCCGCGCATCCCGGGTAACCAGGCCAGCCTGGCTCAGGGTCGGCTTCAGTTCGGCATTGAAATCGATCAGCGCACGGGTGATGCCGTGACGCACAGCGCCGGCCTGACCAGATTCACCACCGCCCAGCACGTTGACCTTGATGTCGAACGTGGTCAGGTTGTTGGTCAGTTCCAGCGGCTGCCGCACCACCATGCGGCCCGTCTCACGAGAAAAATACTCGTCGACCGGCTTGTCATTGACTTCAATCTTGCCGGAGCCCGGCTTGATGAACACTCGGGCCACCGCGCTCTTGCGACGGCCAGTACCGTAATAATAGGAACCGATCATGCTGACCTCAGAAATCCAGCGGCTTGGGCTGTTGGGCGGCGTGGGGATGAACACCGCCGGCATAGACCTTCATCTTCTTGATCATGGCGTAGCCGAGCGGGCCCTTGGGCAGCATGCCCTTGACGGCCTTTTCGAGCACGCGATCCGGGAAGCGGGCCTGCAGCTTGCGGAAATTCGTTTCGTAGATACCGCCCGGGTAACCGCTGTGACGGTAGTACATCTTGTCTTCGGCCTTGTTGCCGGTGACCCGAATCTTCTCGGCGTTGATCACGACAATGAAGTCGCCGGTATCGACGTGAGGGGTATAGATGGCCTTGTGCTTACCACGCAGGCGCAGGGCGATTTGGCTGGCGAGACGGCCAAGGACGCGGTCAGTGGCATCAACCACATACCAGTCGTGCTGGACGGTCTCGGCTCGTGCGGAAAAGGTCTTCATGACGGCCGTTTTTTAGGTGCTGATCCGAAGTAATCCGCGACTCTACTGCAAAGCGGGCGATGTGTCAACGCCGCGGACCGCTCAGCGCTGACCCTGGCGCATGCCGGCGAAGACTGATGCCACGCCGTGTGGCTGGCTGCGCCAGTACTGCGAAGGCGCCTGCACCTCGGCCCCCAGTTCCACGGCGGCGCGCCACGGCCAGCGCGGATCCCACAGCAGGGCGCGCGCCAAGGCGACCAGGTCGGCCTGTCCGTCGCGGATCGCCGCCTCGGCCTGGGCTGGTGTGGTGATCAGTCCGACCCCGATCACCGGCAGGCCGCTGCTCTCGCGCACGGCCTGCGCAAACGGCAGCTGATAGCCCGGGCCGAGGGCGATTTTCTGCAGGGGCGAGACGCCGCCAGAAGACACATCGATCCAGTCACAAGCCCGCTCGCGCAGATGCGCCGACAATTCGAGCGTACCTTCCAGGTCCCAGCCGCCCTCCACCCAGTCAGTCGCCGAAATGCGGATGCCGAGCGGAACGCTGGCGGGCAGGGCCTCACGCACGGCGTCGAACACTTCCAACACAAAGCGCATGCGGTTGACCAGGCTGCCACCGTACGCATCGGTACGCTGGTTGGCGATCGGCGACAGGAACTGGTGCAGCAGGTAGCCGTGGGCGGCATGCAGCTCGATGGCCTGGACACCGATCCGCACGGCGCGCCTGGCGGTGGCCACAAAGTCGGCACGGATCTGCGCCAGCTCGTCCAGGGTCAGGGCATGCGGCGGGGTCTCGCCATCCTTTTGCGGAAGGGCGGACGGTGCCTGCGTGGCCCAGCCGCCTTCGGACAGCGACAGCAGTTGGCCGCCGTGCCACGGTGCGGCGCTGGAGGCCTTGCGACCAGCGTGCGAGATCTGCATCGCAAATGGCGTGTTGCTGTAGGAACGCACACCTTCCAGGATCGCCCCGAGCGCCTTTTCCTGCTGGTCGTTCCACAGCCCCAGACAATACGGCGTGATGCGCCCGCCGGGACTGATGCCGGTGGCTTCCAAAATCACCAGGCCCGCCCCACTGGCGGCCAGGTTGCCGAGGTGCATCTGGTGCCAGGCGCCTGGCACGCCATCCACACAGCTGTACTGGCACATCGGGCTGGCCACGATGCGGTTGGCGAGCGACAAAGACCCCAGGGTGACTGGGCTGAACAGGGCAGACGACATGGTTGGGAGCTCGTAACGGAAAAGGGAAGACGGAAAAAGCGAGATGAAAAAGCGAGTCGGAAAAACAGCAGACGGAGAACAGGCAGGAAGACGGAACGACGATCAGCCAATCACCCCGGCGGCGCGCAGTTCGGCGCATTGCCGGGCATCCAGCCCCAGCGCAGCCAGGATGGTATCGGTATCGGCACCCAAGGCCGGACCTAGCCAGCGCGTCCTTCCGGGTGTGGCAGACAGACGCGGCACAATACCCGGAAAGGTAACCATCTGACCGTCCGGCAGGGCATGTCGTTCCAGCATGCCCCGGGCGAGGAATTGGGGATCGGCAACAATGTCGGCGGCGGTGTAGCTCTTGCCACACGGCACATCGGCGGCGGTCAGTTCCGCCAGCACCACAGCGATCGGCCGCTGCTGGGTCCAGAGCGTGATCACGTCATCGAGGTACTCGGCATGCGCGGCACGCCCGGCGTTATCTGCAAAGCGCGGATCATCCGCCAGCTCGGCCCGGCCGATCGCCGCCATCAGCCGCCGGAAAATGCCGTCGCCATTGCCCGCCACGATCACATACGCGTCATCGGCGCAGGGGTAGGTGCTGGAGGGCGCAATGCCGGGCAACCGCGCCCCGGAGCGTTCGCGCACAAAGCCGAACAGATCATATTCGGGAACCAGACTTTCCATCACCCCAAACACCGCCTCATAGAGAGCGACGTCGATCACCTGACCCTGCCCTCGGTTGACCTTCAGGTGGTGCAGGGCGAGCAGAGCGCCGATCACGCCATACAGCGAGGCGAGCGAATCGCCCAGACTGATCCCGGTCCGCACCGGGGGGCGGTCGGGATAACCCGAGACGTGGCGCAACCCCCCCATGCCCTCGGCCACGGCGGCAAATCCAGGCCGCTCCCGATAGGGGCCAGTCTGACCATATCCGCTGATGCGCAGCATCACCAGTTGCGGCCGGATCGCGGCAAGATCCTCCCAGCCGAGACCCCAGGCTTCCATCTGGCCGGGACGGAAATTTTCGATCAGCACGTCGGTATCGGCCACCAACCGGCGCACGATGTCGCGGGCCCGGGCATCTTTCAGGTTGAGCGACAGCGAGCGCTTGTTGCGGCTTTGCGAGTACCACCAGAGCGATGTGCCCTTGTGCAGCTTGCGCCATTTGCGCAGGGGGTCTCCCGCGCCCGGTGGCTCGACCTTGATCACCTCGGCACCGAACTGGGCCAGCAGGGCGCCGGCGTACGGGCCCGCAATCAAAGAGCCCAGCTCCAGCACGCGCACACCCTGCAAGGGACCTGGCCCTTCGGTCGGGGGCGTCAGGGTGGAGGGCTCAGCAGGCATGACCAGACTCCGGATGAAGGGGCGCGAAGCCCGTATTCTGCCAGTTCACCCGGCCGGCCGGCACCCGGTGCGCTTTACCCTTTCTTGCGGCGAAAAAAAGGCCGCTAGGTGCGCAAGCACCCGGCTTGCCTATAATTGTGGGTTAGCAACCCGTGACCAAATGGAAAGGCAGCCAAGATGAAAGCACGCGTCAAGTGGGTGGAAGGCATGAGTTTCCTCACCGAGTCCGGCAGCGGCCATGCGGTGCTCGCCGATGGCGCGCCAGAAGCCGGTGGACGCAATCTGGGCCCGCGCCCGATGGAGATGGTGCTGATGGGCACGGGGGCCTGCACCACCTTCGACGTGATCCTGATCCTCAAACGCAGCCGGGCTGATGTGCGCGACTGCGTGGTCGAGCTCGATTCCGAGCGGGCAGAGACCGATCCGAAGGTATTCACGCGCATCCACATGCATTTCACGGTGACCGGCAAGGGACTGAAGCCCGACGTGGTGAAACGTGCCATCGACATGTCGGCCGAGAAATACTGCTCCGCCAGCATCATGCTTGGGGCCACCGCCACCATCACCCACGACTTCACGATTGTCGAGGTGGACAGCGCCGCATGAATGCCGAATTTTCACCGACGCGCCTGCTCAGCCGGCTGATCGCCCGGGAAGACCTGTCGCGCACCGAGATGCTGCAGGCCATGCGCGCCATCATGCGCGGCGAACTGACGCCGGTACAGACCGCCGGCCTGATCGTCGCGCTGCGCAGCAAGGGCGAAACGGTGATCGAGGTGGCGGCCGCCGCCGAGGTGATGCGCGAGCTGTCGGCCCGGGTCGATGGTGGCAGCCTGCCGCACCTGGTCGATACCTGTGGCACCGGCGGCGATGGCCTGGGCACCTTCAACATTTCCACCACGGCAGCCTTTGTGGCCGCCGCCGGTGGCGCCCGAGTTGCCAAACATGGTGGCCGTTCGGTGTCCTCACGCACCGGCAGTGCCGATGTCCTTGAGGCGCTGGGCGCCGACCTGTCACTCGCCACGCCGGAACGCGTCGCCGACAGCCTGCGCCTGCTGGGCGTCGGCTTCATGTTCGCGCCTCAGCACCATGCGGCCATGCGCCACGCGGCGCCAGTGCGGAAAGAACTTGGCGTCCGCACCCTGTTCAACATCCTGGGGCCGCTGACCAATCCGGCCGGCGCCCCAAACCAGGTGCTGGGCGTCTACGACGAGACCCTGACCGGGCTGATGGCGCGCGTCCTGCAGAGCCTGGGCAGCCAGCACGTGCTGGTGGTGCACGGCCTGGATGGCCTGGACGAACTGACGGTCTCCGGACCCTCGCGGATTGCCGAACTGCAGCATGGCGTGGTGCGCGAGTACATGATCACGCCGCAGGAGCTCGGCATCGCCGTCTCGCCGCTCTCCAGCCTGCGCGTGGACAACGCGGAAGAATCCGCCGCCATGATCCGGGCCGTGCTGGGCGGGGCGACCGGACCGGCGCGCGACATCGTGCTGCTGAATGCCGGGGCCGCCCTGTATGCCGCAGACATTGCCACCACGCTGCCGGAAGGAGTTACACGCGCCGCCAGCGCGATCGACTCCGGCGAAGCCCTGCGCCGGCTGGATGCCTTTGTACAGCGGTTTTCCCCAGCCTGAGCGGCGCAATGCGCCGCGCGCCGCCGAGCCCACTTTCCTGAGTCATTTTTGCGAGAACCGCCATGTCCGACGACGATATCCTGCAGCGCATCATCCAGACCAAACGCGCCGAGGTGCACGCTGCGCGCCGGGCTGTGCCAGAGAGCATGCTGCGCACCGCGATTGCCGCCCAAGCGCCCGTCCGTGACTTTGAGGGCGCCCTGCGCGGCAAGATCGCTGCAGGCCAGGCCGCCGTGATTGCGGAAATCAAGAAAGCCAGCCCAAGCAAGGGCGTGCTGCGCGCCGATTTCCAGCCGGCCGCGATTGCTGCCGATTATGCTGCCCACGGTGCAGCCTGTCTGTCCGTGCTGACCGACCGGGACTATTTCCAGGGGGCGACGGAATACCTGATCGCCGCCCGCGCCGCCTGCGCCCTGCCGGTGCTGCGCAAGGATTTCCTGATTGACAGTTACCAGGTGCTGGAAGCGCGCGCCATGGGGGCTGACGCCATCCTGCTGATCGCTGCGGCGCTGGAAGACGGCCTGATGATGGAACTGGCCATTCATGCCCGCGAACTGGGTATGGCCATTCTGGTGGAAGTACACAACGGCGCGGAACTGGACCGGGCCCTGCACCTGCCGACCAATCTGCTCGGCATCAACAACCGCAACCTGCGCACGTTTGTCACCGACCTGCAGACTACGCTCGACCTGCAGGCGCGGGTGCCCAGCGACCGGCTGCTGATCACCGAGAGCGGCATCCTCGGCGCGGCCGATGTCGAGCGGATGCGCGCCGCCGATATTCATGCGTTCCTGGTGGGCGAAGCCTTCATGCGCCAGCCAAGCCC
>CAIPBT010000120.1 GCA_903863375.1 uncultured Ferrovum sp.
CGAGATCCTCGACAAGTTGCCCGACCCGGCCGACCGCCGCGTCGATTTCATTTGGCACAGCGTGCGCGAGCTGGCAGAAGAACTGGCCACCCTCGGCGGCTGCCTGCACGTGCGTCATGCCAACGCGAGCACCGCCATTCCCGCCCTGGCGGCGGAGCTGGGCGTGGAGGGCGTGTTCACCAACCGGGATTACGAGCCTGCCGCCGTCGCCCGCGATGCCGCCGTGGCGGCCCGGCTGGCCGCGCAGGGCCGCTCGTTCCAGACCTGCAAGGATCAGGTCATCTTCGAGCAGACCGAAGTGCTCACCCAGGCAGGCAAGCCCTTCACTGTCTTCACTCCCTACCGCAATGCGTGGATGAAACGGCTGAGCGAGGCGCGGCTCGACGCTTGGCCGGTGGACACCCTGGCCGGGCACTTCGCGCCTGGCCCGGCGGAAGCCCTGCCCAGCCTGGAAAGCATGGGCTTTCTTCCGACTGATCTGCGCGACGTTGGGGTGCGGCCGGGCGCCACCGGTGGCCAGGCGACCTTGGCCGATTTTCTCGAGCGCATGTCGCATTACAAGGCGTTGCGCGATTTCCCAGCGAAAAAAGGGGTCTCGTACCTGTCGGTGCACCAGCGCTTTGGCACGGTATCCATCCGCGAACTGACGCGTCACGCCCTGGCCAATGGCAGTGAGGGCGCACAGGGCTGGCTGAACGAACTGGTCTGGCGGGATTTTTATTTCCAGATCCTGCACAACTTTCCGCACGCCGCGGAGGGGTCGTTCAAACGGGAATACGACGGCATCGTCTGGGACAACCGTCCGGATCTGCTGGCCGCCTGGCACGAAGGGCGCACCGGCTATCCGATTGTGGATGCCGCCATGCGCCAACTGGCCCAGACCGGTTTCATGCACAACCGGCTGCGCATGATCGCTGCCAGCTTTCTGGTGAAAGACCTGCTGATCGACTGGCGTCAGGGCGAGGCCTGGTTTGCCCGCCAGCTCAATGACTTCGATCTCGCCGCCAACAACGGCGGCTGGCAGTGGGCAGCCAGCACCGGCTGCGATGCACAGCCCTACTTCCGCATCTTCAATCCGGTCAGCCAGTCCGAGAAATTTGATGCCGATGGGCGCTTCATCCGCCGCTATGTGCCCGAACTGGCACGAGTGCCAGACCGCTGGCTGCATGCGCCCTGGACCATGCCCCCGCTGGAGCAGAAGCTGCATGGCGTGCAGATTCCTGGTGACTACCCGACGCCGGTGGTGGATCACGCCAGCGCCCGCGAACGGGCCCTGGCGCGCTACAAGGCGGTGCGGGCATCTGCCGGCGAGGCGGCGATCGACTGACCCGGCAGTCCGCAGTGGCAGTCGGCGGTGGCAGTCAGCAGTGGCAGTCAGCTGTCGGTGGTCGGTGGTCGGCAGCCGGCAGCCGGCAGCTTGGGGCGTGCCGCGGTCGTCAGGCCCTGCCGGCCTGCCTTACTCCGAATGCATGCCGTCGGACAGGCGCGTGAAGGTAAAGGTGCGCGTGATGTCGAGAACATCGGCCTCCTTGCGCATCTCGGGCGTGAACCGGCCGAACGGTGCGGACATGCGGACGATGTCGGCGGCTTGCTGATCCAGATACGGATCGCCGGAACTGGCATTCAGGGCGATCTTTTCGATGGTGCCGTCCGATTTGACCGACACGGTCAGCCGAACCTTGCCATACACCGGCTGGCCGTTATGCGGCGCCGGATAGTTCACGGTACCAACGCGCTCGACCCGGGTGCGGTAGTCGTCCTCATACCGCGCAAAGATGTAGGCCACCGTGCGCGCGCCAATCTGTTTGCGGCGTGGCCGCTTCTGATAGGCATCGTAATTGCGCGAGATTTCGGCGGCCTGGCGCGCGAAGGCACTGCCCTCGGCATTCGGGTCGGTGCCATGGGCCTGGTCACTCGGCGCCGCCGAGCTCAGCGGCACGGTCACCTTGGGTTGCGGTGAACTGTCATTCGCATTCGCGGTACTGCTGGCAACACCCAGCCGTTGCTGCTGCACCTGCTGTTCGGAGTTGATCCGTTCCATCAGGGCTTTGGCCTCGCCCTCCAGGCGCGCCACCCGCTGTTCGGTCTCGCTCGCCTGACGGGCCAGTTCGTCGTTGACCGAACCGAGAGGAGTTTTCAGCACGCGGTCTTCGTCGGTATTGCCTCCCCCGTTCAGGTTGGTCTGGGCCCGGCGCAGGGGATCATCGGGTTTCACGTCGTCCTTGCTGTTCACCAGAACCACCTCAAGCTCGGGTGGCAGCAGATGCTCAGGCAGCAGGTCATCAAACGTCACCAGCACGATCACGGCAATGTGGGCGAGTACCGACAGCACCATGGCCCAGCGCACGCTGGGGCCGGCAAAGGGCGGTACCAGCACCGCCGGATCGACAACCGGTGCGGTGCGGGGCAGACGGAAGGTGGCGCGGGTCACACTGGCCCTCGGTAATGGCACAACATGGTCAGTTCCCAAAGATCCGGCTGGCCGAGGTCAACCCGGGCTTCGCTGCCCTGCGGCAGTTCGCTGGCACCGGCCACCCGGACCACCAGCGGCGTGCCCCGGATGCGGCCGTTGCCGTCGCGCAGCATGGTGACCTCGGTTTCCCGTATGCCTTCCTGAAGGATCCACTGCATGGACCAGTAGCGCTCCATCGAACGCTGGAATTCGTTGTAGGTGTCATAGGCAGTCTCAAAGGCGCGGGCGATGCCCAGCAGGGCATCATCGCCCGCCGGCCAGCGCGCGGGTTTTCCCTGCAGGTGAGCCAGCAGCTGCCACTGGTTGACCAGATCCACATACCGACGCAGGGGCGACGATGACCACGCATACTGTGCCACACCCAGCCCCTGGTGCGGCAGGGGTTCCATGCCGAGGCCCGTGCGGCCGTTGACCTGGGTGCGGTAGATGCCAGGCAGGCCGGCTGCGCGCAGCACGCCGCCCCAGTGCTGGTTGGCGTGGATCATCAGTTCGGACACGATCCGGTCGATCGGGTTGCCGCGTACCCGGGGCAGGATGCTGACCTGTCCGTCCACCACGTAGAAGTTGTAATCGAGCGGCGCCGGCGTACGCTCGACGTGTCCGCGACGGTCTGCGAGTGCATTGGCGAAATGCCACAGCCGGGTCAGCTCGGCGGCAAAGGGTACGCCGTCGACGGTGCCAGCGCGCAGATGCTCTTCCTGCAGCGCTGCCTCAAGATCGCCATGGCGCAGATTGGCGGCAATCTGCACCTGCTCCACCACGGTCTGCTCGGCCAAAATCGTGTGATCCTCGGCGCGGAAGGTGACATACAGGGAAACCGCCGGGCACCAGCGCCCCTCCGCCAGGGTGAACTGCTGCACCAGGCTGTCGGGCAACATGGTGAATTTGTCGCCCGGCATGTACACCGTCGACAGGCGTTCGCGGGCAAAGACATCCATGGCACTCTCGGGTGCAAAACCGAGGGTTGGCGCTGCGATATGGATGCCAAGACGCCATGTGCCATCCTGCTGGTCGACCAGACTGAAGGCGTCGTCGATTTCGGTGGTCGTGGCATCGTCGATGCTGAAGGCCGGCGCATCGGCCTGCGGCAGGCTGGCCGGATCAAAGGCAGGCAGCACAGGCCCCGGTCCGGCGTGCCCGAACCACTCGAAGACAAAACGCTCGCGGTGATAGTCGAGGGCAGACCCCAGCACACCGCAGTGCGCCAACAGGCGTGGCACGCTCAGGTTGGCCTGCGCCGAAGCGGCTTCCAGGGCCTTCACCTCCAGCAGGTTGCGGTCGGGCCGGAACAGCCAGTCACGCCAGCGCGCCCGCAGCGGCTCCGGACAGACTCCGGCGACCAGATCGGCCACCCAGGCAGCCCGTTGCCCTTCCTCGCGCGCCTTGCGCTCCAGCCCAGCCTTGGCAGCCTTCAGGTTGTCTGCGGTGGCCGGACGATAGCGCCCCTTGCCCTTCTTGTAGAAAAACATCGGCGCGCCATGCAGGCACATCGCCACGGCAGCCGCCTCCACCGGGGAAGGCGGATGACCGAAGTAATCCTGCGCCAGTTCTTCAAAGCCGAATTCGATATCCTGCGGGCAACATTCCCAGAGAAAGTCGACGTCCACCTTGGGCAGCAGGGCCTCGGCCTGGGTCAGCAGTTCTCCTGCCGAAGGGCGTTCAAATCGCAGCAGCACCTGCGAGGATTTCAGCTTGCCACGCTTGCCGTGCGGCGATTCCACCTGCAGGCTGGCGCCTTGATCGGCGAGTACCAGGGATGCCTTCAGGGCCCCGTCTTCCTCGTGAAACACGTTCATGTCGCCTCCAGTGCGAGGCGCAGGCGGCCGTGCAGACCCCCAAAACCGCCGTTACTCATGATCACCACCCGGTCACCCGGGTGAACTTCGCCGACGATGGCAGCCATCAGGCCGTCCAGCGTGTCGTGACAGGTCGCCTTGGCCCCCAGCGGCGCGAGGGCGGCGGCCGGGTCCCAGCCGAGGCCTGCCGTGTAGCAGAAACAGCGGTCGGCAATCCCCAGGCTGTCGGCAAGGGCCGACGACCAGACGCCCATTTTCATGGTGTTCGAACGCGGTTCCACCACGGCCAGGATGCGCCCCTCGGGCGAGCGGGCGCGCAGTCCCTGCAGGGTAGTGGCGATCGCCGTGGGATGATGGGCAAAATCGTCGTAAAGCGCGACCCCTTTGACGGTGGCGATCAGCTCCATCCGCCGGCGCACGCCGCGGAAGGTGGCCAGGGCATCCAAAGCCATCTGCGGCGCGACGCCAGCCTGCAGGGCGGCCACCACGGCAGCACAGGCGTTGGCCCGGTTGTGGGCACCCAACTGCTGCCAGCGCGTGCGCGCCACCACCTGACCGGCCTGGCTCAGCACCAGTTCGGCGTCTTCCTTTCCCGCCGTCATCCACCAGCCGGTGTTGGCATCGAGCAAGGCCGTTGGCGTCCAGCAACCCCGTCGCAGCACGCGCTGCAGGGCCGCCTCGGCTGCCGGCACCACCAGGCAGCCATTATTCGGCACGGTGCGCACAAGATGATGAAACTGGGTTTCGATGGCCGCCAGATCGGGAAAGATGTCGGCATGATCAAACTCCAGGTTGTTCAGGATCGCCACCCGGGGGCGGTAGTGAACGAATTTGGAGCGCTTGTCGAAGAAGGCGGTGTCGTATTCATCCGCCTCGATGACAAACGGCGGTCGTCGCCCGGCGGGCAGGACCACGTTCCGTTCGGCAGCTGGCAGGCGGGCCGATACCCCGAAGTCCTGCGCCACGCCGCCGATCAGAAAGCCAGGCGCCAATCCGGCCTGATCCAGGATCCAGGCCAGCATGCTGGTGGTGGTGGTCTTGCCATGGGTTCCTGCCACGGCATAGACCTCATACCCCGGCAACAGGGTTTCGGCCAGCCACTGCGGCCCGGACACGTA
>CAIPBT010000121.1 GCA_903863375.1 uncultured Ferrovum sp.
GACGTGCGCAACCGCCAGGTTCCGGCGCGGGTCGCCTCGCTGCCGTTTGTGCCGGCGCAGGTACGGCGGGGCTGACCCTCACCGCGCGGTCCCGTTAGCGCCGCCGTCCTGCTCGCGCAGCCACGCTGCGATGCCGCTGCCGGCGCGCAGGCCGGTGGCGAAACAGGCGGTGAGCAGGTAGCCGCCAGTTGGCGCTTCCCAGTCGAGCATCTCGCCGGCCACGAAGGTGCCTGGCAGGGTGCGCATCATCAGGCGAGCGTCGAGCTGGCTGAAGCAGACCCCGCCGGCGGTGCTGATCGCCCCGGCCAGCGGCTGTGCGGCGCCAATGGTGAGCGGCAGCGCCTTGATGGCGGCGGCCAGCAGGGCAGGGTCGGCGAGCCGGGGGCGGTCGAGCACTTCGTGCAGGAGCGCGACCTTCACGCCCGTGAGTCCGAGCCGGCTTTGCAGATGGCTGGAGAGCGAGCGCGCCCCGCGCGGGTGGGCCACGGCGGCCAGCACGCGTGCTGCCGGATGCCCGGGCAGCAGGTCGAGCGAGACCGTGGCGGATCCCTGCGCCTGCACCTGTTCGCGCAGGCGGCGCGCAAACGCGTAGACCAGGCTGCCTTCCACGCCGTCGGCGGCAACGATCAGTTCACCCTGGCGACGCTCGGTGTGGCCGTGCCGGTCGGTGAAGGTCAGCGCAACATTTTTCAGGGGCGCGCCGGCAAAGCGACTGCGCAGGTGGTCGCTCCAGGCGACCTGGAAGCCGCAGTTGGCGCTTTGCAAGGGCGCGACGGCCACGCCGCGCGCCTGTAGCGGCGCGACCCATGCGCCGTCGGAGCCAAGCTGCGGCCAGCTGGCACCGCCCAGGGCGAGCAGGGTGGCGGCCGGGCGCAGGGTGAGCAGGCCACCCGGATGGGCGATCTGCAGGGCGCCGTCGTCGGTCCAGCCCAGCCAGCGGTGGCGCACGTGCAGCCGCACGCCGGCATCGCGCAGCCGGCGCAGCCAGGCGCGCAGCAGGGGGGCCGCCTTCATGCCGGTCGGGAACACGCGGCCCGAGGTGCCGACGAAGGTGGTGATGCCCAGTCCGTGCACCCAGTCGCACAGGGCTGATGGCGGCAGGTCGTCGAGGATCGCCTGCAGCGCGGCGGTTTCTCCGTCGCGGATGCCGGGGGCGCTGAGGGCGCCAGCCGCAGGATCGCCAGCGGCCGATGGGTGGCCCAAGCCGTCGACCGGCGCGGCGCTGCTGGCGTAGCGCGTGCGGAAGTGCGCGTAGTCCTCACTGTGGGTCAGGTTGAGGCCGCCAATGCCGGCCAGCAGGAACTTGCGGCCGACCGAGGGCATCGCGTCGTACAGATCGACCTGCAGGCCTGCGCGGCTTAGCACCTCGGCCGCCATCAGGCCGGCAGGGCCGCCACCGAGGATGGCAATTTGCATGGGAGGCTGCTCGGTCATGCCGGTGGGCGGTTTATCATGTTGGGGTGCGTATCCTATCCAAATCCAAGCTCATGGCGTTGCGGCAATGTCCGCGGCGCCTCTGGCTGGAAGTCCATCATCCTGAACTGAAGCAGGACCCGCCCGCCAGCAAGGCGCGGTTCGCCGTCGGCGACCTGGTCGGCGAGCTCGCGCGCAGCCTTTATGATGTCGAGGAAAACGGACAGCTGATCGACATCGAGACGCTCGGGGTGGAGGGGGGCATCGCCCGCACCAGCGCGCTGCTCGAGCGTCGCGTGCCGATCTTCGAAGCGGGCCTGCAGGGCGGTGGCGGCCGCGCCTTTGTTGACGTGCTGCGGCCGAGCCGCAAGGGGGCCCGCGGCGGGCCGCGCAGCTGGGACCTGATCGAGGTGAAATCCTCCGCCAGCCTGAAGGGCTCGCACCGGGACGACGTCGCGATCCAGTCCTATGTGGCGCGTGAGGCCGGGATTCCGCTCGCGAGCGTGAAGGTGGCGCACGTCGACCCGCGCTTTGTGTACCGGGGCGGCGACGACTATCAGCACCTCCTGCATGAGGTCGACCTCACCAGCGAGTCGCAAGCCCGCCACCAGGAGGTGGCGGAATGGATTGCCGAGGGACAGGCGGTGGCCGACCGGCCCGACGTGCCGCCGATCCAGACCGGCCTGCAATGCCGCACGCCGCATCGCTGCTGCTTCCTCGACCACTGCCGCACGCTGGAAACACCGGTCGCGTTTCCGGTGGAATGGCTGCCACGCCTGCAGGGCAGCCTGCGCGAACACGTGCGCACGGCCGCCATCCGCGACCTGCGCGACCTGCCGGACACCCTGCTCAGCCCGCGTCAGTTGCGGGTCAAGGAGCATACCCTGTCGGGCGAGCCCTACCTCGACCGTGTTGGCGCCCAGGCCGACCTCGCGGACGTGCGCTGGCCGGCGCTGTTCCTCGATTTCGAGGCCGTGCAGCTGGCGGTGCCGATCTGGCCGAACACCCATCCGTACCAGATGTTTCCCTTCCAGTTCAGCCTGCATACGCTCACCGAGGACGGCGCAGTGGGCCATCAGGAGCACCTCGACCTGAGCGGGGCCGAGCCGGGACGAGCGTTTGCCGAGGCGCTGCTCGCACGGGTGCCGCCAGCCGGCACGGTGTTCGTCTGGAATGCGAGCTTCGAGCTGGCCCAGATCCGCGCCCTGTCGATGCGCTTTGCCGATCTGCGCGGGCCATTGCAGGCGCTGGAGAGCCGTCTTGTCGACCTGCTCAAGGTGGTGGAGGACCGCTACTACCATCCGCGCCAGAAGGGCAGCTGGAAGCTGAAACGGGTGTTGCCCACGCTGGTGCCGGAACTCGACCATGCTGCGCTCGAGGGCGTCAACGATGGCCATATGGCGGTGCTTGCCTATGTCGAGGCGATCCAGCCGGACACCACGCCGGCGCGCAAGCAGGAACTGGCGCAGGCTCTGGCGGATTACTGCCGCCTCGACACCGAGGCCCTGCTGCGCATCTGGCAGGCGCTGCGCGCTGCGGGCTGAGGGCGCTGGCGGATCTGCAGCAGTGCGTGCCCGATTGGGCCGGCATGACGGGTGGGGTGGCGCCCGCGCGCTGGCGTGCGCGCCAGTTCAGGGAAGCGCGTGTGCCTGCAGGTCGGCGAGTGACACCACGCGCAGGGTCGCCTCATGGGTGGCGGCCAGCACCACGTGCGGGGCGCACCCGTCGGCCAGCGCTTCGGCCCAGCGCGCGGCGCACAGGCACCAGCGGTCGCCGGGCCGCAGGCCCGGGAACTGGTATTCCGGACGCGGGGTGCTGAGGTCGTTGCCGCGCCGGGCCGAGAAGGCCAGGAACTCGGCGGTCATCACCGCGCAGACGGTGTGCAGGCCGCGATCCTGCTCATCGGTGTTGCAGCAGCCGTCGCGAAAATAGCCGGTCAGCGGATCACGGCTGCAGTCTTGCAGGGGACCGCCGAGTACATTGCGGCTGCTGCGCGGAGGCGACGGGTCGAAGGGCATGGTGGGGTGGCCGTCAGGCGACCTGGGCGATGTCGTCGGCAACGGCAGCGTACAGGTCGCGCGTCGCCGCCAGTGCGCCGTTGTGCACGTCCTGCGCCGACACCACCAGGCCGTTGGCGCCGACCAGCGCGCGCGTCGCGGTGGCGCTTGCCACGATGGTCGGCGCGAAGCCCAGGTTGAAGCCGCCATGGGCCGTGCTGTTGATGCACATGTGGGTCATGAAGCCGGCCAGCGTCAGATTGGTGATGCCAAGCGCGCGCAGCTGCGCTTCCAGGTCGGTCTGCACGAACGCGTTCGGATAGTGCTTGGTGATCACCGCTTCGCCGGCGATCGGCGCCACCTCGCTGCTGATCTGTCCGATCTCGGCGCTGACGTCGTAGGGGGTGCCCGGACCGGAGTCGTGGCGGATGTGGATCACCGGAACCTTCAGGTCACGCGCCATCGCGAGCAGCTGGGCTGCTTCGCGCACCGCCTGCTCCACGCCCTCCAGCTGCATCACGCCGTGCCGGTAGGTGTTCTGCAGGTCGATCATGATCAGCGCGCTGTCGCGCAGCTTGCCCGGCTGCTGGCCGAGACCGCTCAGTTCGCGCAGGCTGTTGGGTTGGGACATGACGGCACTCCTGAAGGTAGTGGAGAATGAAGCCTACTCCGATTCCGTAAAGCCCAGCCGGTTCCCGACCATGCCCAAACTGATCCACACCATGATCCGCGTCCTCGACCTCGCGGCGGCGAAGGACTTCTACGCGCGGGCATTTGGCCTGGTGCCGTCCCACACGCTCGACTTTCCCGACTTTGCGCTCGCCTACCTGCGCAACGCCGAAAACGACGTCGAGATCGAGCTCACCCTGAACAAGGGACGGACGGAAGCCTATACCCACGGCACCGGGTACGGGCACGTCGCCTTCGCCACCGACGACCTCGACGCCGATCATGCCCGCCTCACGGCGCTGGGCTTCAACCCGCTGCCGATCAAGGAGTTCCGCGACGGCGAGACCCTGCTGGCGCGCTTTTTCTTCGTGCTGGATCCGGATGGATACAAGATCGAAGTGCTGGCGCGCCATGGCCACTATCAGTAGCGCCGGCCACCGGCTGGGGTCCGCGCTGGTGGCGGCCCAGTTCATCCTGATGGGCGCGCTGGGCTGGTGTGGCGAGCCGGCCCTGCTGGCGGGACGCTGGCCCGAGATCACGCTCACCTTGCTCGGGCTCGGCGTTGGTGTCGGCGGTCTCGCCCTGCTCGCCGTGCTGGCGCGCAAGGCGGCGCTGGAGGAAGACTGGCTGCGCACCGGCCACCCGGATTACGAGGCCTACAGCGCCCGGCCCGCCCGGTTCCTGCCCTGGTTGTATTGAAGCGCAGGGGCGCGGCACGGTACCCCAAACCTGCATAAATCTTCTATGATTCAGAGAGGTAGGGGGGGCTTGGAGATGCGCAACGCAGGAGGGCAGCACGCCGCGACGGTGGCGGTGCTCGTCGGCAGCCTGTTGGTGGCGGGCTGCAGTACGGTGCAGTACACAGTGGATGACGGGCGCAAGGTCGACGAGACCTTGCTCGCCAATATTCGGACCTTTGGTGCCGGGCAACGGGTGCTGGTACCTGCGGTAATGCGCACCGCCGCCCTACACGATCCCGATTGCGACACGCAGTGGGAACTGCCGCTCGGCGTTGCCACCGCCTACGGCTGGAAGGCCGACGACCGGGTCGCGTGGGTGCGCGGACTGAACGTGGATGAGCGCCTGACGGTGATTGCGGCAGCGCCGCCGCTCGCCGTGGATCCGGGCGACAAGGTGCTGGAGATCGAGGGCCACCATACCGACGACACCGAGGAGATGTTCACCCGGCTGATGGACCGTCGTGACAGCGGCAAGCCGTTCAAGGTCAGGCTGCTGCACGCCGGAGCCGTGACCGTGCAGCCGGTGCAGGTCTGCCGCGGCCATGTCCGCCTGGCGCCGCCCAACCAGCCCGAGGCGCAGGACTACCACTGGGAAATGAGCGTGCATCCGCTGCAGGTGCCGGCGGTCCGGCTCAGTCCGGACGAGGCCTTATGGGTGGCTCTCTGGACCCAGGGGGTGTCCGAGGAAGGCGGCACCCGCATGAAAACCTTCCACTACGGCAAGAAGGTGATCACCACGCTGATCGACCTTGCCTCGCTGGTGGGCGGCGTGACCGCCGTGGTGAACGCAGCGAGCACGGCGGCGGCAGGGGCGGCGGCGGCAGCGGCCACCCAGGTGGCGGCGACCCAGGTGGCCACCGCCGCTGCCACCACGGCGGCGAAGAATGCCGCCCTCAACCAGATCACCCAGGTGGTGGTGAGCGATGCCGCCGCCGCCGCGCGTGCCCAGGCGCTCTCGTCGTTCGAGTCGAGCCTGAAGGACATTGCGCAGCGCCACGCGCTGGCGACCCTTGAGGAGGCCGCCGCCAACCGCGCCACGCTGTCCGGGGTGGCCTGGGTGGCCGGTACGGTGTTCGACCGCGCCGACCGCTGGGCCTACACCCGTCTGGTGCAGCTGGGCGGCGACCCGCTCGCGCCACTCACGCTGCACTTCAAGCTCTCGCAGGCGGAGACCGCCCGCAACGCCTTCGCGTTGGACAGCGACCGCCTGCCGCTGGTGGTGGCGCTGGCCAAACGCGACCGGCCGGAATCGGCGGTGGCCAGTGTGCTGCATGGGGCCCTGCCTGCTGCGCTTGACCTCAACCTCGACGACCTGGCGCAGGCGTCCGACGACCTGCCCGCCCTGCAGCCCAGCGATGCCGCTTTTCGGGCGCCGGAGGAGAGCTTCCGCACCGGCGGCTTCCTCGACGCCCTCGCCGACAGCCCGCTTGCCCAGCGCAGCGAACATTGAGGAACCCCCATCGTGTCACGCCTTGATCCTGTTCAGGTGACGCCCAGCCCGCGGCAGCCGGTGCGCCGTGCGCCCGGCCACGCCTGGCTGGCCTGCCTCGTCACGCTGCTGGCGACCGCCGGTGGCGTTGCGGCCGCCGCCAATGACAACCCTGACGCGGCCGAAGCCCCGGCTGCGCCTGCCGCGTCGCCTCCGGCAGTTCCCGTGGCCCCCGTGTCGGCGGCGCCGGCAGCTGTCACCCGGTTGCCTGCCGCGCCGGGTGTGCCTCGCGACAGCCC
>CAIPBT010000122.1 GCA_903863375.1 uncultured Ferrovum sp.
CGCCAAGAAGGTCAACTTCCTGAACCAGGGTGGTTCGGTGTGGGTGTTCAAGCTGTTCAACGGTCAGACCTCGGCAGATGCGGGTGCCGAGACCGTGGCGGCCTCGCACTAAGCCGCCTGCTGGTCTTACCCAGTGGTGTCGCCCAGGGCGGCACGCCGGGGGCCCTGCCAACGGGTGGTGCCGCGTCTGCGGGCCACCCGTTGCAACAGCAGGGCCTGCCTTTTCCTTCAATCGAGAGATGTCCAAGATGAATTTCAAGACCCTGCCCGTTGTGCTTGTCGCCACAGCCGTTCTCGGACTGGGCCTGACGGCACACCAGCTTGCGTCGGCCCATGGCAACGTCACGCCCCAGGCCGTCGATACCCATGAACTGAAGCCGCTGGGCGAGGAATGGCTGAGCGCCAATCCCTACCAGGGCAACCCGGTTGCCATTCGCATCGGATCGTCCGCCTTCAACCAGAACTGCGCGCGCTGCCATGGCCTGGAAGCGGTTTCCGGGGGCATTGCGCCCGACCTGCGTCGCCTGCCGGTGGACGAAGCCACCGACGAGTATTTCCAGACGTCCGTGCGTCACGGCAAGGTGCGCAATGGCAATGTCTACATGCCGCCGTTCGAAGGCACGCTGAACCAGGAAGCCATCTGGGCCCTGCGCGCCTACATTGTCAGCCGCCACACCGAAGAGGACTGAGGTGAGCCGGGCGTTGATGCGCCTGCCCCATCCGGGCAGGCTGGTACCGGTCTTGTCTCCAGTGGTGGTGTCGGGTTCGCTGCAGGCCCTGCTTGCCATGATCGTGCTGCTGGCGATCGCGCTGTCGCTGGGGCCCGCCCATGCGGCCGACGATGATGAGGATGAGGCGCCCGCTGCTGCGGCAAATGCCGACCCTGCCGGCCGCCCGGCGGGCAGCCATCAGAAGGACAAGGCGCTGGCCCGGGAGGCCGCCGCCAAGGCGATCACCGACGACGGCGAAAAGGTTGATGCCCTCACCCGGGTGCGCACCACGCACGTGCTGCGGGTTGGCGTGTACCGCAACTTCACGCCCTTTCACGACGACGCCAAGGGCGGCATCGATGACGACATCGGTGCCGAACTGGCCAAACGTCTGGGCGTGACGGTGTCGGTGCAAAGCTATCTGGCCGGCGACGAGATGGAGGATGACTTCCGCAACATCATCTGGAAGGGGCATTACCTGGGCACCCCGGTGTCGGATGTGATGCTGCACGTACCCAATGATGAGGCGCTGGCCAAATCGGCCCCGCAGGTGCAGATCCTCGCCCCCTACGCCAACGAGCAGACCGTGGTGGCCTACGACCGCGAGAAGCTGTCCGGCTGGAAGGGACTCGAATCCCTGGGCAGCCTGCGCGCCGGCGTGGAAAACCTGAGCATGCCCGATCTCTATCTGCTGTCCTTCGGGGCGCAATACAAGTCGCAGATCAGCCACTTTCCCGAGCTCCACGAAGCCGTGGCCGCCCTCAAGGCAGGGGAGCTCGCGGTGGTGCTGGGCTCGCGCACCAAGGTGGAAAGCGCGGTCGGCGAGGATGCGGCGCGCTACCCGAATGTGCGCTTCAATGGGGGTGTCTATGGTCGCGCGATTGATCTGGGGGTGGCGGTGAAGGCTGGCGAACCGGCACTGGCCCGGGCAGTGGGAGAGGCACTCCAGGCCATGCGTGAGGATGGTGCCCTGCAACGCATCTATGCCAAACACCACGCCACCTGGGTGGCACCCGAACCCGGCGGCTAAGGGCAGGGCGGCGGATGGTCCGGCGGCTGTCCTGGTCGCCAGGCCGCTCCGGCAGCGCCCGGGTCGGGCGCTGCGCTGGTCAGTCGATCCGATGCACCGGCAGGAAGTTCAGCAGCAGGCCGGGGCTGAACAGCTCGATACCGACCACATAGCCACCGGTCACGGTGTCGAGCCCCGGTGCCGTGTTTGGCTTCACCCAGGCCACCCGACCGTTCACGCGAATGTCGATGCTGCCTTCCTCGTACTCGATCTCGATCGCGGTGTGCTGGGCCACCGGGCGGTCGATTTCCATGCTGATGCCCTTGGTCGACACGTCGCGCACGGTGCGCGGGTCAAGGCGCTCGTAGGCCGTACACAGGGTGAGCCGGCCGGTTGGCTGATGGTCGAGCGACAGACGCGATTCCAGACGCTGTTCGTTGTTGCCGGCGTCGGTGCCCGGATGCATGCCGCCCAGCGTGTCGAGTTTGTCGGTGACCATGGTGCCCCCCCTGAAGTCGTACTGAAACTGTATCAGGGGTGCCGCGCTGGTGGCAGTGATTCCCTGCATTTATACTACTAATCGCGTGTGTTTTCCCCGGCCCGGCGCAGGTCATTGCGAGCTCCCCCTTTTCCATGATCATCGTCACTGGTGGCGCCGGGTTTATCGGTGCCAACTTCGTTCTTGACTGGCTGGCCCAGAGCGAAGAAAGCGTCCTTACCCTCGACAAGCTGACCTACGCCGGCAATCTTGCCAACCTGGCATCCCTGGCGGGCGACACCCGCCACCAGTTCGTGCAGGGCGACATCCAGGACCGCGCCCTGCTCGATGTGTTGCTGGCCCGCCACCGACCGCGCGCCATCGTGCATTTTGCCGCCGAGTCGCATGTCGACCGGTCGATCCATGGGCCGGAAGCGTTTCTGCAGACCAATATCCTGGGCACCTTCCATCTGCTGGAGGCCGCCCGCGCTTATCACGCCACGCTCACTGGCGAGGCGCGCGATGCCTTCCGCTTCCTGCATGTCTCCACCGACGAGGTGTATGGTTCGCTCGACGCCACGGCGCCGGCGTTCACCGAGCACCACCCCTACGAACCGAACAGTCCCTACTCCGCCAGCAAGGCGGCCTCCGATCATCTGGTGCGCGCCTGGCATCACACCTATGGCCTGCCGGTGCTCACCACCAACTGCTCGAACAATTATGGTCCGCTGCAGTTCCCGGAAAAGCTGATTCCGCTGATGATCCACAACGCGCTGGCTGGTCTTGACCTGCCGGTCTACGGCGACGGGGCCAATGTGCGCGACTGGCTGCATGTGAGCGATCACTGCACGGCCATCCGCGCCGTGCTGGCGGAGGGCGCGCTGGGCGAGACCTACAACATCGGTGGCAATGCCGAGATGAAGAATCTCGATGTGGTGCACACCCTGTGCGACCTGCTCGACGAACTGCGTCCGCGCGCCGACCAGATCAGCTATCGCACGCAGATCCGCTTCGTCACCGATCGGCCTGGCCATGACCGCCGCTATGCCATCGACGCGACGCATATCGCGCGCACGCTGGGCTGGCAGCCGCAGCACACCTTCACGTCGGGTCTGCGCCAGACCGTGCAGTGGTACCTCGATCACCAGGCCTGGGTGCAGGAAGTGACCAGTGGTGCGTATCGGCAATGGACCGACATGAACTATGGCGGGCGGGTGGCAGGGGCCATGGGTACCGGTGCGGCCGGCCTGCCTACCCCGGAGTCAGGGATGGCAACGCCCGGAGCACCGGCATGAAGGCGCGCAAGGGCATCATCCTGGCCGGGGGCAGCGGTACGCGCCTTCACCCGGTCACGCGCGCCGTGTCGAAGCAGCTGCTGCCGATCTACGACAAGCCGATGATCTACTATCCGCTCGCCACCCTGATGCTGGCCGGCTTGCGCGACATCCTGATCATCTCCACACCGCAGGACACGCCGCGCTTCCAGCAATTGCTGGGCGACGGCAGCGATTGGGGCCTGAACCTGCAGTACCAAGTGCAGCCCTCGCCCGATGGTCTGGCGCAAGCCTTCATCCTGGGCCGCACCTTTCTGGACGGGGCGCCCTCGGCGCTGGTGCTGGGCGACAACATCTTCTACGGCCACGACCTGCAGCGTCTGGTGACCGAGGCCAATGACGAAGCCCAGGGTGCCACCGTGTTTGCCTACCACGTCAACGATCCCGAGCGGTATGGGGTGGTGTCATTCGATGCCGAAGGCCGGGCCGTGTCGCTGGAAGAGAAGCCGAAGCACCCCCAGTCGAACTACGCCGTGACCGGCCTGTATTTCTACGATCCGCAGGTGGTCGAGGTGGCCGCCAACCTGAAGCCGTCGCCGCGCGGCGAGCTGGAGATCACCGACGTCAACCGCTGGTATCTCGAGCACCAGCAGCTGAAGGTACAGCGCATGGGACGGGGCTATGCGTGGCTCGATACCGGCACGCATGCCAGCCTGATCGAGGCCTCGAATTTCATCCAAACCATCGAGAACCGCCAGGGCCTGAAGGTGGCCGCACCGGAAGAGATCGCCTGGCGACAGGGTTTCATCGACGATGCCCAGCTGGCCCGGCTGGCCGATGGTCTCGCCAAAACCGACTATGGTGCATATCTGCGGCGACTGCTGCAGACCGAACAGGAACCCTGACCCGATGCAAATCACCGAGACCGGCCTGGCCGGCGCCCTGATCCTGGAGCCGCGCCGGTTTGGCGATGCGCGCGGCCAGTTTTACGAGAGCTTCAATGCCCGCACCTTTGCCAGCCTGACCGGCCTGGAGGTGCAGTTCGTGCAGGACAACCACTCCACATCGGCCGTCGGCGTGCTGCGGGGCCTGCACTACCAGCTGCCACGCGCCCAGGGCAAGCTCGTGCGCGTGGTGCGCGGCACCGTGGTGGATGTGATCGTGGACTTGCGCGCAAGCTCGCCCACCCTGGGCCGCTCGGTGGCGGTGGAACTCAGCGCCGAGAACGCCCTGCAGATGTGGATCCCGGAGGGCTTTGCGCATGGCTTCCAGGTGCTCTCTCCGGAGGGGGCCGACTTCCTCTACAAGACCACTGATTACTGGTCGGCTGCCGACGAGCACTGCATCCGTTGGGACGACCCCGATCTCGGCATTGCATGGTCCAGCGTTGTGGCCCCCATTGTCTCCGACAAGGATGCGCGCGGTGGCAGCTTCCGGGATGCGGTGAAGTTCCCCTGAGCGGATCGCCCGGAGGCCGGTGCGGCAGTCTGCATCTGCGGGCAGGCATGGTAGACTAAGTTCATTGAACTAGGTCTGTTTGGGTTATGAAGACATACAACATCCACGAAGCAAAAACGCATCTTTCCCGGCTGGTGGAAGACGCTGCCCAGGGAGAGTCGTTTGTCATCGCGAAGGCTGGCCGACCGATGGTGAAGGTAATGGCGCTGCAGGAGGCCGAAGTTGCCCCCATCCAGCGGTTCGGCTTTTTGCAGAGTCAATTGCGGGTTCCTGATGACTTCGACGCCATGGGGACTGACCACATCGAGTCGCTGTTCCACGGCTCTCCGTGAAGTTGTTGCTGGATACCCATTTGCTGCTATGGGCGGCCGAGGGGGCAGAGCAGCTGCCTGAACGGGCGCACGCGCAAATGGCGGATACGCGAAACACCCTGCTCTTCAGCGTGGCGAGTCTGTGGGAACTGCAAATCAAGCAAGCCCTCGGCCGTCCGGATTTCCAGGTTGATGTACGCCGACTGCGGCGTGGTCTGCTGACGAACTGCTATGTTGAGCTGGAGATTCAGGCAGATCATGTCATGGCATTGGCGGGATTGCCGGCGTTGCACAAAGACCCTTTTGATCGCTTGCTGTTGGCGCAGGCCATGGCCGAAGGCATCACCCTGTTGACCGCAGATGCCCAGCTCGCGCCTTACGGTGACCCTGTCTGTTGGATTGCCCGTTAACCGACTACGCCGGCGAGCGCGATCACCCCGCCAATCCCAGACTGCCGGTTCCAGTCGGCTGATTCTAGTCGGCTGGCGTCAGCCCGCCGGCAAGCCGTCCGGGTTCTGTGACTGCCAGCGCCAGCTGTCGGCACACATGCGCGCGATGCCATGTTCGGCGCGCCAGCCCAGCAACTGCGCTGCCAGCGTCGGGTCGGCGTAGCACGCCGCGATATCGCCCGGCCGGCGTGCCACCAGATCGCACGGAATCGGGTGACCGCTGGCGGCACGGAAGGCTTCCACCATCTGCAGCACGCTGGTGCCCTGACCGGTCCCCAGATTGACGGTCAGCACGCCCGGCTGGGCGGCCAGATAGTCCAGTGCGGCCAGGTGGCCTCGGGCCAGATCGACCACATGGATGTAGTCACGCACCCCGGTGCCGTCCACGGTGGGCCAGTCGCTGCCAAACACCGCCAGTTTAGGGCGCCGACCGACCGCCACCTGGGCGATGAAGGGCAGCAGGTTGTTCGGGATGCCGGCGGGATCTTCGCCGATCAGCCCGGATTCGTGTGCCCCGACCGGGTTGAAGTAGCGCAGGCGTGCGATGCGCCAGCTGGGATCCGAGTGGGCGACGTCGCCCAGCATCTCTTCGATCATCAGCTTGGAGCGCCCGTAGGGATTGGTCGCGCCGAGCGGGAAGTCTTCACAGATTGGCACACTGGCCGGGTCGCCATAGACGGTGGCAGAGGACGAGAACACCAGGGTGCGCACCCCCGCCTCGCGCATGGCCTCGAGCAGGATCGCCGTGCCCCCCACATTGTGGTCGTAGTACCAGGCGGGCCGGGCCACCGATTCGCCCACGGCCTTCTTGCCGGCAAAGTGGATCACCGCCGAAATGGCGTGCTGCGCGAACACCGCGTGCACTGCGCCGCGGTCGCGCAGGTCAACCTGGGCAAACGCCGGCCGCTGGCCGCTGATCGCCTCGATCCGGTCGAGCGCGCTGCGCTTGGAATTCGACAGGTCATCCAGCACCAGCACCGGATGACCGGCCGCCAGCAGTTCGATGACGGTGTGGGAGCCGATGTAGCCGGTACCGCCGGTGACAAGAATCATGAGAGGCCTGCAGGATTCAAAGTCCGAAGTTTAGCAGGCTGGCCGCCGGGAGTTTCCGGTGAGGAAGCGCGGCGTCGTCGTCAGCGCAAGCGGCTAGGTCGGGCCTTCTGTTGGCGGGGTGAACGGGCGATAAACCGCCATGCCGAAGGCATCTTGCCCCGGTATGAGGACCGGCCAATGGTGGGGGCTGACCGACAGGTGTGGTATTTTCCTGTGGTCACAATTAAAGCTGCAAACGCAGTGGCAATTGCCAGCCCGTCGATCGATCCCGAGCGATCCCCGCCCCTTGTTTCGGAACGCTACATGTCCACCCTGATTCCCGTCATCCTCTCCGGCGGCAGCGGCACCCGCCTCTGGCCCCTCTCCCGCACACTGCGCCCCAAGCAGTTCCTGGAAGTCACCGGCCACGGCACGCTGTTCCAGCAGACCCTGCAGCGACTGAAGGGGCTGCATCCGGCCGGACCGATTGTGGTGGCAAACCAGGACCACCGGTTTCTGGCCGGCGAGCAGTGCCGCGAAGTCGGCCTGACGCCGCAGGCGATTATCCTGGAGCCGGTGGGGCGCAACACCGCGCCGGCCATCGCGATCGCGGCATTGGCCGCCCAGGCGGCAGCGGCTGCCGGCGCTGCTGCGGCGCCGGGCTCTGCAAGCGCCAACGGCGCGGCCTCGAGCCACGACCCGATCCTGCTGGTGCTGCCCTCTGACCATGTGATTGACCAGGTGCCGGCCTTCGAAGCCGCCATGCGCGTGGGCCTGGCCGCCGCCGAGAGCGGCAAGCTGGTCACCTTCGGCATCGTGCCCACCCATCCCGAAACCGGCTATGGCTACGTCAAGTCCGCCACCAAGCCAGCGGCCGGCACCGCCGCGCCGGTGGCCCGGTTTGTCGAGAAGCCGAAGCTGGAAGTGGCCGAAGAGTACCTGCGCGAAGGCAGCTATCTGTGGAACAGCGGCATGTTCATGTTCAAGGCCTCGGTGTTCCTCGCGGAACTGAGCCGCCATGCGCCCGCCATGGCCCGGGCCTGCGGGCTGGCGTGGAAGGATGCCAAGAAGGATTTCGAGTTTGTCCGGCTCGAGGCCGCCAGCTTCGGCGCCTGCCCGTCGGATTCGATCGACTATGCCGTGATGGAAAAGACCGACCAGGCCGTGGTGGTGCCGCTTGATGCCGGCTGGAGCGACGTTGGCGCCTGGCCCGCCGTGCGCGACCTGCAGCCGCAAGATGCCCAGGGCAATGCCACCAAGGGCGACGTGATGCTGGAAGACGTGCAGAACAGCTACGTCTACGCCGATGGCCGCCTCGTCACCCTGCTTGGCGTGGATAACCTGATCGTGGTGGAAACCTCGGATGCCGTGCTGGTGGCGCATCGCGACCGCGCCCAGGATGTGAAGCGCGTGGTGGACCGGCTGAAGGCGGACGGCCGCAACGAAGCCATGCACCACCGGGAAGTGTTCCGGCCCTGGGGATCTTACGATTCGGTCGACAACGGCGAGCGCTACCAGGTGAAGCGCATCAGCGTACGCCCCGGTGCAAAGCTGTCGGTGCAGATGCACCACCACCGCGCCGAGCACTGGATTGTGGTGTCTGGCACGGCCAAGGTGCGCATCGGCGAGACCGAGCAGCTGGTCACCGAAAACCAGTCGGTGTACATCCCGCTGGGGGTGGTGCACTCGCTGGAAAACCCCGGCAAGCTGCCGCTCGACCTGATCGAGGTGCAGTCGGGCTCTTACCTGGGCGAAGACGACATCGTGCGCTTTGAGGATCGCTACGGGCGGGCCTGAGGCGAACTCCCACCAGACCAGTTTCCAAACAGGGCCCCGACTAAGTCATGCACACCTTGGCTGAACTTCAAGTCGCCGTGATCGGCCTGGGATATGTGGGTTTGCCGCTGGCAGTGGCATTCGGGGCGGGGCGTCCCGTGACTGGGTTTGATATTGATCCGCAGAGGATTGCTGAGCTTCGGGACGGGGTCGATCGGACGCTGGAAACCTCAGCGTCCGAGTTGGCGGCGGCAGTCCATCTGCGCTTCACCACGGCGGTCGAAGACCTTCGCACCTGCAACTGTTTCATCATCACCGTTCCGACACCCATCGATGTTTATCGGCGTCCTGACCTTGCGCCACTGCTCAGTGCCAGCGCGATTGTGGCTGGAGTGCTGAAACCCAACGATCTTGTGATCTATGAATCGACGGTCTACCCCGGTTGCACTGAAGAGGATTGTGTGCCGGTATTGGAACAGGGATCGGGACTTCGATACCGCACGGGAGCCGACGCCGCTGAGGCCTTGCAAGCGGAGCTTGCCACAGGGGTCTTTTACTGTGGATACAGCCCGGAACGGATCAACCCGGGCGACAAGCAGCATCGCCTGGATACGATTTGCAAGGTGACTTCCGGGTCTACTCCCGCTGCGGCAGCCTTGGTGGATACGCTCTACCAGCAGGTGGTCACGGCTGGGACGCATCGGGCCAGCAGCATCCGGGTGGCAGAGGCCGCCAAGGTAATCGAGAATACGCAGCGCGACGTCAACATCGCCTTGGTCAATGAACTCGCGCTGATTTTCCATCGCCTCGGCATTGATACCATGGAGGTTCTGCAAGCTGCCGGCAGCAAATGGAATTTCCTGCCGTTTCGCCCCGGGCTGGTGGGCGGTCACTGTATTGGTGTGGACCCCTACTATCTGACGCACAAGGCCCAGCAGTTGGGGTATCACCCAGAGGTGATCCTGGCAGGTCGCCGCATCAATGACAGTATGGGGGCCTATGTGGCCAATGAAACTGTCAAGTTGATGTTGCGCAAGGGATTGCCGGTGCTTGACAGCAGGATCCTGGTGTTGGGGCTGACATTCAAGGAGAACTGCCCTGACCTGCGCAACAGCAAGGTTGTCGATGTCGTTCACACCCTGGAGTCTTACCAGGCGCTCGTCGATGTCTGGGATCCGCACATCGCACCCGCGGACGCCCAACGGGAATATGGGCTGACGCGTGTCATCGAGAAACCGGTTGCCGGTTGTTACGACGCTCTGGTGCTGGCAGTGGGGCACCGCGAGTTCATTGCTCTTGGCGCTGCCGGGCTGCGTGACCTGGGAAAACCCGACGCTGTGCTGTTCGATGTGAAGTCGGTGTTGCCGGTGGCGGCCGTCGACGGACGGCTTTAGCACCCGGCACCTGCCGGGATGGTACAGCGTCAGGCAGTGCCGCGGTCCGAACCATGGCTCTTCTCCGTCGGCATCAATACGGTTGGCAGTGCCCGGGGCACGGTATCCGGATAATCCAGGCTGTAATGCAGGCCGCGGCTCTCGTGTCGGAACAGGGCACTTTTCACGATCAGGTCAGCACACACCACCAGGTTTCGCAGCTCCAACAGATCGTTGTTGACGTGGAAGTTGGCGTAATACTCGTCAATCTCGCGTTTCAGCAGATCAATACGATGGGCCGCGCGCTCCAGGCGCTTGGTGGTGCGCACGATACCGACGTAGTTCCACATGGCGCGGCGCAATTCATCCCAGTTGTGGGTGATCACCACTTCTTCCGCAGAGTCCGTCACCCGGCTGGCATCCCAGGGCGGCAGGAAGCCCGGGGTTTCAACCGTACTGTTCAGCACATCCCGGGCGGCCGCCTGGCCGAACACAATGCATTCCAGCAGCGAGTTGGACGCGAGCCGGTTGGCGCCATGCAATCCGGTGTAAGCCGTCTCGCCAATCGCGTAGAGGTTGGGCAGGTCGGTGCGGCCATTCAGATCCGTCACCACACCACCACACATATAGTGCGCGGCCGGAACCACCGGAATCGGGGTGGTTGCCATGTCAATCCCCAATTGCAGGCATCGCTCATAGATCATCGGGAAATGCGCCTGCAGGAATTCGCGCGGTTTGTGGGTCATGTCTAGAACGACGTGGTCCAGGCCGCGTTTTTTGAGTTCGTAGTCAATCGCCCGGGCCACCACATCCCGGGGCGCCAGTTCGGCCCGCGCGTCGTGCTCCGGCATGAAGCGGTGACCACTGGCAGGCGGTTCGCCCGGCTCGGCTGGAATGCGTAGAATGCCGCCCTCGCCGCGGAGCGCCTCGCTGATCAGGAAGGATTTCACCTGCGGATGGAACAGGCAGGTGGGATGGAACTGCACAAACTCCATGTTCGCCACCCGGCAGCCGGCGCGCCACGCCATCGCCACGCCGTCGCCCGAGGCCGTATCGGGATTGGTGGTGTAGAGGTAGACCTTGCCGGCTCCGCCGGCGGCCAGAATCACGTGGCCAGCGGACAGGGTGACGACTTCATCCGTCTTGGTGTCGAGCGCATAGAGGCCATAGCAGCGGCGCACATGATGCACATCCAGAGGAATGCCAGCAGACACCAGGCGTTTGCCGGTGATCAGGTCGACAGCCGTGTGCCATTCCAGCACCGTGATGTTGGGATTGGCGCGCGTCTTGGCGACCAGCGTTTCCTGAATGGCATGGCCGGTGGCGTCTGCCGCGTGCACGATACGGGAATGGCTGTGACCGCCTTCGCGGTGCAGCTGCAGGCCAGCGACGAGATCCTCGCTGGTACGCGTGAAGGGCACCCCCTCGCCCAGCAGCCAATCCACCGCAGCGGGTGCGCCTTCCACCACAAACCGTACCGCCTGCGGATCGTTCAGCCAAGCCCCGGCCACCATGGTGTCGTCGATATGGGCGTCGAGGGAGTCTTCCGGATCGATCACGGCCGCAATGCCGCCCTGAGCCCAGTCGCTCGCCCCGCCCAGCAAGGCACGCTTGGTGATGACTGCCACCTTGCGTGTCTTGGCCAGTTCCAGGGCCGCCGACAGGCCGGCAAGACCACTGCCCACGATGATCACATCAAAATGTCGCACGCCATACTCCAGCAAAGATGAGTCGCAATACTGTCATGATACCTGTGGCCGGGCGGACGCCCGGCAGTTCCCGGCGAGGGCGCCGAGCGGCCGGTGCCACACGATGAAGCTGGCGTCAGGCGTGGTCACCACCCCTCAACGGGTGATCAGCGGCGGGATCGTATCCCCGGCAAGACAAGCGTTGATCCGCTCTGACAGCGACTGATAACAGCGCTGATAGAGGGCGCCATTGGCGTCGGCAAGGGCATCACACTCCGTGCTGTCTCCTGCCAAGGCCCGACAATTGCCTTCGGTGCCGGGCGTGCCCTCGGCGGTGGCAGGGGCGGTGCCGTTTTCAAAGATGACAGTATCGATGCGCGTCGGCGGCGCTGGCTTGGTGGCGGCAAGCGGAAACGGCGAGGCGGCGGCAGCGCTGTCGCTCGCGGAAGACGTGGCCGGATCATTGCCCGGATTCACCAGGTTGCCGGCAGGGAAGCCGCCTGTGCCGTTGCCAGATGCCGATGCTTCTGATTGCGCGGCAGCCGTCGCAGCGGCCGTGGCGGCGGCAGCCGTTGCCGCCGCTGCCGCTGCAGCACGCCTACCCGCCGATGCCTCAGCCACGGCACGCAAGGAAACCGCCGGTGGCTGCGCCCGACCGGGAACAACAGCGCCATGACCGGTCCCGGCGGTCTTCACCGGAGCCGGTTTCCTGGAAGCGCTCGTGGCCGATGCGACAGCCGGCCTTGGCCTCGATGCGCCTGCCGTTTTGGTCGCCGCAGGATTCGACGGCCCCGTCGACGCCGCCGCGGTCTTCGTTGCCGGAGGGCGCGCAGCGGGTGCGGCCTTGGCCTTGGTGTCGGAGGCCTTGGCTTTGTTGTCAGCGGTCTTGGCCTTGTTGTCAGAGGGCCGGGCAGGCGGCACATTTTTGCGCGGCACCACCAACACCGGCTCATCGGGTCCGTTGCCGGTCAGACGCAACACCTGGCGCGCCTCCAAGCCGGCGATGATGCTGCTGGGTTGCGAGCGACTGGCGCTGCCGCGGGGCGGAATCATCGCAGGCCCGGCGTTGGCCGGGGACGGCGTTCCCAAGGCATTCGCTACCCTAGCGGTGCTCGTGCCAAAACCGATGTTGGTAGCCAGATTGCCCATGGCATGGCCG
Source organism: uncultured Ferrovum sp. (assembly GCA_903863375.1). Lineage (GTDB taxonomy): Bacteria > Pseudomonadota > Gammaproteobacteria > Burkholderiales > Ferrovaceae > CAIVHB01. The sequence continues at coordinate 12,718 of CAIPBT010000122.1, forward strand.
GGGCCTTCTCTGGCGACTTCCGCCTCGGCTTTGGCTTCTGCGGTGGCAGCTGGGGTACTGCCGGGCAGGAGGTTTTCCGGCATGGCCGGTCGCGGCAGGGTCGACAGGGCCCCGCCCAGGCCGGCGAGCGAGGTCGCAGGGTCAGCCCCGACATTGGCTGGCAGGCTCTGCAACACATACCGCGAGGCGGCGGCGTCATCGCTACCCGAGTTGCCTCCCAGTCCTGACCAGAGGCCGTGAGCACCCGTGCCACTGGTGGTTTTTGCACCCATTACGCGGCCATCCTGGTCGCGCACCAGTTCCCATTGCCGCGGATCCTGCAGCGCCTGCGCGGTGGCGCCATCTAGCCAGGCCCGATGCTGGCCACCGCGCACATCATCCAGCAATTCCTGCAGGGAGGTTGGCCGGGCCGGTTGCCCGGGTGGGGAAGCTTCGGAATAGGCGCGCAGTGCATCGACCAGGGCCGTGCCATTCAGGCGGGCCAGCAATGCGTCACCCGTCACCAGCTGTCGACGGGCAGCATCCCCCAGCACATAGGCCATCACCAGCACGGCAATCGACGCGAACCACAGGGGATTGCGCCAGAGGAGGTTCACCTGGCCCAGCAGTTCCCGGAAACCTTTCCGGTCGAACAGTTCACGCACGTCGGGAGACCCCCTTAAGATGTTGGCACAGCATACAAAATTTTGCGGATGCACCGGAGACAATATGCGCTGGGCTGACGGCTTTTGGTGTGTTGGCGTGCTGCCGCCAGACGCTGTACACGATGGCGATACCCTACGTTTGTCTCTGCCAGAGGCCGTCTTGAGCGAGAGTCCGCTCGGCGATCTGCGTGTGCGCTTGCGCCGAGACCAGCAGGGCGCCTGGCCCATCCGCCTGGCCGGGGTCGATGCGCCTGAACTGGATTACCCGGGTGCGCTGCCCGCCATGCGCCATCAACCCTTGCACGCCGCCCTGGCGGCGCGGGAATGGCTGCTGCAGGCGGCGGTGCGTGCCCAGACCGGCGGAGGACTGCGCCTGTGGGTGAGTGGTGTGGACCGCTATGGCCGCCTGATCGCGTGCCTATGGCCGCGGCGTGGCGATGACACGCTGCGCGACAAAAACACCTGGGCAGGCGAACCAAAGCTGCCAGACAGCCTGAACGCCGGCCTGCTGCGCGATGGCATGGCCTATCCCGACTTTCATGAGGATTTGCCCATGGCAGCGCTGGCCGAACTGCGCCACATCACGCAGATCGCCATACAACAGCGACTCGGCGTGTGGAGTGAGGACGTCACCCACCAGGCCATAGCGCTCGATACGCTGCACCTCCTGAGCGAATCCCGCTTGATCTGGCCGCGCCTGTGGCGCCGTCTGGCCGAATGTGCCCGGCAGTCGCTGTTGATGAACACCGAAGCAGACCGCAACCACGCACGGGTGGCGCCAGCCATCACCGGCTGGCAGTTGCGAGATTTCCTCATCGCCCGGGGGGGTATGGCACGAAACTTTACAGGTGGCCCCTGGAAAAACCTCGCAGACCATCTGGAAATGGCTGGACAACACTGCCGTTTTCCGGATGCCGTGGAGAATCTCCTACACCGCAGCCCGCCCGATCGAAAAAAACTGACGTAGTACGACCAAGCCGGGCTTCAGCCTGCCTCAAGGGTGACTGATTACGTCAACATCCTTTTAATCGAAATGACATTTACGGGCTAACTTAATGTAAATACGCATTTTTTCAATTTGGCACGCCTCATGCTTACTAGTCAGGCAGACGGGAAGTGAAAGCATCCAGTCGTACCCGATGCGCCCCGCACCGAATTGCCTTACCCAAACCTGACCAGCCTGAGGAATCCGTTCATGAACAACAGCAACCGCATCGTGCACGAAGCCAAACCCCGCAACGACCTGCCGGCAGGCTATAACCCCGCCCTGCTCCTGAATTCCGATCTGCTGTTCAGCACCTGGCCGCCGGCCATCCAGTTCCCGGAAGGCCGCACCCGCAAGGTATCCGGCCCCCTGTCCGAATTCGCCAAGCCGGGCCGTCCGCGCATTCACCCGCGCCCGGAACCGCGCATCAAGACCAACGCCTGATCCGTCTCCTCCGCGTGCTGGTCCGGGGGATTCCGGGCGGGCTGGCACGTTGTAGTCCTGTGGTGACCCGGAGTCTCTCCTTGGTAGACCTCCTTGACCCCGTGATGGTGACATCACGGGGATTTTTTTGGGTTCACTGGCGACGTCATCGCGGTTTTTTTTGCGGGCAGGCAACCGCTGCCACGGCAAAGCAGCGCGACGTCGGGGAACTGCGCGATGACGGTACCCGTAAACCCCTCTGGATGTTCTACCAGCACCAGACCGTCGGTCCAGTCTTTGCCGGGCACATGGCCGAGCGGTGGACGTGGCCTGCCGTCGTCGCCTGGCAGGGTATCCAGTGTCGCCGCGATGCTAAGCCCTACCCACGCGGTATCCTCGACGTACAAGGGCACCTGTCGATCCCGCCGGATCTGATCGACTTGCTGCGCGATGGCGCGGATGTCTGGCCGGACTTTAGCCGTATAGAGCGGAAACAGCCAGGCCGCTGCCACAAGCTTGAGTACGATGGCGGCAGTACACCAGCGCAAGGCGACCGGCACCGCCGCCCTGCGCAACCACAACATCTCGCTGATCCACACGGCCGCCAAGCCATACAGCGGGGTGAGATATCGCGTGCTGCTTTGCGGCGCCAGCCAATAGGGCAGCAGGTTGAGAAGCACCGCATAGCCGGCGGTCACGCCGATGCTGACCGATGCGCCCCCTCCCGCCGACTCCGGGCGTTGTCGCCATAACGTCCACACGAGCACGCCACCGGCGGGCATCAGATTGAAGGCCGCATTCAGGGGATAGGTCAGGGCGTGGCGCAAGTAGGGAACAGGTCCCTGAAACCCGAGCTTGTCCACAATGTCGCCCACCATGCCGGTCGCCATGCCCGCACCGCTTGGCGTGATGTGGTACCAAAGCCAGGGCAGCGCCAGCAGCGGCAGGCAGGCGAGAAAGGTGGGCCGCAGCAATCGCCAACCGTTGCGCTCCCGCCAGCCCACCACCAGCAGCACGCCGGCAAGGAACACATAGCTCGTGAGCGCCTTGGTCATGAAGCCGGCGGCAGCACACAGCAGCGCCAGGGCAAGCCAGGCCGCCTGTGCTTCACGCAAGGCCAGCCAGCCCGCCAGCATGGCCGTGAGCGTCAACGCCCCGAACAGGGCATCGCTGTAGGCCAACCAGCCATAATAGAACAGCATCTCCCAACTGGTCAGAAAGACCAGGGCCGTGAACGCGGCACGGTGGCGATCTCCCGTCACGCGTCGGGTAAACGCCGCGACCAGCAGGCCACTGGCCACCGTAGCAAGTGCCGACAGCATGCGCGCCACGCCGAGCACGTGCGCCCAGCCCACCAGTGGCGTGACCGCGGCAATCAGCCAGTTGAACAGCGGTGGCCGGCCGTAGGGCCATCCCAGTAAGGTAGGACGCAACACGTGGCCGGTGTACCACTGTTCGTACGCCTGCAGGGTGTAGGCAGATTCCTCACCGGTGTATTGCAGCGTGAACGGCAGGATCAGGAAGCTTGTAGCCGCCAGCCAGAACAGTTTCCAGCAACGGGACGCCAGGGCACCCTCCACCTCAGGCGGGTCCGATGCCGCCTGTCTGCCGGCTGTCGAGGGCTTGGTCGTGCTGTGCCGGCTCTGCGCTGGCGGCAGCGCGACCATCCGGCCCGGGCACGCCAGCACTGGTGGTGCCAGACGCCGCCGCCGACTTTGCCTGCTCTGCGGCAAAGGCCAACATGCGATCGATCGGCAGGCGCGCCCGCTCGGCCAGCGCCGGATCGACATGGATTTCGTTGGCCCCGGTCATCAGCACGTGCCGCACGGCTGCCAGGCCGTTCATCGCCATCCAGGGGCAATGCGCGCAACTCTTGCAGGTGGCGGAATTGCCTGCGGTGGGCGCCTCCAGGAAGGTCTTGTGCGGATTCTGCTGACGCAGCTTGTGCATCATGCCGTTGTCGGTGGCAACAATGAAGGTGTTGTTGGGGCGCTCCCGGGCGGCTTTCAGGATCTGGCCCGTCGAGCCCACCATGTCCGCAAGGGCGATCACGCTGGCCGGCGACTCCGGATGCACCAGCACGCAGGCCTCCGGATGGGCACGTTTCAGCGCCGCCAGTTCCTCGGTCTTGAACTCGTCGTGCACGATGCAGGCCCCATTCCACATCAGCATGTCGGCCCCGGTCTGCGCCTGGATGTAGGCGCCCAGGTGGCGATCGGGGGCCCAGAGGATCTTTTTGCCCTGCGCGGCGAGGTGCCGCACGATCGGCAAAGCGATGGCGGAGGTCACCATCCAATCGGCGCGGGCCTTCACGGCCGCACTGGTGTTGGCGTAGACCACCACGGTACGGTCCGGATGCTGGTCGCAGAAGGCGGCAAATTCGTCGCTCGGACACCCGAGGTCAAGCGAGCAGTTGGCTTCCATCTCCGGGACGAGAATGGTCTTGTGCGGGGAAAGCAACTTGGCGCTCTCGCCCATGAAGCGCACCCCCGCCACCACCAGCGTCTGTGCGCTGCTGTCGCGCCCGAAGCGCGCCATTTCCAGGGAATCCGCCACCAGGCCACCGGTTTCTTCCGCCAGGTCCTGCAGATCGGGATGCACATAGTAGTGCGCCACCAGCAGCGCGTTCCGTTCGCGCAGCAGGGTGCGGATCTGCTCCTTCAGGGCGATCCGCTCATCAGGCGATGGCTCCACTGGTACCTTGGCCCAGGCCTGGGCGGTGCCGCAGGAGGGTTGCTCGTAGCTGACTTCAAAGGTAGTGCCGGGAGCATTCATGGGTGGTGCTCATAAAGTAGGGGTGAAATTATGCCATTGGCATTCCGGTCAGACATCGCGCCAGGCTCTCCTTCCAACCCTCCATGGGCACTCCGATCAGGTGTTCCGCACGACTCAGGTCCAACCGGCTGTTGGCAGGACGGCGGGCCGGGGTGGGGTAATCGCTGGCCGGGATCTCCTCCACGGCCGTGGGCAGATCAGCAAGCTTGAAGATCTCCTTGGCAAAACCAGCCCAGCTGGTGGCTCCGGCAGCCGTGAGGTGAACCACCCCAGGCGCACATTTCAGACGGGCGCGGAGACCAGTGACAACCGTCGAAGCCTGTGCCGTCCCGTTTGGCTGGCAAATCACCTGTCGCGCCACCAGCGCAGCCGTTCGTTCGGCGATCAGGCGACTCCAGGTGGGCGCACCAATCTGATCCGCCACCACTCGCAGGTGCGGTCTTTCGCGGCCAAGGCGCAGCATGGTGAGCAGGAAGTTGCTGCCGCGCAGGCCATAGACCCAGGACGTACGCAGGATCAGATGCTGCGAACAGGCTGCCGCCAGGGCCCGCTCGCCCGCCAGCTTGGTGGCACCGTACACATTCAATGGGCCAGTGGGATCCTCTTCGCGCCAGGGCCGGTCGCCACTGCCATCAAACACGTAGTCGGTGGAGTAATGGATCATCACCGCGCCGAGCCGTTCGGCCTCCTCACCGAGCACCCGCACGGCGGTGACGTTCAGGGCTTCGCAGGCTTGCGCGTCGGTCTCGGCGTGGTCGACGGCAGTGTAGGCGGCGGGGTTCACGATCAGATCGGGCCGTTCCGCGCGGACTACCGCACGAATTGCCTCAGGATTTGACAAGTTCAACGCGGCACGGTCGCAAGGAATGATCTCGCCCAGCGGGGCGAGGGTGCTGAGCAGTTCAAAACCGACCTGGCCATGAATGCCTGTCAGGAGGATTCGCATGGGTCAAGGGTCCAGCCAGTACGTTGTGGAATCGGGGCGGTGGCGGGACGCTTTGCGCCCCCCACATTTCCGGTAAACTTGCAGACTTTATCTGCGGAATCATCTCATGTTGCACGGCAGTCTGGTGGCCATTGCCACTCCCATGCAGAACGATGGCAGCCTCGATCTGGCAGCGCTACGGGCGCTGATCGACTGGCATGTGGCTGAGGGCACGGCCGGCATCGTGATTGTTGGGACCACCGGTGAATCGCCTACGGTCACGGTGCCCGAACACCAGAAGCTGATCGCGGAAGCCGTGCAGATCGCCGCCGGACGCATCCATGTGATGGCGGGGACCGGGGCCAACTCTACCGTGGAAGCCATCGCCCTAGCGAAGTTCGCGGCCTCGGTCGGCGTGGATTCGCATTTGTCCGTGGTGCCCTACTACAACAAGCCAACCCAGGAAGGGCTGTACGGGCATTTCCGGGCGATCGCCGACGCGGTCGCCCTGCCGCTGGTGCTCTACAACGTGCCGGGGCGCACCGTCGCTGACCTGCACAATGACACTGTCTTGCGACTGTCTTCTGTGCCCAACATTGTCGGCCTGAAAGATGCCACGGGCGATCTCGGCCGAGCCCAGGATCTGTTCGCACGTCTGCCGAAAGGCTTTGCCTGTTACTCGGGAGATGACGCCACCGGCATGGCATTCACCCTGCTCGGCGGGCATGGCGTGATTTCCGTCACGGCGAACGTGGCGCCAGGGCCAATGGCGCGCATGATTGCGGCTGCCAGCGCAGGAGACATCGCCACTGCCCGCCAGATCAATGAAACCCTGATCCCGCTGCACCGGGACTTGTTCGTCGAAGCCAACCCGATTCCAGTGAAGTGGGCCCTGGCCGAGATGGGGCGTTGTGGCCCCGGCATCCGCCTGCCGTTGACCCCTCTTTCCAGCCACCACCAGCCGACCGTGCGCGCAGCCCTGCAGCGTGCCGGCGCCCTCTGATGTCAAGGTCCTCCATCCGCATGCATCCGCTCCGTTTCCGCTCCGCCACCCTCCCGTCCCGGTCCCTGACGGCCCTGCTGGTGGCGGCCAGCCTGTTGTCTGGTTGCAGCCTGATCGACGCCAAAAAGGATGACTACAAGCGGGCCAACCGCCTGCCCCCGCTCGAGATTCCCCCGAGCCTGTCGGTGCCCCAGGCGGATGACCGCTATACCATTCCCGATCCAAAGGACGTAGCGGCTTCTGCCACGTATTCCGAGTACGCCAAAAGTCGCGGTCTGCCTACTTTGCAGGCGGGCTATGTGCCAGGCGTGGGCGTGGATCCCCAATCGGCGATGGCCCATATCGAACACGCCGGAGCCGAGCGCTGGCTGGTGGTCAACGGCAGTACCGACCAGGTCTTCAACACGGTACGCACCTTCCTGACCGAAAACGGGTATGAGATCGGCTCGGAAAACCCCCAGCTTGGGGTACTGGAAACACAATGGCTGACCGGTCGTCCAGAAGTCGAAGACGACGGCATCCTGCGCAATCTGGTTAAGAACCTGTTCGCCAGCGACAACGCCAACGCCATCCGGGACCGTTATCGCTTCCGCGTGGATCATGGCCGCAAGGCCGGCACGGCCGAGATCTTCGTGTATCACAAGGGTCTTGAAGAAGTGGAAGCGGGCACAGATCGCACGGTGTGGCAGGCACGCGCCAGCGAACCGGACAAAGAGGCCGAAATGCTGAAGCGCCTCCTGCTGAAGTTTGGAGTCGATATCCCCAAGGCAGATGAGCAGATCAAAGGGGCATCCGTCGAGCCGCGTCCGATCATCGCGACCGCAGATGACGTGAAAACGGGCAGCGCTGCACCGATGGTGCCGATGCCAATCGGTAATGCCGCACCGAGCGCTCCGCCGGCCGGCGGCGCTGCCCTTGCGGTTGGTGGTACTACCGCCACGGCAGGGGGAGCAGGCAGCGCCGCCAGCTCAGCCGCTGCCGCCGGGCTTTCCGGCGCCGCTGCCGTACTGCAACCTGCGATGGGTAATCAGCCGCCTGCCCTGGTGGTTCCAGATGCCTTTGACCGCGCCTGGCGCCGCGTGGGACTGGCACTCGAACAAACCGGCATTCAGGTACAGGATCAAGACCGCGATGAGGGCATCTATTTCGTGCAATATGTGGCCGACAAGGTCAAGGTGCCAGGGGCCATTCCAAACGCCAATCAAGGCTTCTTGGGCCTGATCTCCGGTATCGGCAAGTCGATCTGGAACAAGATGACCGATACCGATACCAACGCCAAGGCAGACGGCCGTGCGAGCGCAACGATCGCTGTGCCATCCACCAAGGTGCCTGATGCGCTTTATCGATTGGTGGTGAGCAAGAAAGACGGAGGTACCAGCCGGGTCACGCTGCTGGACAAGACTGGCCAGCCTCTGGCCGGTGACGTCGCGTCGAGCTTGCTCGCCCAAGTCGCCGGCGGTTTGCGCTGATCCTGATGCTTTGTTTCGCTCGGTAGGGAGTGGCAGTGCCAATCGCGCGCTGCCAACCTGGCCTGGCGTCACCTGGAAATGGTCGCCCATGGAAGCCAAGGTTTGATAGCGCTACCGCTTGGAGAAATAAAAAAAGCCGACCCGAAGGTCGGCTTCTTTACTTCCGAACGCCGAATTACTTCTTGTCGGCAGCCGGGGCAGCCGGAGCGGCCGGGGCAGCAGCGTCGGCGGGCTTGGCATCGGCCGGCTTGGCGGCATCAGCCGGGGCGGCGGCAGGGGCAGCCGGGGCAGCAGCGTCGGCCGGCTTGGCGGCGTCAGCGGCGGGGGCGGCCGGGGCAGCGGCGGGGGCCATGGCAGCCGGGGCGTCAGCCTTCGGGGCTTCGGACTTGCTGCAAGCGGCGAGGGAGGCGGCCAGCAGGGCGGCGATCAGGAGAGAGTGCTTCATGAGATTCCCTTGGAAAGTAGGTAATTTTGACCAGATTCTCTGCCGGTTGAGCATTTGCTAACCCGACAACTCACGGAGTGTACCAGAAGTAGTGTTGATTTCCATCAACACAACCCGACTGTCTGATACAGCATCGATTTCGCTAACTTACAACAGATCGCTGCGATGCAGCAAGAGGGTCTTGGCGGCTTCTCAGTGCAGCCAGCCGTCTTCGTACCATTGGTACAACATGGGCCAGAGCGTCTTCTTCCAGCGGGTGGGCGACGCCGCCTCGCCGGCACCCAGCACCGCGGCACTGAGGTGGCGCTGATCCGCCAGGGCGACCACCGTCTCGCGCTCATCGTCGGCCAAGGGAAAGCCTTCCCCATTGCACCACGCGTGGTCTCCGCTGAACAGCAGACGGGTGCGCGCATCCAGATGCAGCCCCAGACGTAGGGCAGCGGTCCGGAAGGCAGCCGGTTTGACCGGTTCGTCCGGTGGCAGGAAGAACACGTGGGGTTTGGGTTCGGTCAGGAATCGTCCATTGAAGTCCTCAATGGCGGCAGGGTCGAAGGTCAGCGCCTGCAGTTGCTGCTGCAGGTAGGTGTTCATGACGGCAGGCAGGGCACCGGGGTGCTCGGCGGCCGCCTGCCCGGCATCGCTGTACTGCCCAGGCAGCTGCAGGTGCTCGGCCTGGTCCATCAGGAATTCAGCCACCCATTCCTGCGGCGTTGGCGCGCGAAAGCCAATTGAATAGGTCTGGCAGTCATCCAGCGCCGTGCCTTCGTGGGCGTAGCGCGGCGGCAGGTACAGCATGTCACCGGGTTCCAGCACCCAGTCCTGCTCGGGCTTGAAGGTCTTGAGAATTTTCAGGGGCAGGCCGGGGCGCAGGCTCAGGTCTTCCTGGCCGCTGATGCGCCAGCGCCGGCGGCCGGGTCCCTGCAGCAGGAACACGTCGTAGGAATCGACATGTGGGCCCACCCCGCCACCGGGGCAGGCATGGCTCACCATCACGTCATCCACCCGGGCATGCGGCACGAAGTGGAATTGGCGCAGCAGCGCCTCTGCCGCAGGCAGATGGAAATTGAGTTCCTGCAGCAGCACCGTCCACGGGGCCTCGGGCGAGAGCGTCTTCCAGCGCTTGGCCGGGAAGGGGCCGTGCTCGAGCGCCCATTGGCGGCCGTCGCGCACGATCAGGCGGGTTTGCACGTCGTCCTGGGTGGCCAGTCGGCGCAGGGTGGCGGTATCGAGCAGGCCGTTGAAACCCGGGATAGCCGCGCGCACCAGCAAAGGTTTACGCTGCCAGTAGTCCCGCATAAATTCCGCAGCGGAAAGTCCGCCCAGCAGGGCGAGCGGAGCAGACGGGTTCGTCAGAGGAGCGGCCATGGTCGGGGTCCGAAGCAGAAACAGGGGCGATGGTGGCATATTGGCGGGTCAATGCGCAGCAGCGGATCGCGCTGATGGCCGTCGGAATTCGGTTAGAATCGGGCCAAACTGGGGGATTGCGGCATGCTGAAAGCGGGAGACCAGGCACCGGTATTCGAACTGCCCGATGCGTCGATGGAAATGCTCGACCTGTCGACGTTCCGGGACCGGCACAAGGTGGTGCTGTTTTTCTATCCGCGCGACAGCGCGCCGCAATGCATTCAGGAGGCCATCGAGTTCAGTGACCTGGAGGAAGTGTTCGCCAGGCATGGCGCCGTGTTGTTGGGCATCTCGCGCGACAACTTTCTGTCGCATGCGGCGTTTCGCGAGCAGCATGGTCTGGCGGCGCAGCTACTGTCTGACGAAGACGGCGCGGTGTGCCGCCAGTATGGCGTGCTCGCCGAGCAGCAGGTCAACGGGGTGACACGCTGTCAGGTCGAGCGTGTCACCTATATCATCGACCGTGACGGCAAGGTCTGCCACGTCGTTCCCGTGCAGCATGCCAAGGGGCATGCCGCAGAAGTGCTGAAACTCGTGAAGGAGATGAAGTAAATGCAGATTGGCAAAAACTCGGTGGTCACCATCAACTATCGTCTCTCCGACACGGATGGCAAGGTGCTGGAAGAGAGCGAGCAGTCGGTGAGTTACCTGCACGGTGGGTACCAGGGCATTTTCCCGCAGGTGGAAGAGGCCCTGGAAGGCAAGGCCGAGGGGTATGAGTGCAAGGTGCGTCTGAACCCGGAAGAGGCCTTCGGGGAATACGACGCCTCGCTCGTGCGGGTCGAGCCGCGCAACCTGTTCCCGGCCACGGTGGCGGTGGGCATGCAGTTTGAAGGGCAGGCGGAAGATGACGGCGAAGACGAGTTCACCCTGTACACCGTCACCGACGTGACGGACGACAAGGTGGTGGTGGATGGCAATCATCCGCTGGCCGACAAGATCCTCGACTTCTCTTGCACGGTCACCGGCGTGCGTGCCGCAACGACCGAAGAGCTGACGCACGGCCATGTGCACGGCGAGGGTGGCCACCACCACTGAGCCCGCTGCACCGCTGCCTGTCGCGCCAGACGCCGCCCGCGGGATGCATGCCCGGGGCGGCGTTTTTCTTGGTGCTCGGATCAGCTTCGGTCCGGTGCCGCCTCCAGCATTCCCTTCAAGTCGAACAGTGCCTGTAGTGCTTCGC
>CAIPBT010000123.1 GCA_903863375.1 uncultured Ferrovum sp.
AGTGCCACGGCAACCGAAAGCGCACCCGCGGTCCACGCCGGCGGTGTGATGGGATGGGCCAGCGAGCGCACCAGCGCCCTGATTTCGACATCGCTTGGCCTGTTGGGCGTGCGCTACCATCGGGGCGCCAGCGATCCGGCGATCGGATTTGACTGCAGCGGTTTCGTCCGTCATGTCTACCTGCAGGCGATGGGCCTGATGCTGCCGCACAACGCCTACTCCATGAGCCTGCACGGTCAGTCGATCGGCCTGAATGAACTGCGCCCGGGCGATCTGGTGTTTTTCAACACCCTGAAAAAGCAGTTCTCCCACGTTGGCATCTATTTGGGCGACAACCACTTCATTCACGCCCCCTCAAGCGGCAAGACGGTGCAGGTGGATAACCTGGATGACAGTTACTGGAGCCACCACTTTACCGGCGCGCGGCGGCTGGATGCCACTGCCGCAGGTCAGACGGCGACCACCCAAACGCACCACTGACAGGCGCGCCCCTGCCCCTGACACGGCGCACCCCTGGCGGACGCACGCCTGACACGGATCGCCCCCGACAGGCGCACGCCTGACACTGAGCACCCCTGACACGGCGCCTCCCTCGCGGGCGCACGCCTGAAGGGGCATGCCCGACGGCACCATCACCCCAGGCCGAATCGCTTGATGAACCAGGTCTTCACCAGGTGGGTCAGGGTCAGGTAGGCCAGTACGATCGCCAGCAACCACGGCCAGTAGGCTGCCGGCAGGGCGACAAAGCCCAGGGCGTGGGCGAAGGGTGAATACGGCAGCCAGATTCCGACACAGCTGATCAGCACACTGGTGAAGGCCAGCGGCGCACTGGCCATGCTCTGCACGAAGGGAATGCGTCCGGTACGGATGATGTGGATGATGAGCGTCTGGCTGAGCAGGGATTCGACAAACCAGCCCGTCTGGAACAGCGCCGCCTTGTCCGCTGTGTTGGCGTGGAACAGGAAATACATCAGACCATAGGTGCAGTAATCGAAGATTGAACTGATCGGGCCGATGTAGAACATGAATCGCGTGATGGCGCCGATATCCCAGCGCCGGGGCGTTGCCAGATACTCCTCGTCGACGTTGTCGGTCGGAATGGCGGTCTGCGAGAAGTCGTACAGCAGGTTGTTGGTCAGCACCTGGATGGACTGCATGGGCAGGAACGGCAGGAAGGCGCTGGCCCCGAGCACACTGAACATGTTGCCGAAGTTGGAACTGGCCCCCATCTTGATGTATTTGATGATGTTGCCGAAAACCTTGCGTCCTTCCAGCACCCCTTCCTCGAGCACCATCAGGCTTTTTTCCAGCAGGATGATGTCGGCCGATTCCTTCGCGATATCGACCGCCGTATCCACCGAGATGCCAACGTCGGCAGCCTTCAGGGCAGGACCATCGTTGATGCCGTCGCCCAGGAACCCGACCACGTGGTCGCGCAGATGCAGGGCCTGGATCACGCGTGCCTTTTGCGCCGGCGAGAGTTTGGCAAACACGCTTACCTGCTCCGCCAGGGGCGCCAGGGTGGCGTCATCCATGGTTTCAATTTCCGATCCCAGCACGATGCGGTCAACCGCAATGCCCACTTCGCGGCACACCTTGCGGGTGATGATGTCGTTGTCGCCGGTCAGGATCTTCACGGCCACGCCATGGCGGTTGAGGGCGGCAATCGCCTCCCGCGCGCTGTCCTTGGGCGGATCGAGGAAGGCGATGTAGCCGACCAGCCGCAACCCGACCTCGTCCTTGACGCTGAACGCATGGTTTTCGTCTGCCACTTCCTTGTAGGCGATCGCGATGACGCGGAAACCATCTTCGTTGAGGTCGCGGGTGACATCCTTGAGATGAGCAAGATCCTCTGCCGACAGGGGTGCCGGAATACCCGCCACCTCGCTTTCGGTGCAGCAGGCGAACACCTCTTCCACCGCCCCCTTGCAGATCAGCAGTTTCCGGGTATCACTGGCCACCACCACCGACATGCGGCGGCGCTGGAAGTCGAAGGGAATCTCGTCAATCTTGCGCCAGGTGCCAATCGAGTGCAGGCGCTCGTGCACATCGACAAACTCCAGCACGGCAACGTCGAGCAGATTCTTCAGGCCCGACTGATAAAACGAGTTCAAATAGGCGTACTCCAGCACGGTTTCGTTTTCCAGACCGGAGATGTCAACGTGCTTTTCTAGGATGATCTTGTCCTGGGTAAGCGTGCCGGTCTTGTCGGTGCACAGCACGTCCATCGCGCCGAAGTTCTGGATGGCATTCAGGCGCTTGACGATCACCTTCTTGCGTGACATGGCCAGGGCCCCCTTGCCGAGGTTGACCGTGACGATCATGGGCAACATCTCCGGCGTCAGGCCAACCGCCACGGCCACCGAAAACAGGAATGCCTCCATCCAGTCATGCTTGGTGAAGCCGTTGATCAGGAACACCAGCGGCACCATCACGCTCATGAAGCGCAGCATCAGCCAGGTGAACTGCGTAACCCCCCGATCGAAGCTGGTCTGCGCCCGCTCACCGCCCATGGCGTTGGCCAGTGCCCCGAAGTAGGTACGCGGTCCGGTCTCCACCACCACCGCCGTCGCGGTCCCGCTGATCACGTTGGTGCCCATGAAGCAGACGTTGCCGTACTGCAAGGCATCCCGGCTGCCCGCCGCCTCGACATGGGCAAATTTTTCCACCGGCAAGGCTTCGCCGGTGAGCGAAGACTGGTTGACGAACAGATCCTTGGCGGTGATCAGGCGCAGGTCCGCCGGGATCATGTCCCCGGCGGACAGCAGCACGATGTCGCCCGGCACCAGTTGGTCCAGCGGCACCTCGCGGCGCTGCGGCGGTGCCTTCTGCAACTGGATGTTGAAGTAGCGGTTGACCTCGTCCGGTACGCCGCTGCGGCGATCCTTGCGCAACGCGGTCGCCGTGGTGCTGACCATGGCACGCAGACGGGCCGCCGCGTTGTTCGAGCGGAATTCCTGCACAAAGGACAGCAGAACAGACACCGTCACCATCAGGGCGATGATGACGGCCGCGTCCACGTCGCCCACGTAGACCGAAATGCCCGACAGGCACACCAGCAACACGTTAAGCGGATTCCAGAAGTGGTGCAGCAGTTGCTGCGGTACGCTCAGGTGGTGCTCGGCGGCAATCGCATTTGGCCCGACCGTCTCCAGGCGCTCATGTGCCTCGCGGTCGAGCAGCCCATCCGGCGAACTGCCCAGTCGCTCCAGCGCCAGTGCCACTTCCGCGGTCGCCGCATCGCGCAATGCCGTAGAAGTCTGCACAGCCGGACGCGAACCCTTCTCGCTGCCGCCGGGCAGGAAACGCTGGAGCCACTGGCCCCAATGGCTGACGGATGGGTTGTTGGTACTCATGCAGGATGCTCCGCAACAGCGGGCAGCGCACCAGAAATGGTCACCACCACACGCAAACTGCCACGAATCCGCGAGTGCACAGGGGCAATGAGGAAGGGGAGATGCTGGGGGTGGTTCTGCAGAAGCCGCGCGTCAGGGCGCGCGGACTGTCACTTCACCAGGACAGGAGCCACGGGCGCTGGCGCGACCGGCAATCGGCAATTCGGCGTACTGTCCAAGATGTGAGGTAGGTAACGAAAACCTGTCGAGGATAAGGCCGCAAGCCATGTGCGTCAAGGCTTGCGGCCAAACCAGAGGCGGGCCGGCAGCGCGGTGCGACCGGCCGGAGCTAACCGGATCAGCCTTGTTTGGCGATGATCTTGTCCTTGATTTTCTCGTACACGCTCTTCGGCAGGACTTTCTTCGTCACCAGATCATCCTTGCCGCTCCAGGGGCGGCCGGCGATGATCTTGGCCGCGCGGGCCTTGCCAATGCCCGGCAGGGCGTCAAGCTGCTCGGCGGTTGCGCTGTTCAGGTCGACCAGGCCACCGGCAGCGGCGGCAGTCGCCGGCTTGGCCGGCGTGGCAGTGGCAGGCGCCATGGCAGCCGGCGTGGCAGCCTGAACCTTGGCGGCGGCAGCATCCTTGGCCTTGGTGGCGGCGTCGCTGGCCTTGGTGGTGGCGGCACTGGTGGCGGCGGTGGCCGAATCCTTGGCTTTCGCGGTGCTGGCGGCAGCAGCAGACTTGGCCTTGTCGGCAGCCGACATGGGGGCGGCGGCAGCCGGTGCGGCAGCATCCTTGGCCATCTGGGCCATGTTGTTGTCGGCGTGGGCGGTGTTAAGCGAGAAGGCAAGCAGGAGGGCAGACAGCAGGGGGATTGCACGCATGGCTTGAAGCTCCGTGGTGATGGGTAGAAACGCAGTCAGGACTGACGGCCCGGTGACCTGCAAGGGACACCGCTAGTCCGTCAGTTCCTTAGCAACGCTCGAAAACCGTTATGGTTTACCGCAAATCAACAGATTTCTGCCGTTGCCGATCAGATCGTTGCCCGCACCGACTCGAACGTCATCACCCCATGGCGGGATTCCAGCCAGATGCTGTCCCCCGCCCCCAGGGACCCCTCCAGCAGCCGTTTGGCAAGTGCGTTTTCGACCTGCGTCTGGATGGCGCGCTTCAACGGGCGGGCACCATAGGTCGGGTCGAAACCGGTCTGCGCGATTTCGGCCAGCGCGCTGTCGGCGACATGCAACTGGATGTCCTGTTTCGCCAGCCGGTCAACCACGCGCTGCATCTGGATGCGCGCAATCGAGCGCACATGAACATCGTCGAGGGCGTGGAACACCACGATCTCGTCCACCCGGTTGATGAATTCGGGCCGGAAAAATCCCTTCACTTCCTGCATCACGGACAGCTTGACCAGCTCGTGCTCCTGCGCTTGCGTGCCCTGGATGATTTGCGAACCAAGGTTGCTGGTCATCACCACCACGGTGTTGCGGAAGTCCACCCGGCGGCCCTGACCGTCGGTCAGGTGGCCTTCGTCGAGCACCTGCAGCAGCACATTCACCACATCGGGATGCGCCTTTTCGATCTCGTCGAGCAGCACGACCGAATAAGGCTTGCGCCGGACCGCTTCGGTCAGGTACCCGCCGTCGTCATAACCGACGTAGCCCGGCGGCGAGCCGAGCAGGCGAGCCACGGAATGCTTTTCCATGAATTCCGACATATCGACACGGATCAGATGATCGTCGCTGTCGAACAGGAAGTTGGCCAGCGCCTTGCACAATTCCGTTTTGCCAACGCCGCTGGGCCCGAGAAACAGGAAAGAGCCATACGGGCGGTTGGGATCGGACAATCCGGAACGCGAACGACGGATCGCATCGCTCACCACCCGCACCGCCTCATCCTGGCCCACCACGCGTTCATGCAGGCGGGTTTCCATCGACAGCAGCTTGGCCCGTTCGCCCTGCATCAGGCGCGCCACCGGAATACCGGTCGCGCGTGCCACCACTTCGGCAATTTCTTCTGCGCCCACCTCGGAACGGACCAGGCGCGGCAGCGCCTGCGGATCGTTCGGCAAGGTCGGCAAGGCTTTCAGCCGGGCTTCCAGCTGGGGTAACTCGGCGTACTTGATCTCGGACGCGCGCTGCAGGTCACCGCGACGCTGGGCATTGGCCATCTCGACCTTCAGACGGTCGAGTTCCTCCTTCACCGACTGATTGCCGTCCACCTGCGCCTTTTCGGCCAGCCAGATTTCCTCGTAGTCGGCATATTCCCGTTCCAGCCGGAAGATTTCCTCCTCGAGCAGGGCAAGGCGCCGCTGGGACGCATCATCCTGTTCGCGGCGCACGGCTTCGCGTTCGATCTTCAGCTGGATCAACCGACGGTCGAGCCGGTCCATCACCTCCGGCTTGGAGTCGATTTCGATTTTCATGCGGGCGGCCGCCTCGTCAATCAGGTCAATCGCCTTGTCCGGCAGGAAACGGTCAGTGATGTACCGATGGGACAGTTCGGCAGCCGCCACGATGGCCGGGTCGGTGATCTGCACGTGGTGGTGCACCTCGTAGCGTTCCTGCAGACCGCGCAGGATCGCGATGGTGTCGGCAACGGAGGGCTCACCCACCAGCACTTTCTGGAACCGGCGCTCCAGCGCCGCGTCCTTTTCCACATAACGGCGATATTCATCCAGGGTGGTGGCACCCACACAGTGCAGTTCACCTCGCGCCAGCGCAGGTTTCAGCATGTTGCCGGCATCCATTGACCCCTCGGCCTTGCCGGCCCCAACCACCGTATGCAGTTCGTCGATGAAGACAATGGTGCGGCCCTCGTCCATCGCCAGTTCCTTCAGCACCGCCCGCAACCGCTCTTCAAATTCGCCACGGAATTTCGCGCCAGCCACCAGCGAAGCCATATCAATCGACAGCAGGCGTTTGCCCTTCAGGGTTTCAGGAACCTCGTCATTGACGATGCGCTGCGCGAGACCTTCCACGATAGCGGTCTTGCCCACGCCGGGTTCGCCGATCAGCACCGGGTTGTTCTTGCTGCGACGCTGCAGGATCTGGATCACCCGACGGATTTCCTCATCCCGGCCAATCACCGGATCCAGCTTGCCGGCACGTGCCAACGCGGTGAGATCGACCGTATATTTGCGCAGCGCCTCGCGGTTGCCCTCCGCCCCGGCGTCGTCGACCTTGCCCTGACCGCGCACGCTGTTGATTGCCAGGATGATGGATTCGCGAACCCCGCCCGCCTTGCGCAGCAGATTGCCGGCCTCGCCCTTGTCCTGGGTGACCGCCAGCAGGAACATTTCAGAGGCGATGAA
Source organism: uncultured Ferrovum sp. (assembly GCA_903863375.1). Lineage (GTDB taxonomy): Bacteria > Pseudomonadota > Gammaproteobacteria > Burkholderiales > Ferrovaceae > CAIVHB01. The sequence goes on from CAIPBT010000123.1 coordinate 6,654, forward strand.
CTGGTCACCGCGTTGCTGGGCTTCCCGGTCGGCGATGTTGAACAGCCCATTCAGTTCACGCGACAGGTGAATTTCGCCGTTGTTGCCCTCGATTTGCGGCAGGCGTTCGACAGCCTGCTGCAGGGCGGCCTTCAGGGGCGGCACCGCCACCCCTGCGCGCGCCAGGATGGCGGCCAGGCCGTCCTCGCTGTCCACTAGCACCAACAGAAGATGAACGGGCTCGAGCATGCCATGCGCTTTGCCAGCGGCGAGGCTCTGCGCATCAGACAAGGCTTGCTGCAGGCGCGTGGTGAGTTGTTCAAACCGCATGATCGAAGACTCCGTCAGAAACAGGGATACAAAGTAAACTGGGGGAGCCATTGAACCCATTCAAGAGCCCCCCCTCTGAGAGGATTGGCGATGAATTCTATCGGCGCGGTACTGACTGCGCTGACATCGTGGTTCTTCCTCTTCGATTCCGCATTTCAGGACTGCTTCTCATGCCCCCATTTCCTGCAGCTCCGCATCTTTTGCGGCTTCTTCAGATCAAGCCAAGCGCAATCCGGCCTTCGAATGCTGCTCTTGCGGCTGTCCTTGCGCTCGCCGTCACGGGCTGTGCCACGGTGCCAAAGGGCGCTGAAAATCCGAAAGACCCGCTTCAATCGCTCAATCGCGGGGTGTATCAGTTCAACGATGCCGTTGATCACGCCGTGCTGAAACCGGTTGCCCAAGGTTACCGCTGGGTCACACCGTCCTTCGTGCGCACGGGCGTGCGCAATTTCTTTGCCAATCTGAACGATGTTCAGGTCACGGTAAATGACCTGCTGCAGGGCAAGGTGCGCCAGGGTGGTCAGGATGCACTGCGGTTTGCCGTCAACTCAACGTTCGGCGTGCTCGGCTTTGTCGACGTCGCCAGTCGCACCGGGCTGGAAAAACACAACGAGGATTTTGGACAGACCCTGGGGGTCTGGGGCGTCGGCCCCGGCCCCTATTTGGTGCTGCCCTTGTTCGGCCCGAGCACCGTGCGGGATACGGTTGGCCGCGTCGGTGATCTGCCGGAGAGCCCATCGATCGCCTTCACCCACTGGTCCAGCGCGCACCGCCTGGAGTTGTTTGGGGTGGATGCGGTGTCGGCACGAGAGGGTCTGCTGGATACCGAAGACCTGATTGACGATGCCATGGTGGGCAACGACCGCTACAACTTCATCCGCGATGCCTTTCTGCAACGGCGGCAGAGTCTGGTTTACGACGGTCATCCGCCAGCCGACCCGGATGATCTGCTGGAGGATGATACTGCGCCTGCCAGGAAGCCCTGACCGCCCCGGAATCTGCGCTGAGCGGGCTTCCGGTCAGCGCGATCAGATCAGAGGTGACGGCTGATCAGGTCGGCGATTGCCCCGCGCTCTGCCGCCACCACGTGCGGTTTCGAGCTCTGGGCAATGGCGGTATCAGGATCTTTCAGGCCATGGCCCGTGAGCGTGATCACCACCGTGCTACCTGACCGGATGCGGCCCGCCTTGAAATCCTGGATCAGGCCGGCGAAGCCTGTAGCCGAGGACGGTTCACAGAAGACACCTTCATGCTTCGCCAGCAGGGCCTGCGCGGCCAGGATCTCGGCGTCGCTGCATTCATTGAACCATCCGCCTGACTCCCGAACCGCCGCCCATGCCAGATTCCAGGACATGGGATGACCGATGCGGATGGCGGTGGCAATCGTTTCGGGATGCTTCACCATCTCGCCGCGCAGGAATGGGGCGGCACCGGCCGCCTGATTGCCCACCATCACCGGTCGCTTGCTGGCCCGGGCTTTGGCGGGATGGTATGGACAGGCCCCCTGGCACAGACCACAGGCCTCGGTCTGCAGGCAGACCGATTCGGAATAGCCCATCCAGTGACCACTGATGTTGCCGGCGTTGCCAACCGGCAGCACGTGATAATCCGGGGCATCGCCGAGGGCCTCGATGATCTCGAAGGCAATCGTCTTCTGACCCTGCAGACGGTAGGGATTGACCGAGTTGACCAGCGATAACGGCAGATCCTGCGCCAGTTCCTGCACCAGACGCATGCCGTCGTCAAAATTGCCCTGAATCTGGATCACGGTGGAACCATGCATCATGGCCTGTGCCAGCTTGCCAAGCGCAATCTTGCCCTCCGGGATCAGCACGAAACAGCCGATGTTGGCGCGCGCTGCGTAGGCCGCCGCCGAAGCCGAGGTATTCCCGGTAGACGCGCAGATAATCGCTTTCGCCCCCCCTTCCACCGCCTTGGTGACCGCCATGGTCATGCCCCGGTCCTTGAACGAACCGGTCGGGTTGAGGCCTTCGAACTTCACGAACAGCTGGGCATCGACGCCGAGAATGCGCGGCAGGTTGCGGAGTTCGATCAGTGGGGTGTTGCCCTCGCCCAACGAAATGACCGGGGTATCGGCCGAGACCGGCAGCCGGTCGCGGTATTTTTCAATCAGGCCAGAGTAACGCATGACAACAGCTCTCTTGTCAGGAAGGGTATAAGGTGACGTGCAACAGCCACGCCAACGTGCCACGGCACGATGCCGTAAAACGGGATGGTCAGGAAGCCAGCGCTTCCATCCGGATCCGGACCACCGGACCGACCATGCTGGCAAGGGATTCGATGGCGGTGATGGCGCGATCCATGCCGGCTTCGACGGTACGATGGGTGAGAATGATCACGTCGACCTGATCCTCGCCCTGGGCCGGTTCCCGTTGCAGCATCGCCTCGATCGAGATGCCCTGATCCGCCAGGATGCGCGTGATGTCGGCCAGCACACCAGGGCGATCATAGGCGCGCAGCCTCAGGTAGTAGGAAGTGTGAACGGCACTGATCGCCAGCACGGGCAGGTCAGACAGGCGATTGGCCTGAAAGGCAAGGTGTGGCACCCGATGATCCGGATCGGCGGTCTGCATGCGAGTGACGTCGACCAGGTCAGCCACCACCGACGAGCCGGTAGGCTCCGCCCCTGCGCCCGCCCCGTAATACAGTGTCGAGCCGACAGCATCACCCCGCACAAGCACCGCGTTCATCACGCCATGCACATTGGCAATCAGCTGCTGCTCAGGGATCAGTGTCGGGTGTACCCGCAGTTCAAAGCCGTCGCTGACCCGCCGGCAGATGCCGAGCAGCTTGATGCGGTAGCCAAACTGTTCGGCATAGCGGATGTCATCTGCCGTCAGGCGCGAAATGCCCTCGGTGTAGGCCTGGTCGAAGTGCATCGGCACGCCGAAGGCAATGGCCGCCATGATGGTGAGCTTGTGGGCGGCATCGATGCCTTCAATGTCGAAGGTGGGATCGGCTTCGGCGTATCCCAGTCGCTGGGCCTCGGCAAGGGCGTCGGCAAAACTGGCACCGGCCTCCCGCATGCGGGTCAGGATGAAATTGCTGGTGCCGTTGATGATGCCGGCGATCCACTGGATGCGGTTGGCGGTCAGCCCCTCACGCAGTGCCTTGATGATCGGGATGCCCCCGGCCACCGCAGCCTCGAAGGCCACCATCACGCCGCGTGCCTGGGCGGCGGCAAAGATCTCATTGCCGTGCAAGGCAAGCAGGGCCTTGTTGGCGGTGACCACGTGCTTGCCCTGGGCAATCGCCGACAGAATCAGCGCTCGTGCCGGCTCGATGCCGCCCATCAGTTCCACCACGATATCGACATCGGAGGCATCGACCACCGCCTGCGGATCGGTACCGAGCCGGATGGCGTCTCCCACCTTGGCACGCGCCTTCGCCAGATTGCGCACGGCAGCTGCCACCACGTGAATCTCACGGCCGGCACGACGTGCGATCTCCTCCCGATTGCGCAACAGGATGTCGTAGGTGCCGCCCCCGGCGGTACCCAGACCGAGCAGACCAACCCGGATCGGATTCATAGCAGCCCGTCCTTGCGGAACATGTCCCGCAGACCACGCACGGCCTGGCGCGAACGCGCCTCGTTTTCAATCAACGAGAAGCGCACGTGTCCGTCGCCATACTCACCGAAGCCAATGCCCGGTGACACCGCGCATTTGGCTTCCGCCAGCACATGCTTGAAGAATTCCAACGAGCCCAGCTTGCGATAGTGTTCGGGAATCTTTGCCCACAGATACATGGTGGCCTTCGGGTTGTCGACCATCCAGCCAATGCCGTGCAGGCCCTGCACCATCACATCGCGGCGGCGCTGATAGGTGGCGCAGATCTGCTTGACGCAGTCCTGCGGCCCTTCGAGGGCCACAATGGTGGCAACCTGGATGGGCGTGAAGGTACCGTAGTCGTGATAGCTCTTGATGCGCGCCAGGGCGGCCACCAGCTTGGCGTTGCCGACCATGAAACCCGCCCGCCAACCAGCCATGCTGTAGCTTTTGCTCATGGTGAAGAATTCCACGGCCACGTCTTTCGCACCGGGCACCTCCATGATCGAAGGCGCGCGGTAGCCGTCGTACACGATGTCGGCGTAGGCCAGGTCGTGCACCACATAGATGCCGTATTCCTTTGCCAGTGCGATGACGCGCTCGAAAAACGGGAGCTCGACACACTGCGTGGTGGGATTGCTCGGGAAGCACAGGATCAGCAGCTTGGGTTTCGGGTAGCTGCCCTTCAGCGCCTTCTCGAGTTCGTCGAAAAAGTCGATGTCATCCGCCATCGGGATGTGACGGATGTCCGCCCCGGCAATGACGGGCCCATAAATGTGGATCGGGTAGCTGGGATTCGGGGCCAGCACGATGTCGCCGGTATCGAGAACCGCCGTCATCAGGTGGGCAATGCCCTCCTTCGAGCCAATCGTGAAGATTGCCTCGGTATCCGGGTCCAGATCCACGTCGAACCGGGTCTTGTACCAGTTGCAGATTGCCTTGCGCACGCGCGGGATGCCCTTTGACAGGGAATACCCGTGGGTATCGTTGCGTTGCGCCGCTTCCACCAGCTTGTCAACGATGTGCTGGGGCGTCGGCTGGTCGGGGTTTCCCATACCGAAGTCGATGATGTCCTCGCCGCGCTGGCGGGCGGCGGCCTTCAGCTCACCCGTGATATTGAACACATACGGGGGCAGGCGCTTGATACGGGCAAACTCTGACATGTACTCTGCGGATTCTGGGCATGAACAAGCCAGACATGGTATCAGAAAGCATCCGCCCGACTGCGACCGGCCCACCCGGGTGTTTGCGTCCGCACGAGTGGCGTCCCTTGGCAAACCGGTCGTCCCCATGAAATTCACTCTTGCCACCACTGGTGTCCTGCATGCCTTTTCGGCCTATGGCGACGATTGGGTGGAAATCAACGGCGAACGCCACACCAACAGCCTCAGCCTAATGGCAGACCGGGCAGCCATCCCCTGGACGGACCGTTTCGAGGCACTCCAGGCGGCCGACTTCGACCTGTTGCTGACCGAGCGACCAGAGCTGGTGGTGTTCGGCTCCGGACGCCAGTTCCGCTTTCCCCATCCGCGCCTGACCCAGGCCCTGGCTTCGGCGCATGTCGGCCTTGAAGTGATGGACACCCGTGCGGCGTGCCGCACCTTCAATGTGCTGGCTGGCGAGGGCCGCCGCGTGCTGGCCGCGATCCTGCTCGACTGAGGGCGTCGGATCAACCTTCGATCAGGGCGCGCACATGTTCGCCTGCCGCCCGTCCCAGCGCGTCGAGATCATAGCCTCCCTCCAGGGTCGACAACACCCGGCCACCGCAGTGGCGGTCCGCCACGGCCAGCAAGGCACGGGTGACCCAGGCGTAATCGGCATCCACCAATTTCAGGTAGGCCAGCGGATCGTCCCGGTGCGCATCAAATCCGGCAGAAATCAGCAGCATCTCGGGACGGAATGCTTCCAGCGCCGGAAGCCAGTGCTGTTCGATGGCTGCCCGGAACTCCGCGCTGCCGCTACCCGCCGCCAGCGGCACGTTGACGACGTGGGCATTGCTGGAGTCGCTGCCCTGGTAAGGATAGAAAGGATGCTGGAACGTCTGACAGAGCAGCACCCGCGGATCATCGCGGAACATGTCTTCGGTGCCGTTGCCGTGATGCACGTCGAAATCGACCACAGCCACGCGCTGCAGGCCATGGGCCTCAAGGGCATGGGCGGCTGCGACGGCAATGTTGTTGAAAATGCAGAAGCCCATGGCATGGTCCGGAACGGCGTGATGCCCCGGCGGGCGCACCGCACAGAAGACATTGGCGGCCTGCCCGGCCATCAACAGATCGACCCCCATCACCGCCGCGCCTGCTGCCCGTAGCGCTGCAGGCAGGGTTCCCGCCATCATTGCGGTGTCCGGATCGAGGTGCACCAAGCCCTGCGTCACGTTCATGGCCAGCACCTGATCGACATAATGCGGACGATGCACCCGCAGCAGCTGTGCCCGGGTAACCTGCGGTGCCTCGTGGTGCATCAGCAGGCCATCCAGTCCGGCACTGATCAGGCGATCTGCAATCGCATCGAGACGCTGTGGACATTCCGGATGTGCATCGCCCATCTGGTGCAGGGCGCAATCAGCGTGGCGGATCAAGGCAGTCTGCACAACGGTCATCGCGGTCAGGAATGGAATTCTTAGAGTGTACGGCCAAGCTCGGCAGGATGCATCCGCGCGCCCCCGGATTCTCTTGTGCACCGCAACAATAGCGCCTACCATCTGCCTGTTTGCGTGTCACCCCAGCCTCGGGCGATCCCCGACCGCGTGACCCACCCATTTGCGACAGCGCCCCGGGATCGGGCCTGTGGCGATCCTGCGAGGAGAAACGATGCTCCCGACCAACCATCAACCCGCATCCAGACCGGCCGCCATGGTCAGCCTGCGTTCCATCCAGCTCGATGACGGCCCGCGCCTGCAGGCATTCATGCAGTCGCTGTCTGACGAATCGCGCTACTTCCGGTTCATGGATGCCATTCGGGAACTGCCGCCCCGACTGCTCCGTTACTTCATCGAGATCGATGTCGAGACCGATCTGGCGCTAGTGGCGGTGATCCAGCCGGAGAACGAGGGAGAAGTGATTGTCGGCGTGGCGCGCTACTATGGCGACGACGACGGGCAGTCTTGCGAATTTGCCATTGCTGTGGCCGATGCCTGGCACCATCACGGCATCGGTCAGCAGCTGATGCTGGCCCTGCTGGAAGGCGCCGCGCACCAGAATTATCGGCGCATCCACGGCGAAGTGATGGCGGAAAACCAGGCCATGCTGCACCTGATGCACCACCTCGGATTCACGGTGCGCACCTGCCGCGAGGATGCCATGCTGAAGTGTGTCGAGCGCGATGTGCCGCCACTCGCGATGGTTGGGCGGCCAGGCCTTTCGACCGGTACCGGTGGCAGGCCAAACCCTTGTACTCGCGCGTGACTTCGGCAATGCTGTCGCTCAGGCGGCAGCACCGCGCCCCTCCCACCTTTGTCCGGCCCCCATGGTACCTGCCGACCTGCCAGATTCCCTCCTGAGCGCCCCAGACCGCATGCTCGCCGCCATCGGCGCAGTGATTCTCGGCAAACCTCTGCAGATCCGTCTGGCGCTGGCCTGCCTGCTGGCGCGCGGCCATCTACTGATCGAAGATCAGCCCGGCGTTGGCAAAAGCACGCTGGCACAGGCGCTAGCCGCGGTGCTCGGACTGCCTTCGCGCCGGGTGCAGTTCACCAGCGACCTGCTGCCCGGCGACCTGATCGGCAGCCTGCTGCCCGACCAGACCCATGGTGGCCTGCGCTTCCACCCCGGACCGCTGTTTACGCCGGTGCTGCTGGCCGACGAGATCAACCGGGCCAGTCCGCGGACCCAAAGCGCCCTGCTGGAAGCCATGGAAGAGCGCCGGGTTTCGGTGGATGGGACGCGCCACGAACTGCCCAATCCATTTTTTGTGCTGGCCACGCAGAATCCCAGCGACCAGACCGGCACCTTTCCCCTGCCCGAATCCCAGATGGACCGGTTTCTGATGCGAATCGAGCTTGGGTATCCCGATCTGGCGGCCGAACGGGCCCTGCTGCTCGGGCAGGACCGGCGGGCCTTGCTGGCCGCGGTCACCCCCTGTGCGGACGCCGGCCTGATCCTCGCCCTGCAGGCCAAGGTTCAGGCGGTGTACACCGCCCCTGCGGTGCTGGATTACCTGCAGGCGCTGCTGCAGGCCAGCCGGGTGCCGGGCGCCTTTGCCGGCCGCCTGTCGCCCCGTGCCGGGCTGGGCTGGCTGCAGGCGGCGCGCGCCTGGGCATGGCTGGATCATCGCGATCATGTGCTGCCGGAGGACCTGCAGGCCGTGTTGCCAGCGGTCACGGCTCATCGTCTGGATCCCGCCAGCCCGGCCAGCGAAGCCCCCGCCTTGGCCGCGCGCCTGCGTCAGGCCGTCCGGCTGGCCTGACCGGACCCGACCGGACCACGGCGTGTCCGCCAACTTCCGGGCGCGGCTGACCCTGCGCGGTACCTACATCCTGCCAACCCGGGCAGGACTGCTGCTGGGCTTCGCCTGGCTGGTGGTGGTGGTGGCCTGCCTGAATTTCGGACTAGGGGTGATGTTGCTGATCACCTTGCTGCTGGGGGGCATCGGCCTGATTACCATGGTCGAGACCGTGCGTAACCTGGCGGGCCTGACCGTTACCGTCACCGCTCCGCCCCCCGTAATGGTCGGCAGCGATGCGTCCTTCGCCCTGCGCCTGTTCGCCGCCGATGGCCGGCCCCGCGAACGGGTGGAACTCTGGCTGGATGGCAATGGCAGGCGATCACGCTGGGCGTGGTGGCGCCACCAGAACCTGCCGCCGCGGCAACGCATCGAAGTCTCGGTCCCGGCGGCTGGAGCCGACCTGATCTTGCCGGTTCCGACCGGACAGCGCGGCCTGCAGGCCGCCGGACATCTGCAGGTGCGCAGTGTGTGGCCACTGGGCCTGTTCGTGGCCTGGCGCACCTGGCAGACCCACTGCGCGGCCGGGGTCTACCCCGTTCCTGCCGTGCTGGCGCCGGCCGATGCCCGGACGACGACCCCGACGCTGTCGCCGGAAGTGCCGCCAGCGTTGTCGCCACGCGCGCCAGCAACCGCCGTGGCCATCCCGCCCGAGGGGGATTTCAGCGGTCATCGCCGTGCCCGGGAACAGGAGGCGCACCCGCGCATCGACTGGCGCGCCAGCCTTCGGGCGCGCACCCTTCTGGTCGCCGATCACCGCAGCACCCCACCGCACCAGAACACCGCCCTGACCTGGGAAAGCGAAGCCCCGGCACCGACCGAAGTGCGGCTGGCCCGACTGACCGCCCGGGTACTGGCCCTGACGTCGCACCCCCTCTCCGGCAACTACCCGTGCTTCAGCCTCTCCCTGCCAGGCACGCAGCTGCCGGCCGGCCGCGGTTCGCGGCACCGGGCGCGTGCCCTGCAGGCACTGGCGGAGTTTCCGCCAGATGCCAACCCGCCAGACCCGCCGCCGGTGCCCGCCCCCGCCGCAGGGCGTCCGCCACCGGCCCGTCGCACCAAAGCAGAATTGCCAGCGGCCGAGGTGGGATACTGGACCGCCTGCATCCTGCTCGCGTCGCTGCCCTTGGCCAGCCAGCTGGGCTGGTCCACCAGCCTGCCCTGGGCCTTGCTGCTGGTGTTCCGCCTGCTGTTGCTGTGGCGACGACAGCCGGCTCCGGGTGGCATCTGGCTGGTGCTGCTGCCGGCAGCAGCCTCTGCCTGGATACTGCTCACCCAACACACCTTGATCGGCCGTGCCCCGGGCATGGCCCTGCTGCTGGTGATGGCAGGCCTGAAACTGCTGGAGGTGCACCGGTCGCGCGATCTGCACCTGCTGACGGGGCTGGCGTGGTTTCTGTTGCTGTCGGCCCACTTCGAAACCCAGGCGCCGTGGCTGGGCGGCTGGGACCTGCTGGTGGCGCTGGCTTCGCTGTATGGCCTGATCCGACACTATCAACCGGCCTTGCGGCCCCAGGCCCGTCGCGGCCTGCTCTGGCACCTGACGCTGCCCGCCCTGCCCCTTGCGCTGCTGCTGTTCCTGCTGTTGCCCCGCCCCGACCATGCGTTCTGGGGTAGTGCGGCACCGGAAGGCACCAGCGGCAGCCTCTCGGAACGGATGTCACCAGGCAGCATCAGCCACCTTCGGCTCTCCGAAACTGTGGTCCTGCGGGTGCACTTCGCGGCGCAATGGCCAGAGCGCAGCCAGATGTACTGGCGTGGCCCGGTGCTGGAAAATTTCGACGGCCAGACATGGAGCACGCTCGGGTTTCGCCTGCTGCGCGAGGCACCCCCGGAGCACCATGGGCAAGCGATCGATTACGTGCTGGACAGCGACGACAGCGATGGCGACTGGTTGTTTGGCCTCGACACCATTGAGACTTCCGATCCCGACCTGATGGTGGATGGCACCGGAGCGGCACACATCCGGCCGGGGCGGGTGCATGGGTCTGGCTGGTCGCTGCGTGCGTGGCCGGATGCCCATCCCGACGCCGGCCGCAGTCTGGCAGACCTCGATCATGACCTGCAGGTGCCAGACGGCAATCCGCGCGCCCGTGCGCTGGCCATGGACTGGCGCCGCCTGCCGCCACTGGAGCGCGTGGCGGCAGCGCGCCAGACCTTTCTTCAGGCACATCTGCAATACAGCCTGGACGTGCCAGCGCCACGCGCTGATGCGGTCGATGACCTGCTCTTTGACACCCGCATCGGTTATTGCGAGCACTTCGCTTCCGCTTTTGCCTTCCTGCTGCGGGTTGCCGGCGTTCCGGCGCGGGTGGTCACCGGTTATCAGGGCGGCGAGCGTAATCCGCTGGGGGATTACCTGATCGTGCGACAAAGCGATGCCCATGCCTGGGTGGAGGCGTGGCTGGAGGGGCGCGGCTGGCTGCGCATCGATCCCACGGCGCTGACCCTGCCGGCCCGGGTGGCCGAAGGAACCCAGGTGGCGGTTCCCTTGCCAGCGCCAGCCTGGATGCCGGGCTTCCTGCGCGCCGGCATGCCCCTTCTGCACCGGGTGCAGCTGTTGCGCGATCTGGCTGCCATGCGCTGGCAACGCGATGTGGCCAACCTGGGCGCCCGGGAACAAAGCGACCTGCTGGCAGAACTGGGACTCGGCCGCCTGCCGGTGCTCCAGCTGTTCGCCGCCTGCGCCGGGGTGGTTGTGCTCGGCATGGCCCTGCCGCTACTGAACGCTGGCCTGCCGGGGCGCGGGCGCCGGCAGCGCGCGCTGGCCGCAGCCGGCGTTTCGGGGATCGGCGTTGACCTGCCGCCGACTCCCCCATGGCCCTGGCATTGGCGGGCGGGCACGCGCCTGCTCGCCCTGGCCGGTTGCCAACGTGCCCCCGACGAAGGACCGTTGGCCTTCGTCAACCGGGTGGCGGTCGAGCACCCACAGCTCGCGGTCGCCCTGCGCGCCTGGGCCGAACCTGCGCTACGCGCACGCTACGCCGCGCCACCCGCCACGGCGGCATCGGCAGCCGGCGCTGCTTCCCTGCATTTGGTGCAACTGACCCTGGCCCTGCTGACCCAGCGGGACTGAACACGCCAGCCGGGTATTACAGCAGGGCGTACGCATTCAGACCTTCAGCATGAATCGCGCGCTTGAGTTGGCGCAGGGCCTCGATCTGGATCTGCCGGACCCGCTCGCGGGTCAGGTCCATTTCCTCGGCCAGGGCCTCGAGTGTCGATATCTCGTGGTTGTTGAGGCCAAAGCGGCGTTCCAGCACCCAGCGATGCTTGGCACCCAAGGCACCCAGCCAGCGTTCAAGATGGGCATTGACCTTGCCCTGCTGCAGCATGTCCTCGGGGCTGAGGCTGTCCTCATCGCTGATCGATTCCGCCAGCGACAGCTCCGGATCAACGTCCAGGGGAGCGTCCAGCGAGGCCATGCGCTCGTTCAGACGCATCACCCGCCGGACCTCTTCCACCGGTTTGCCCAACAGCGCCGCAATGTCTTCCGGCGTCGGATCCGTCGACATCTGCGCCTCAAGGTGGCGCTGCGCGCGTAGATATACGTTGAGCTCCTTGATCACGTGCACCGGCAGGCGGATGGTACGCGAGTGATTCATCAAGCCGCGTTCGACGTTCTGCCGGATCCACCATGTGGCGTAAGTGGAAAACCGGAAACCACGCTCGGGATCAAACTTCTCGAGCGCGTGCATCAGGCCAAGATTGCCCTCTTCGATCAGGTCGAGCAAAGGCAGGCCACGGTTCAGATAGTGTTTGGCGATGTTCACCACCAGGCGCAGATTGCTCTCGATCATGCGCTGGCGGGCCGCTTCGCTGCCGTCCCGCGCGGCCCGCGCCAGGGAGGCTTCCTCTGCGGCCGTCAGCAGCTTGTGGCGGCCGATCTCGTTGAGGTACATCTGCGTGACATCCCGCTCCAGCACGCCGTCGTGGGCGAATTGGTGCTGCAGGAATTCCCGGTCATCGCGACGATCCCTCTCCGATCGCGGCCGGTGCGCAGCGTCCTCGAGTTCATGCAGCGCGATTTCGCCGAGGTCACCGCCATCGTCGCTGTCCAGTTCCTCTTCCAGATCATCCGGCAAGCCGACCCCATCAACATCATCCTGGCCTTGCGGGGCTGGATCATCGATGCCCTTGGCCGTACGGCCGCGCGACGCCTTCGGCGCGGCGCCGACCGCTGACGCGCTGGTCCCCGTCTGGACAGCCTCGTCGCCGACCCCTGCCGCTGAGGCAACGCTCTTGCGACGACGCGATTTCTGTATTTCCTGACTCATCTTTCAGTGTCCCGCTGCATGGGCAGGCAAGAGCTGCACTGGATCGATCGCCTTGCCAAGGTGGCGGATTTCAAAATGCAGAACGACCGTGTCGCTGTCCGAATTGCCCATTTCGGCGATCACCTGCCCGCGACGGATCACGTCCCCCTCCTTGACCAGTACCTTGCGATTGTGGGCGTAGACGCTGAGATAACCGTCGTCGTGCTTGAGCACGACCATCCGGCCATAACCATGCAGGCTGCTGCCGACAAACGACACCTTGCCGGCAGCGGCCGCCCGCACCGGCGTGCCAAGCGGCGCCGAAAAATCCATGCCCTTCTGCGCCACGCTGAAGTGCTGGGTGATGGTGGCATCGATCGGCCACGCCCACTCGACGGCCTTGCCGTGGGGAGGGCTGGTTGCCGGCGAGCCGGCACTGGCTGACACCCCTGCCGGCGCACCCGGCGCCGCCCCGGAAGAACCGCTGCTGCCGGTGCTGCTGCCATCGGCAACCGGACCGGTGGAATCCGGCCGGCCCGTGCTGGAACGGCCCGCACCAGCAGGGACCGGATCAGCCGGGCTACGCAGGGGGGTCGCCACGGCCACTGGATCTTCGGTGCCGGCCCGCGCGCCGGTGGCGGCCGAATTTTCCGAAGGACCGGACGGCTTGGGCGACACGATGGCTGAAGCCGGCTTGCTCGGCGCCCGGGCGGGCGCCGCCGGCGCCGGCCGGGCGGCACTGCCGCCAGCGTCGACACGTACCGGCGGGGAACGCTCCTGAACGGCGGCATGGTGCTCCACGGTGCCACAGGCCGCCGCCAGCAGCAGCGACAGCCCGGTGGCCGAAACCCGGATCAACCGCCTCATGCGAGGCGTTCCAGCAAGGGGACAAAACGCACCGGTTCGAGGACCTGTTCGTCGAATCCGGCCCCCTGCGCATGCCGGGTGATCACGTGCAACTGCTGACGCTCGCCCGTACCAACCGGGATCACCAGACGCCCTCCGGGCGCGAGCTGTTCGATCAGCCGTGGCGGCACTGCCGGTGCCGCGGCAGCCACGACGATGCCATCAAACGGTGCCACCTCGGCCAGCCCGAGGTAGCCGTCGGCATGGGCCAGACGCAGATTGTGAATCCGCAGCTGCCAGATCCGGGCACGCACCTTGTCGAGCAGCTGGCTGATGCGCTCCACCGAGAACACTTCCCGGGCCACCTGCGTGAGAACGGCCGCTTGATAACCACAGCCGGTGCCCACCTCGAGTACCCGTTCCAGCGGACGCTCGTGGCGCATGGACTGCAGCATGCGCGCGACGATGTAGGGGCTGGAAATGGTCTGACCATGGCCGATCGGCAGGGCGTCATCCTCGTATGCGCGGTGGGCCAGCGCATCGTCGACAAAGACATGGCGCGGAATCGTCTGCATGGCCGCGAGCACCCGCTCGTCCCGGATGCCCTGCTGGCGCAACCGTTCGATCATGCGCGTGCGCGTGCGCTCCGAGGTCATGCCACTGCCGCGGGCGCGCTGCTCGTCGATCAACATCAGGCTCCGGACGCCAGCCAGCCGGCAACGGCATCCAGCTGTGGGTAGCTGGTCAGGTCCATCTGCAGCGGGGTAAGCGAGACGAAGCCCTCGGCGACCGCGTGGAAATCGGTACCAGCCCCGGCGTCCTGTGCGGCGCCAGCCGGCCCCACCCAGTAGACCGTGTCGCCGCGCGGATTGCGCGCCGGAATCACCGGTTCGGCCTTGTGCCGGCGCCCCAGCCGGGCTACCCGCAGGCCACGCAGGTCGCCGTAGGCGCAATCCGGCACATTCACGTTCAACAGCCAGGGTTTGACCGGTGCTTCCCGCTGAAACCGCGCGATCAGGTCGAGAACGACCTGCCCGGCCGTTTCAAAATGCCCCCCTCCATCGGTCACCAGACTGACGGCGATCGACGGAATGCCCAACAGGAAGCCCTCGGTGGCGGCAGCGACCGTACCCGAATACACCGTGTCGTCGCCCATGTTGGCGCCGCGGTTGATGCCGGAAATCACCATGTCAGGCAACTGCTCGAGCAGGCCCGTCACGGCCAGATGGACGCAGTCGGTCGGGGTGCCGTTCACGTATTGGAAGCCGTTGTGCGCCCGCCGCACCGTCAACGGACGGTCGAGCGTGAGCGAATTGCTGGCACCGCTGCGCTCGGCATCGGGAGCCACCACCGTGACCTGGGCCACACGCGAGACCGCTTCGTACAGCGCGATCAGGCCGGGGGCGAAATAACCATCATCATTGCTGAGCAGGATGTGCATGCGGATCCGGAGGGTACGGCTGGGAGGCAGAAGGCGAATTCAACGGATTCATATTGTACTTGCAATCCGGGGATCGGCGACTATGGTGGGAGGTTACGTCCACAAAAAGTCGACCGATACCCTGCCCCCCAGGCTGCCCTCCCTAGGGTGCCACCCCTACGCTGCCACCCCTATGCTGCCACTCTAGGCTGCCACTCTAGGCTGCCACTCTAGAGTTCACCGTCTGCGCACTGGCGGCAGATCTGTGCACGCCCCGTAGAAAGCCTCGGCAGCCATGC
>CAIPBT010000124.1 GCA_903863375.1 uncultured Ferrovum sp.
AGGGGATCCTGCAACACCGTGTCGGCAATGCTGCGGGCATCGACGCGGTCGATGTCGGCGGCCAGCGCCAGCATGTCGCGCGCCGTATGGCGCAGGACGGGCAGCTCCAGATGCTCGAAAAACGCCACCCATACCGGCAGGGGTGCGGCGCGGGTCGGTGCTTGCGGTGATGGGGCTGAGGGTTCCATGGCACGATTAACGACTTTGCAGAGGATTTCTTGATGCCCGTCGCGTGGTTCCTGGCTGTCATTCTGGCCGCCACTCTGCTTGCTGGTCAGTCCGCCCTGGCGGCAGACCGGCTGGATGGTCAGTCCGCCCCGGCGGCAGACCGGCTGGATGGCGCACCCTCCCCCAGGGGGCATCGGCCACGCATCGGCCTGGTTCTGGGTGGCGGGGGCGCGCGCGGCGTTGCCGAGATCGGCGTGCTGCAGGTGCTGGAACAGCTGCGCGTGCCCGTCGACGTGGTGGTGGGAACCAGCATGGGTGCCATTGTTGGGGGGGCCTATGCGATGGGCGTGGCGCCGGATGACATGGAACGCAGGCTGCAGCGGGTAGCGTGGGATGAAGTGGTGACCGACAACGTGCCGCGCGCCCAGCGCTCGGTGCTGTCGAAGGAACAGGAGCGCGACAACATCCGAGGCATTGAGCTGGGGTTTCGCGATGGCCGCATCCGCCTGCCGCGGGGCGCGGTGGCTGGCCATGAGTTCGAACTGTTCCTGACCTCGCTGCTCGGCAAGGCCCCGCTGCTGGCCAGCTTTGACCAACTGCCGATTGCCTACCGGGCCGTGGCCACCGACATCGAGACCGGCGACATGCAGGTGCTGGGCCAGGGCGACCTGATCAGCGCGATCCGCGCCAGCATGGCGGTACCGGGCGTGTTTGCGCCGGTCGAGATCGATGGCCATCTGCTGGTGGATGGCGGCCTGACCCGCAACCTGCCGGTGGATGTGGCGCGTGCACTGGGTGCCGAACGGCTGATCGTGGTGGATGTCGGCTCATCGCTGCTGAAACGCGAGGAGATCGGTTCGGCGATCGGCATCAGCCAGCAGGTGCTCACCATCCTGACCCACCAGAACGTGGCGGTGTCGCTGGGTCAGGTCACGGCCGACGATGTGCTGATCCACATTCCGCTCGGCCGCTTCAGCGTTGCCGACTTCGAACATGCCGTCAGTACCCTGCCGCAAGGCCGGGCGGCGGCCGACGCCGTGGCGGCCAGTCTGCTCACCCTTGCGCTGGACGATGCGGCATGGCGCGCCTATCTGACGCAGCGCCAGCAGCGGCGCGATACCCAGGGGGCGCTCACCGCTGACGAACGCCTGCACATCGATACGGGCGGCCTTGCGCACGTCAGTCCGCACGCGGTTCAGGCGCTGATGGACAGCCACGAGGGCGAACCGGTGCAGGCCGAGGTGCTGCAACGCGACCTCGCGCGGCTGTATGCCACGGATGACTTTCAGCAGATCCGCACCCGGCTAGTATCGCAAGGCAGTGGCGACAGCACGCTGGTGGTGCAGCCGGTGGAAAAGGAATGGGGGCCGAACTACATCAATCTCGACGTTGACCTGTCGACCGACTTTTCCGGCAACAGCCGCTTCAACGCCCGCGCTGCCACGCGCAACACCTGGCTGGACGCCGGTGGCCTGGAATGGCGCAACACCTTCTCGCTGGGTTCGGTGAACGAGTGGGGCAGCGAGCTCTACCAGCCGCTTGATTACTCACGCGATGTGTTCGTGGCACCGCGACTGGATTTCCGTCAGGAGCGCAACGATTTTTACCAGAACGATGTGGCCGTCACCACCTACCAGCTCACCCGACGGGTGTACGGACTCGACCTGGGGGCGCGTTTCGGCACCAGCGCCGTGCTGCGGGTGGGAGTGGAACAGGGTGGCAGCACGGCCACGGCCGCCATTGCACAGGCCAGTTTTCCCAATCTCACCCAGCGCCTGGGCAACTACCACATGCGGCTGGATGCCGACACGCTGGACCGCTGGGCCTTCCCTTCCGAGGGTGCCCTGCTGCATCTCGACCTGCAGTCCTCCCGGACTGGGCTGGGCGCCGACAGCAGCTACGACCGTGGCGACATGGAAATCGAACAGGCCTTTCACGTCGGCGAACAGGATGTGCGCCTTGGCCTGCTGGGTGGCAGCGGCTTTGGCACGCGGCTGCCGGTGCAGGACCTGTTCCCTTTGGGGGGGTTCCTGCAACTGTCAGGTTATCAGTCACGCCAGTTTCTGGGTCAGCGCTACGCGCTGGGACGCCTGATCACCTACCGTAGCCTGGGCGACCCGGGCGCCTTCACGCGCCGCCTGTTTGTTGGCATGTCGCTCGAAGCCGGCAACGTGTTCGACCGCTTAAACGGCAGCAACGTCGCCGGCCTGCGGCATTCCGGCTCCGTGTTTCTCGGCGCAGACACCGGCATCGGCCCGCTGTACTTTGGCCTTGGGGTAGCCGGCAATTCACGCAGCGCCTACCTGTTCCTGGGCCGCCCCTGACTGCGCCGTGCCGAAGGCGCCCGCCAGGAAGTCGAGCATGCCGGCTGCCACCGCCTCCCAACCGGGCTCCCACTGCAGCATGTGCGCCATGCCCGTATGGATGATGGCTTCGACACCATAGGTATGCGCCATCTGCCGGGCCGCCGCCGCACTGATCAGGGCATCCTGGCTGCCCGCGTGGATGGCCACTGGCAGCGCCAGCCGGCATGCCGGCAGGGTATTCAGGCTGAGCTCGCGCAGGGCACGCGAGGACTCCGGTTGCAACATGTCGGCCACCACGCCCACTACCGAATCCGGCGTCGACGAAGTGAGCAACATGCCACGCACCCGCTGCAGGCGGGCATCCCGCGATCCACGTCCGCCACTTAGGTCCAGGCGCAGCGCCAGCATGGGATGGCGCAGGACGAACTGCAACAGCTCACGCGCCATGCCCTGGGGTGGCGCTGCCGCCAGCAGGATCATGCCGGCAGCAGCGCCGCCTTGCAGCACGTGGCGCTGGGCCAGGTAGCCGCCCATGGAATGACCGATCAGTACCGGCGGCTGCGGCAGGCGCTGGACTGCCTCGGCAATCGCATCGCCGTAGTCCTGCAGACCCAGGCGATCGAGGGCCGCCGCCGACATGCGGTGGCTGGGACCATGACCCGGCAGGTCGATGGCATGACAGTCCCAGCCACGCTGGGAGAACCGCTGGAGGAACCCGGCGTGCCAGACACGCGCGCTGCACGAGGCTCCGTGGATGAACAGCAAGGGGGGCATGGGCCAGACTCGAGGGATCTGGCCTACACTCTAGCCGTTTTCCTTCTCCTTGCGAGGCTCTTGCATGTCGTCTAGCGAACAGACCGGGGGCGTCGTGCGCCGCTCCGCCCCCGGCGCACCAGGGCAGCTGCCGCCTGCGGCACGCCGCCTGCACGCGACCGGGCCGGCGCTGCTGGCGCTGGCGCTGCTGCTGGGGACGTCGCAGGCGATGGCAGCACCGACCACCGATACCGATGGCGATTTTTTCCAGCGCAATGCCAGTGCGCCAGGCGTGGTGCTGCTGGCAGGTGGCGCGCAGGGCCGCCGGCTGCAGGCTGCGGACGGCGCCAGCGCCGCCGAAGCACAGTTCCTGGTGCTCGACATGAGCAGTCATGTCCTGGGCCAGGCCTCGCCGGAAGTGCCTGCCGAAATGGCCGACCGCATGCGCAAGGGCCAGCGACTGCTGATGGAAGACCTGCCCGCGCCGATCGCCGATGCGGTGCGGCACATGCACGTGGGAGAGCGCTGGCAGGTGTGGGTGCCCGCAGGCCAGCAGCCGGGCGAGCCGGCGCGGGCCTACGAGATCGAATTGATGGCGGCCCATTGAATCGGGCCGGTTCCACGCACGGTATCGCCGGCACATCCCCCCTCTGGGATGTGGTGGTGCTGGGCGCGGGTGCTGCCGGCCTGTTCTGCGCAGGCCAGGCAGGCCAGCGTGGGGCGCGCGTGCTGGTGATCGACCATGCCGTCGCGGTGGCCGAGAAGGTGCGCATCTCGGGGGGTGGCCGGTGCAACTTCACCAACCGCGATCTCGACCCGGCGCAGTCGCACCGGCACTTCATCAGCCAGAATCCGCAGTTTTGCCGCAGCGCCCTTTCCCGCTACACGCCCGCCCATTTCATTGGCCTGATGGAACGACACCGGCTGGGCTATCACGAAAAGCACAAGGGCCAACTCTTTTGCAACGAGGGTAGCGGCGCCATCATCGAGCTCTTGCTGGACGAATGTGCGCAGGGTCATGTGGAGCGTTGGCAACCCTGTGGCCTGCGCGCCGTGACTAGCTTGGACGGCGCAGACGGTGCCCGTTTCCAGCTGGAGACCGATCGTGGCCCGGTATCGACCCGACACCTTGTCGTGGCGACCGGTGGACTGTCCATCCCAAAGATCGGGGCGACCGACCTGGGCTACCGTCTGGCCCGCCAGTTCGGCCACAAGATCGTGGAACCGCGCCCGGCGCTGGTGCCGCTGACCTTTGCCGCTACAACGTGGCAGCCGTTCGTCGGCCTCGCGGGTCTTGCCCTGCCGGTCACGGTGCGCACCGGGCAGGGTAAGGACGCCGGGCAGTTTCAGGAAGACCTGCTGTTCACCCACCGCGGCCTGAGCGGCCCGGCAATCCTGCAGATCAGCAGTTATTGGCAGCCCGGCGAGCCCCTGCAACTCGACCTGTTGCCGGGCGTCGATCTGGTGGCGGCGCTGCTGGCCCTGAAGCCTGGCACCCGCAAACTGGTGCAGACCGTGCTGGGCGACTGGCTGCCTGAGCGCCTGGCGCAGGTGTGGGCCGCCGGCCGCGAGGAATGGGCCCGCCCCCTGAATGACACTCCCGACCGCCTGCTGCGCACCCTGGCGGCCAGCCTGCAGGCCTGGCAGCTGCTGCCGGACGGCACCGAGGGGTTCCGCAAGGCCGAGGTGACACGTGGCGGGGTGGATACGCGAGACCTGTCGTCGCAGAGCATGGAATCCCGTCAGCAGCCGGGCCTGCATTTCATTGGCGAAGTGGTGGACGTGACCGGCTGGCTGGGGGGCTACAACTTCCAGTGGGCGTGGGCCAGCGCCTACGCCTGTGCCCTGGCCATGACGGCTCAGCGATAGACCACGTCGAGGATTTCGATCTCGCGCCAGCCCGCCGGGCTGTGCAGCCGGACACGATCACCGACACGCGCCTTCAGGATGGCGTGCCCGATGGGCGAGATCCAGCTGATGCGCCCACCGCTGGCATCGGCCTCATCCACGCCGACGATCTGGAAGGTTTCCTCGGGACTGGCCTGGTCGCCGGAGCAGATACGGAAGGTGACGGTGGCCCCGAAGAACACCTGATCGGTTTCCTCCCGTTCGGCCGGATCGACCACCTCGGCAATTTCGAGGCGCTTGATCAGGAAACGGATGCGCCGGTCGATCTCGCGCAGCCGCTTCTTGCCGTAGATGTAATCGCCGTTCTCGCTGCGGTCGCCGTTCGACGCCGCCCATGCCACGGTCTCGACCACCTTGGGGCGATCAACCTTGACCAGTTGGTCGAGTTCTTCGCGCATGGCCACAAAGCCCTGCCGGGTCATGTAATTCTTCGTGCCTGCGGGCAGCAGCGGGCCGGCCGCTGGCGCGTCGTCGTCGTCGTCCTGTTCGCTTTCCCTGGTGAAGGCCTTGCTCATCCGGTTCACTCCCGCCCATCTTGTCTGCGGATGATAGCCTTGCGCGCGGGATCACCCAATCGGCGGCTCAGTCCTCCGCGCCGCTCCGCACCGGGTTGGTGGCCGCCCGGATCGCCGCCTCGGTGAGTGCCGGCGCGCAGAACTGGATGAACCGGCAGGCATAACCGCGCAGGTAATGACCCTGTCGCACCGCCAGACGGGTCACGCTTTCTGCGAACAGGCCATCCGACGGCAACTGCAGCAGACCAAGGTCGCGTGCCGGATCGAAGGCCACGCTGGCGATGATGCCGATGCCCAGCCCCAGTTCGACGTAGGTCTTGATCACATCCGAATCGAGGGCCGACATCACCACATTGGGCTCCAGACCCGCGGCGGCAAACGTGCTATCGATCCCGGTACGGCCGGTGTAGCCGACGTGATAGGTGATGATCGGATGATCAGCCACCGCCTGCAGGGTCAGTACCGGCAGGCTCGCAAGCGGATGCCCCTGCGGCACGATCACGCTGTGATGCCAGCGATGGAAGTCGAAGGCGACGATCTCTGGCGCCCCGGTGACCGCCTCGGTGGCCACCCCGATGTCGGCCTCGCCAGCCTGCAACAGGGCGACGATTTCGTCGGGACTGCCCTGCTGCAATTCCAGATGCACTTTCGGAAATTCCTGCTTGAACCGGGTCACCATCGGGGGCAGGACATAGCGTGCCTGGGTATGGGTGGTGGCCACCACCAGCTTACCCTCGTCGCGCTGGCTGAACTGTTGCGCCAGTCGCTTGATGTTCTGCGCGTCCAGCAGCATGCGCTCGACAATGCCGACCAGTTCGCGTCCCGGCTCGGTCAGACCCAGCAGCCGCTTGCCGCGCCGGATGAACAGCTCCACCCCTAGCTCATCTTCCAGGTCCTTGATGTGCTTGCTCACCCCGGATTGCGAGGTAAACAGGACATTGGCGACCTCGGTCAGGTTGTACCCCTGACGGACCGCCTCCCGGATGATGCGCAACTGCTGGAAATTCATGCCAAGACCTCGTGGATCGAACCGCCGCAAAGCGCGAGTGTAGGACACCCTCCGATAGCACGATAAATACTGAAAAATTCCTTTGTTAGCTCATATTGGTTTATTAAACCCGATAAGGAATTCTTTTTTATTGCTTTAAGCGCTTTTCATCCGGGAGTAACCTGACTTCACCATCTTTTTCTTGCGAGGGCTGCCCTGGCCGGTCAGCTCCCCCCCGCCATGTGCCAGCTGCTGGGCGTCAATGCCTTCAAACCTGTGACGGTGCCCTTTGCCTTGCAAGGCTTCCTGCAGCGCGGCGGCAGCACCGGCGACCATCGCGACGGCTGGGGCATGGGCTATTGGACCGGACAGCGGGCCCATACCGTGCACGAGACCGCGCCGGCAGCACACTCGGAACGGGCCGAACGCCTGTGCGGCCAGGGTCCGCGGTCGCACAACTTCGTGGTGCATGTGCGCAAGGCCACCCAGGGAGCGATCACCCGCACCAACTGCCATCCATTCCGCCGCTGGCTCTGGGGCCGTACCTGGTTGTTCGCGCACAACGGCGATCTGGGCTCGGCCTTGCCCTCCGCAAGCGGGATCTACAGCCCCCTCGGCACCACTGACAGCGAGCGCGCGTTCTGTCTGCTGCTGGATGGCCTGGTTCGGGACCTGACCGACGGCGATCCACATGCGATGGCCCCGACGCCGGACCGTATCGAGGTGGCCCTGGCAGCGCAGGCGACCCGGCTGGCGCAGCACGGCGTGTTCAATTTCCTGCTGAGTGATGGCGACTGCCTCTACGCCCACGGCTCCACCCACCTGCACTGGGTATCGCGCTGCCATCCCTTTCCCTGCGTGGAGCTGATCGACTATCCGAAACAGGTCGACCTGGCCCACTACAACCATGCGGATGACCGGCTGGTGGTGATCGCCACCCAGCCCCTAACCCGGGGAGAGGCGTGGCAGGCTTTCGTGCCAGGAGAACTGCGCGTGTTCCGCCACGGGCGCGACATCACCACACAGCACAGCGCACAGGCGGTGTTGCCAGCCGTGACGTTCCGAACGACCGGCGCGCCCGCCGATGCGCTGCGGCTAAGTGCCTGAGCAGCAAGAAGGCCGCACAGCACAAAAGCGGACCGCACGACCTACGTCAGAAGCGTCTGGGCAGCATCCAGGGGCTCGACCGCACCCAAGGGATAACAGGCTGCAGACGCGCGTAGCGCTTCGAAAATCGCCAATCCCTCTGGCCAGGGACCATGCCCGGATTCCACATTGATGTGCCCCTGGGCACCGATGTCGAGCAGCCGGCATCCCCACCGGTCGGCCAGCCAGACCGCCCGCATCATGCGGATCCAGGGATCATTGGTGCTCGCCACCACCACCGCCGGCACCCCGAACGGCCGTGCCGGCAGGGCCTCCATCACACCGAACTTGTAGGGGTCGGCAGGGGCCACCAGCATGACGCCCGCCACCAGAGGGCGGAACTCGGCCAGCACCGCAGCAGTGGCCAGGCAGCCAAAGCTGTGTGCCACCACCCACACCGGGCCCGGCTGGCGGACCAGGGCAGCACGTACGGCAGCGCTCCAGACCGCGAGGTCCGGTACCTGCCAATCCGTCTGCTCGACACGTTCAGCACCGGCCACTTGCGCCTGCATCCAGGTCTGCCAATGTGCAGGGCCACTGCCCTGCAACCCGGGAACCACCAGTACGGTTTCCATCCCCAACTGCTCCTGTTTGCCCGTTTGCCGAACTACCAGTTTGCCGATCTGCCCGTTTGCCGATCTGCCAGTGTGTTGGCTGGCCGCATCTGCGCTTTGCGCGCCCTGGCTGGTTCCTTGGCAATCAGAGCAAGGCCTGCAGCAGCTCCGCATCCAGCGCGGCAAACGCCGCCGATCCGCGTGGGCGCGGCCTTGGCAGATCCACATCCAGATCGAGTGCCCCAAGGGGTTCGTCCAGCAGCAACAGCCGGGGCCGATGGACCAGCGCGCGCGCGAGCGCGACCCGCTGGCGCTGACCGCGTGGATCTGGTCGACAGGAAGGGCTCCCAGATCACCCAGGCATCGACGCTGCCGCGCTCAAAGGCGGCACGCGCATCGGCCGGCGGCAGGAATACCGGCTGGATGTCGGTGTATTGCAGGCCGGCCGGGGCGGCCAGCTCGTTGCCTACGTACACAAAACTGGCACCCGCCGCCTGCGCAAAGATCGGCGGTGCCTCGCCGACATAACCGAAGTCCACCGACCCGACATTCAGGCCTTCGAGCAGCTGCGGGCCGGCCGGAAACTCGACCCATTTGACCCGGATGTCACGTGGCGCCAGCAGTTTTTCCAAGGTGCCACGGGTTCGCAACAGGCCAAGCGCTGCAGCGGACTTCTGGTATCCGATGCGCAGCGCGTGGGGGTCGAATTCCGCCTGCGCAGGCAGCAGCGACAGGCTGGCCAACAACAGCACGATGCCCTGCAGGGTTTGCCGCCGCCTCAGCATGCGACCTCCGCGATCGGGACGCGCCCGCCCTGCTCCTGACGGGAAGCCCGCCAGGCCAGCAGGTCGCCAACGCCGGCATCGAGCCGTTGTACGAGACTGGCGGCAAACACGCCGCCCCCATTGGGTGCCGTCTCGATGTCAGCGTCCAGGGCAAAGACCGAACGGCCAATGTGCTGGGCGCCGAGGGCCGCCAGCACCGGCCGCAGGGCATAGTCAATGGCCAGGGTATGGGCGGGCGAACCGCCCGTGGCAATCGGCCAGACGAACTTGTCGGCCAGGCCAGCGTGAACGTGTCCCAGCAGTCGGCCCGAGCGCGAGGCACGGGAGGGACTGCCGGCGATAGTAAGGACAGACATGGAAAGGCTCCAGCGACAGGAATCGCACTGTAGCCAGCGCCGGCGGATCGCCGGAACCAAGGAAAAACGCTAAGGATTGCAGAACGGCTGCGCTACAGGCGGGAGGGCGTGCAACGCTCGGGGGCGTAATCCCCTGGCTGACCGATGAATTCCGTGGTGGCAATCGGCCGCAGGGGTTTGGCCATCAGACCAGTCCCGTGGCGTAGTACACCGCGATCACCGCGAACACGGCCGCGCTCTTGATCAAGGTGATGGCAAAGATGTCGCGATAGGAGGTCTTGTGGGTCAGGCCGGTCACCCCGAGCAGGGTGATCACGGCTCCGTTGTGGGGCAGGGTGTCCATGCCACCGCTGGCCATGGCGGCCACCCGGTGAAAGACCTCCAGGGGAATGCCGGTGCTGGCGGCCGCCTGCAGGAACGTGTCGGACATGGCGGCCAGCGCGATGCTAAGGCCGCCGGAAGCCGAACCGGTGATGCCGGCCAGGGCGGTCACGCTGATGGCTTCGTTCACCAAAGGATTGGGAATGGCGCGCAGGCCCTCCGCTACCGTAAGAAATCCGGGCAGGGCCGCGATGATGGCGCCGAACCCATACTCCGAGGCTGTGTTCATCGATGCCAGCAGGGCCCCGGCTACGGCCGCGCGGCTGCCCTCGGCAAAGCCGGCGCTGACCCGCCGCCAGGCAAACACCAGCACGCACGCGACGCCGACCAGCAGGGCACCTTCGACGGCCCAGAGCGCCGCCACCTTGGCCACTTCCTGGGTGACGGGCGCTGCCTTACCCACCACAGCCGGCACAAAGGCTACCGACTTGCCATACACCTTCGGGATCAGGTCAGTGAACAGCCGGTTGCTCAAGCCGACCAGAACCAGCGGCAGGATTGCGATGAGCGGATGCACCAGCCGCTCGTCGACCGGCCGCAACGGTGGCTCGTTGAGATGCCCGGTGCCATAGCCCTCGCCAGCGGCCAGCGCCACCCGGCGGCGCCAGTCGAGATAGATGAGACCGACAACGAAGATCAGCAGCCCGCCGACCGTGCCGAGGACGGGTGCTGCGTAAATGGTGGTCTTGAAGAACGTGGTCGGAATGACGTTCTGGATCTGCGGGGTGCCCGGCAGGGAATCCATCGTGAAGCTGAACGCGCCCAGCGCGATCGTGCCGGGAATCAGGCGCTTGGGAATGTCGCCCTGGCGGAACATCTCGGCGGCAAAAGGATAGACGGCGAACACCACGACAAACAGCGAGACCCCGCCGTAGGTCAGCAGGCCACAGACCACCACGATGGCCATCATCGCCCGTTCGCGGCCAAGCAGGCGGATCACCGCCGCCACGATCGCGGTCGAAAATCCCGACAGCTCGATCACCTTGCCAAACACCGCACCCAGCAGGAAGACCGGGAAGTAGCTTTTGACGAAGCCCACCATCTTGTCCATAAACAGGCCGGTGAACATCGGTGGCACCAGGGACGGATCGGTGAGCAGCACCGCGCCGAGCGCGGCCACCGGCGCGAACAGGATCACGCTGTAGCCGCGGTAGGCGACGAACATGAGGAAGCACAGCGCGGCGACGACAATCACGAGACTCATGAATTCCTCCGGATCGGGATCACTGGCGCAGTATAAGGGACGGCTACCACCGTGAACGCTGCGCCGGCCGATTGCCAGCGCGATCCCGCTGCATTACCGTCAAACAGCCATTTGCGACCCGAATCTGCCATGCCGCCCACCGAGCCACTGTTCGGCCATGACCCGCGCCTGAACCTGCTGCCCTGCGACGGACAAGCTTACTATCACGGCCCGCTGTTGCCGGACGCGGTGGCAACCCGGCACTTCGACGCACTGCTCGCGAGTGTGCCCTGGCAGCACGACGAACTCACGATGAGGGGGCGACGGGTGGTGACCGCGCGCCAGGTGGCCTGGATCGGCGACAGCCGCTTCGCCTATACCTACTCCGGCGTGACGCACGAAGCCAGCGCGTGGACCCCGCAACTGCTGGAACTGAAGGCCCTGGTGGAACAGCATTGCGGGGTCACCTTCAATGCGTGCCTGTTGAATCTCTATCACAGCGGCCTGGAAGGCATGGGCTGGCACAGCGACGATGAATCGTCGCTGGTGCCTGGTGCGCCGATTGCCGGATTGAGCTTAGGCGCCTGCCGGCGCTTTGCCTTCCGCCACAAGCGCACCGGCGAGAAACGGGAAGTGCTGCTCGAGCATGGCAGCCTGGTGGTGATGGCGGGAGACACCCAGCGGTACTGGCAGCACAGCGTGCCGAAAGCCACCCGGGTTCACACCGCGCGCGTCAGCCTGACCTTCCGGACCATGGTCGGCGAATGAGTGCGGTTACCGTGTGATGCGCCCCGATCTGGAGAGCATCGGATGCGTGCTGCTACCCCGGAAATTGAAAAAGGCTTGCAGGGTCATCAACCGTGCAAGCCTTCACTGACTGGGGTGGCCCGGGGCGGAATCGAACCACCGACACAAGGATTTTCAATCCTCTGCTCTACCGACTGAGCTACCGGGCCATCTTGCCATCTCGCGCCTGGCGCCCGGTACATCTTCTGTTGCACACTTCCAGTGCTACTACATCCAGAAAGACAGACCAGCATCACGCCGGGGAGACTTCAATTCCTGCTGCGACAACGCCGTTGCTGCAGCAAGAACCGGCGAAGATAGCACATGCCGCGCGCCCTGCAAAGCGCGATGGCTCAGGCCGCATCGCGACCCGCAGCCGCCTCGCCCACCAGCTGGGTTTCCACCGCCTTCCAGAAGTGCATGAAGCGCTTCAGGCGACCGCGGAAATCGACAAACGAGGGTTCGTCATGCCATTCCACCTGGAAGCCGGCCAGGGCTGAGGCCACGTGCAGTTGCGGTGTGCGCTGGGTGACTACCGAGGTCACACCGAGCTCGCGCAGCACCTCGCTGATCACCCCCTGATAGGCGGTGACGCCGGGAATCTCGGCCACGCAATCGGCCAGGAACTGGATGCGGCGCAAGCTGAACTGGTCGCGCTCGAGCTGCTGGGTATCGAACACGAACACCCGCGGCAGATCGGGGTTGGCGAGCAACAGGGCGTGTTGCGGGTTGAGCATTTCATCGTGCAGGAACAGGATGCGGCTCATGGGGTCTCCGTGCCGAACAGGCGCTTGGACAAGGCGGGATAGGACGCGTCGAAAGGACAGTCGGCCGTGCAGGTGGCGCACCAGCGGTTGGCCGAATACTTGGCCACATTTTCCTTGTTGAAGATGTAGGGCTTGGAGCCGAAGGTGGAGGCCACCCACTGCCAGGACAGGTGGTTGGACGCGAGGTCGCCATCGATCAGATGACCGACAAACCAGTCGGCACAGGCGCGCCAGGACAGCTTGCGGAAATGCACACAATAGGCGGCAAACCACATCCGCGCGTGGTTGTGCACGTAACCCTCATCCACCAGGGAGCGAACCGTGGCGTCCATGCAGGGCAGACCGGTCTCGCCGCGGCGGATGTCGTCGGGCAGGGGCGCGTGACCGAGCGTGACCTTGGGTTTCTCCACGTCCTTGCGGATGGCCGGGCCGAGCGATTTCCAGACCCGACGCCAGAAATCGCGCCACGCCAGTTCGAAGATGAACTTCCAGGCGCGCTGTGGACTCCAGCCTGCCAGCGCATGCATCCGCGCCTCGCCCAGCGTGATGCAGCCGTGACGCAGATAGGGCGACAGACGGGTGACGGCACCGTCCAGAAAATTGCGGCTTTTGTCATAGGCCACCGGATCGATCTTGGCCAGCCGCGCCATGGCCGCGGTGCGGCCACCGACGAAGCTGCAGTCGGGTCCGTCCAGCTGCGGAAACGCAGCGCGAATCGTGGCGAGCCGGGTGGCCCGGTCCCCGGCGAGGGACAGTGGTTGTGGCATCTGCGGTGATCCTGTTGGCAACGGCCCGGCATCTGTTTTTTTACCCGGGCGTGACTTGACGACTCCCTTCCCGGGATAGGAACCCGCTTCGCCGCTTAGGTTCCGTTTACAACGTATCGAGTTGGGACAGGCGCGCCTGCGCCTCGTTACGGATCTGGGCGCGTTCGGCCTCGGGCAGGCGCTCGAGGTTCTTGGCCATCAGCGCGGTGCGTGGTTCGCTGGCCAAAACAGCGTGATGCCGGTCGACAAAATTCCAGTAGAACTGGGTGAGCGGACAGGCTTCCAGCCCCACGCGCTGCTCCGGACGGTAGCGGCAACCCTTGCAGTAATTGCTCATGCGCTTGACGTAGGCACCACTTGCCGCATACGGCTTGCTGGTGAACCGGCCGCCATTCGCAAACAGGGCCATGCCAGCCACGTTGGGCAGTTCCACCCATTCGACGGCATCGACATACACCGCCAGATACCAGTCGGCCACGGCAGCCGGATCGATCTCGGCCGTCAGACCGAACAGGCCAGTAATCATCAGGCGCTGGATGTGATGGGCGTAGCCGTGCTTCAAGGTGGTCTGCACCACGTTGCGCATGCACTGCATGTGCGTGTCGCCCGTCCAGTACCAGGCCGGCAGGGAATTGTGGTGCCCGTAGTGGTTGGCGGTCTTCATGCCTGGCATGTCGAACCAGTACACGCCGCGGATGAACTCGCGCCAGCCCAGGATCTGGCGAATGAACCCTTCCACCGCTGCGAGTGGTGCAGCGCCTGCGCGCCAGGCCGCCTCGGCTGCGGTAATCACCTCGCGTGGGTCGAGCAGCTTCAGGTTGAGTGAGGTGGACAGCAGGGAATGCCACAACCAGGGTTCTTGCGACCACATCGCATCCTGGTGGTCGCCGAAGGCCGGCAGGCGCACGCGGATGAAATCCTCGAGCGCAGCCAGCGCATCGGCGCGGCACACCGGCCAATCGAAGGCATCGAGTTGGCCGGGATGTCCCGGAAAATGCTGTTGTACCTCGGCCATCACCTGTCGGGTGAGGGCATCCGGCAGAAACCTGCGCACCACCGGCAGGGCACCCGGGCCCTTGGCGCCGAAGGATTTGCGGTTTTCCGCATCGAAATTCCAGGTGCCACCGGCAGGTTCGTCGCCGTCCATCAGCACGCGTTCCTGGGCACGCATGCGCCGGTAGAAATTCTCCATCAGCAGGCGTTTGCGGCCCCGCGCCCAGGTTTTGAACTCGGCATGACTGCACAGGAAGTGCGGATCATCGAGCACGCGCAGCGTCACCCCCGCCGCCGCCGCCGTGGCTTCGATCGCGCGCATCAGGCGCCAGTCGCCGGCTTCCACCAGCACCAGCCGTTCGGGCCGATGCTGCGCCAGCACCGACGCGAGCCGATCCGTCAGGGCGGCTCCGGCGTGCGCCGCATCGCCCAGCGCCAGGTATTGCAGCGGATAGCCGGCGGCGCGCAGCTCGGCAGCGCGGTGCCGCATGGCCGACAGGAACAGCGTGATGCGCGCGACATGGCTCCAGACATGGGTGCCCTCGCCCGTGGCCTCGATCATCACGATGCCATCCTGGGCAGGATCAAAGCCCTCGAGCGCCGGTGGCGCCGGATGCAGGTGATCACCCAGCAGCAGAATCAGCTGTCGCATCAGCGCTTCCCCTTGGCCGAAAGGGCAACGGCCGCCGCCCCGGGATGCACGCCGCGCCGACAGGCGTCGGAGCAGTACAAAACCTCATCCCAGTTGTTGCGCCACTTCTTGCGCCACACCATGGGACGACCGCAATGGCGGCAGTCCTTGCTGGGCAGCATTGCCTTGTCACCCTTGGCCAAAATCGAATGCCTCCTGCGCCGGTGGCGCGCTGTGGTTGGCGGCCCGACCTTTGCGGCTGCGGGCCTTGCTGGGGTCGCGGTCGTTGCCGCGCTTGCGGCTGCCGTGCTTGGCCATTACTGCGGTGGCTTCGGCACGCACCGCGGCATCGCCTCGACGGGCCCCGATGCGGGCGCGCGCTTCGCGCGCCGCCTGCTCATGATCGACGATCGGCGCCGGGTAATGCTCGCCGATGCGCACGCCGCATTCGCGCTGAACGCCTGGCGGCATGCGCCAGGGCTCGAAGACAAAGGCATCCGGCACACCCGCCAGGGCAGGTAGCCAGTGCCGCACGAACAGGCCATGCGGATCATGATCTTGTGCCTGTTTGACGGGATTGTAGATGCGCAGAGTGTTGATGCCGGTCACCCCGCTTTGCATCTGCATCTGCGAGTAATGGATGCCGGGCTCGTAGTCCAGAAACTCCCGCGCCAGATGCAGGGCCGGCTCGCGCCAGTGCAGCCACAGCTGATAGGCCGCAAACGACACCAGCATGGCACGCATGCGGAAATTGACCCAGCCGGTGGCAGCGAGCATCTGCATGCAGGCATCCACCATGGGCAGGCCGGTCTCACCCCGCCGCCAGGCGGTGAAGCGCGCCGGGTCGAAAACATCCTCGCGCAGGCCGTCGTAGCCACGATGGATGTTGCGGAATTCGATCTCGGGCTCGCTCTCCAGCTTCTGCATGAAATGGCAGTGCCAGTGCAGGCGCCCTTCGAAGGAGCGCAGGGAAGCCAGCATGCCAGGCGGACGGTGCTCGGCAGGCTGATCGCGCCAGTATTCCACCCGGTGCAGCACGGCCTGCACCACCTCGCGCAAGGACAGCACCCCGAACGCCAGATAGGGACTGAGCCGGGAACAGGCTTCCTCGGCGGAGAGCGGGCTGGACATGGCACGCCGGTAATCCTGGCCACGACCGGCCAGGAAGCTGTCCAGCAGCGCGAGACCCGCCGCACGACCGCCCGCTTGGCGGGCAGCCTTGTCCGCGCCTGCGGGAATGGCAGGCTGCCATGCCTCGGCAAGCGTGACGACCGGCTCGGCGGCGCGGATGCCCGACGGCAGTTGCGCCTGGGATGCCATCATCCGTTCGCCCCAGCGTCTGGCCCAGCCGTTGCGCGACGCGAGGCGGCGAATCACACCATGCTGAGGAATTTCCTGCCAGGTCACCCCCCGGGTGCGGCACCACAGCGCCACGCGCTGGTCACGGGCAAAGGTCAGGGCGTTGCCGGTTTCCTCATGGCTCCACAGGTGGGTGAAGGCCTTGGCGCGCCAGAGGCGTTCGAGCACGGCCACCATGTCGCCATGGGCGCGTTGCAGGGGCAGGCCAAGCGCCCGGAGATCCGCACGCAGGCCGGCCAGACAGGCCTCCCGGAAGTGGGCGTGCTGGGCCGACTGGTCAGGCGCCAGAAAGATTTCCGGTTCGTCGACAAAGAGCGGCAATACCGGTCCGGTCGCCGCCGCCAGGGCCAGGGGCGCGTGATCCTGCACCCGCAGGTCGCGTTTGAACCACACCACCTGCATCGCACCACACTCCGAAGTCTTGACGGGAAGCAGACCACAGCGGATAATTTTTGGTTCCGGTGATATAGCTCAGCTGGTTAGAGCACAGCACTCATAATGCTGGGGTCGGTGGTTCAAATCCACCTATCACCACCCGAATACCGATCACTGCCATGCTTGCGTTGGTCACACCAAACCCCGTTGCCGGCCGGCCCGGGGTTTTTTGTTGTCCCGGTCGACTGGCAAGCTCACCCGGCATGCAGTCTGGCGTTCTGCGGGAACAGGTGTTTGCGGGCGTCTTCGTCGACTTCCGCCTTGAAGGCAAAGCGCCCCTTGATGGCTTCGGCCGCCTGAGCGGCTGGCCGGGCGTTGATCTCGTCCAGCAGGCGCTTCACATGGGGCAGCTGTTCGAACGCCTGCGGACCGAGCACAAAAGGGATCACCCGCGCCCAGCCCCACACCGACATGTCGACGATGCTGTACTCGTCGGTCATGTACGCCTGCTGGCCAAGGCGCTCATTGATCAGCTTCCAGTGCCGCCAGGCTTCGAAGTCATACCGGTTGACCGCGTACTCCTGCGGCGCGGGGGCAAAGTGCTTGAAGTGCACCGCCTGGCCGCAATAGGGGCCGATGCCGGTGGCCACCAGCATCAGCCACGAATATAGCTCCGCTTTGCGCACCAGATCGTTGACCGGCAGGAAGCGGCCCGCCTTTTCGGCGAGATACAGCATCATCGCCGTGCTGTCGAACAGCCGCACATCGTCATCGAGCATGGCCGGTGTCTTGCCATTCGGGTTGATCGCGCGAAAGCTGGCGAGGTGCTGCTCGCCGGCCCGGGTGTCGATGGGCACCACCTGGTAGGGCAGCCCGGTCTCCTCCAGCAGCAAGGCCACCTTGAGAGGATTGGGCGAGGGATGGAAATACAGCTCGATCATGGCGCTGGCCTCCGGAGCAGGGTTGGAATTGCACGCCGCCATATCTTACAGTAGGGACACCGCAGAAGGCGGTGCAGGCCGGCCGGGCCGCCGCCTGACAAGACCAACAACATTGACGAGGAGATTCACGATGTTCGCTCTGCTGGACAAGGAACATTCCATTGCCGATGCGGGATTCAACCGCTGGCTGGTGCCGCCGGCCGCCCTCGCGGTCCACCTGTGCATTGGCATGGCATACGGATTTTCGGTGTTCTGGTTACCGCTGTCGAAGGCCCTCGGGATTGGCAAGGCGATTGCCTGCACCGGTGATGCTGGCAGCTTCTGGGGGCAGGCCTTCACCACCACCTGCGACTGGAAGATCAGCAGCCTGTCCTTCATGTACAGCCTGTTTTTTGTGTTTCTTGGCAGTGCCGCCGCAATCTGGGGCGGCTGGCTGGAACGTGCCGGCCCCCGCAAGGCCGGTGTGGTGGCCACCCTGTGCTGGTGCGGTGGCCTGGTCGTTTCCGCACTGGGCATCAAGACCCATCAGCTCTGGCTGATGTGGCTGGGGTCGGGCGTGCTGGGCGGCATCGGACTGGGGCTGGGTTACATCAGCCCGGTGTCTACCCTGATCAAATGGTTTCCAGACCGCCGCGGCATGGCCACCGGCATGGCCATCATGGGCTTCGGCGGCGGGGCGCTGATCGGCAGCCCGCTGGCCGACCGCCTGATGAAAGCCTATGCCACCCCCACCTCGGTCGGCGTCTGCGAGACCTTCCTGACCCTGGCGGCGATCTACACCGTCTTCATGCTGGCCGGCTCGCTGGGTTACCGGGTGCCAGCCGCAGGCTGGGCCCCGGCAGGCTTTACCCCACCGGCAGCGAGCGCCAACGCCATGATCACCAACCGCCAGGTGCACCTGAACCGGGCGTGGAAAACGCCGCAGTTCTGGCTGGTGTGGATCGTGCTGTGCCTGAATGTATCGGCCACTATCGGCATTATCGGCGTGGCCTCGCCCATGATCCAGGAAATCTTCGGCGGCCACCTGATCGGGGTAGATGTGCGTTTCACTGATCTGTCGGTGGATCAGAAAAAACAGGTGGCCACCCTGGGGGCCGCCTTTGCTGGCCTGTTCAGCCTGTTCAACATCCTGGGCCGGTTCTTCTGGGCCAGCATCTCTGACCGGCTGGGCCGGAAGGCCACCTACACGGTGTTCTTTGTGGCTGGCGCCCTGCTCTATGCCAGCATGCCGGGCAGCGCCAGCCGCGGCAGCGTGGGTCTGTTCGTGGGTGCCATCTGCCTGATCGCCTCGATGTATGGCGGTGGCTTCGCCACGGTGCCGGCTTATCTGGCGGACCTGTTCGGCACCCAGTTCGTCGGAGCCATTCACGGTCGCCTGCTCACGGCTTGGTCGACCGCTGGCATCATCGGCCCGGTGCTGGTGACATCCTTGCGCGAGTCGCAGCAGAAAGCCGGGGTGGCTGGCGAGCATGTCTACGACCAGTCGATGTACCTGATCGCCGGGCTGCTGGTGGCCGGCCTGATCGCCAATCTGCTGGTGCAGCCGGTGAAGGCGGAAGTGGCAATGTCCGAGCTGCAACTGGCACGCGAACGTGCCCTGGCGCATGAAAAGGCAACAGCGGCCTCCCCCGGCCGCAACGCCGGCGATCTGGCCGGCGCGGCAGGTGCCGCGAGCGGCAGTGGTTTCAGCGTGCTGCTGGCCTGGGCGCTGGTGGGCCTGCCCCTGATCTGGGGGGTGACACAGACCGTGCAGAAAATCGCCAAGATCTTCTGAGCGACGCGTATCGGGCAGGCTCGGCTGGCACCCGGGCTTGCCCAGGATTGGCTGTGGTATTCTGCCATTCTCCCGATGCTGCCTTTCCGCACAGGCCAACGACCTCACCTTGAAACCCCAGAAGCTGTATATCCGCACCTTTGGCTGCCAGATGAACGAGTATGACTCGGACAAGGTGGCAGACCTGCTGCGCGAGTCACGCCCTCTGGAGTCCACCACCAGTCCGGACGATGCCGACCTGATTGTGCTGAACACCTGCTCGGTGCGCGAGAAGGCCTCGGAAAAAGTGTTCTCCGATCTGGGCCGGCTGCGTGAGCTGAAGCTGCTGCGTCCTGGACTGCGCATTGCCGTGGGCGGCTGTGTGGCAAGCCAGGAAGGCGCGCAGATCTTGAAACGCGCGCCCTGGGTGGATGTGGTGTTTGGGCCGCAGACCCTGCATCGGGTGGTCGACCTGCTCGAACGGCGCGAGACTTCCGGCACGGCCCAGGTGGACGTCAGCTTTCCCGAAATCGAAAAATTTGATCATCTGCCGCCGCCGCGCAAGGAAGGTCCGACCGCCTTCGTCTCGATCATGGAAGGCTGCAGCAAGTACTGCAGCTTCTGTGTCGTGCCCTATACGCGTGGCGAAGAGTTTTCCCGCCCGTTGGGCGACATCCTGGCGGAAGTTGCCAGCCTGGCGGAATCGGGCGTGCTCGAAATCACCCTGCTGGGCCAGAACGTCAATGCCTGGCAGGGCATTCTGGACGATGGCAGCCCCGCCGATTTCGCCGACCTGATCGACTGGGTCGCCGAAACCCCGGGATTGCAGCGCCTGCGTTACACCACGTCGCACCCGCTGGAATTCAGCCAGCGGCTGATTGACGCCTATCGCCGCCACCCGATGCTGGTGAGCCAGGTGCATCTGCCGGTGCAATCAGGATCTGACCGTATCCTGGCCGCCATGAAGCGCGGCTACACCACCCTCGAGTACAAGTCGATCATCCGGCGGCTGCGCGAGGCGCGCCCGGACATCAGCATCTCGTCCGACTTCATTGTCGGATTTCCCGGCGAAACCGAAGCGGACTTTGCCGCCACTATGAAGCTGATCGACGACGTCCGCTTTGATGGCAGCTTCAGCTTCCTCTACAGCCCGCGACCAGGCACGCCGGCCGCCGGCCTCGCCGATGATGTCGGCCACGAGACCAAGCTCGCCCGACTGCAACAGCTGCAGGCGGCAACCGACGCGGCGGCGGCACAGGTGTCGGCCGCCATGGTCGGGACGCACCAACGCGTGCTGGTGACCGGCGCGGCCCGCAAGGACAGCCAGGAATTGGCAGCGCGCACCGACAACAACCGGGTGGTGAACTTCCCGGGGCCGGCCGACCTGATCGGCCGTTTTGCCGAGGTCACCATCACCGAGGCTTTCCCCCACAGCCTGCGAGGCCGCTGGCATGCGCCCTCCTGATCCGATGCCGGCAGTGGAGTTTGACCTGACGCCGGTGGACAACCACCGCCTGGCCAACCTGTGCGGTGTGCTGGACGAGAACATCAAGCAGATTGAAAACGCCCTGGCCGTGACCATCTACCGGCGCGGCGAGCATTTCAGCCTGCAGGGTGAGCCTGGCCAGACCGCGCTGGCGGCCGAGGCCCTGCGCAAGTTCTATCGCTCGGCCAAGCGCAACCTGTCGCAGCAGGACATCCTGCTTGGCCTGCTCGACCTGAGTCCGCAGTTGCCGCGCCGGCGCGAAGCCGACGAATCACCGGTGTTGCTGACCCGGCGGCCCGACCTGCGCGGTCGCAGCGACCGGCAGGTGAATTACCTGAAAAACATCCAGGACCATGTGATCACCTTCGGCGTCGGGCCGGCCGGCACCGGCAAGACCTATCTGGCCGTCGCCAGCGCCGTGAATGCCCTTGAACGCGATGAAGTGAAGCGCATCGTGCTGGTGCGACCTGCCGTTGAGGCCGGTGAAAAACTTGGCTTCCTGCCGGGCGACCTGTCGCAGAAGGTTGACCCTTATCTGCGTCCGCTCTACGACGCCCTCTACGACCTGATGGGCTTCGACAAGGTGACCAAGCTGTTCGAACGCGGCACCATTGAAGTCGCTCCGCTCGCCTTCATGCGCGGACGAACGCTGAACAACAGCTTCATCATCCTGGACGAGGCGCAGAACACCACGCCGGAACAGATGAAGATGTTCCTCACCCGGATCGGCTTCGGCACCAAGGCGGTGATCACCGGCGACGTTACCCAGATCGACCTGCATCGCGGACAGAAAAGTGGCCTGATCGATGCACGGAATGTGCTGCAGCGGGTGGAGGGCATCGCCTTCACCATCTTCCAGAGTGAAGATGTGGTCCGCCATCCGCTGGTGCAGACCATCGTCAATGCCTACGAGCGCTACACCCGGCTGGTTGACTGAGATCTGCAACGCCATGGACCCTGCGCCTGCCACCGGACGCCACGCCCTGCACCTGTCGGTGCAGGTTGCCCTCGACCAGCCGCCCCCCCCTGCCCAGGCCGTGCCCTCGCGTCAGCGCCTGCGCGCCTGGGCAACACACGCCCTGCTGGGACCGGTCGATGCCACGCTGCGCGTGGTTGACGCCGAGGAGGGCCTGCAGCTGAACCAGGACTTCCGTGGCCGGGCCTATGCCACCAATGTACTGACCTTCCCGTACGGCGACGACGGCCAGGGCGTGCTACAGGGAGACATCGCGCTGTGCTGGCCGGTGGTGTGCCGCGAAGCGGCGGAACAGGCCAAGCCTGTGGCCGCCCATTGCGCCCATCTGCTGGTGCATGGCCTGCTGCATCTGCAGGGGCTGGACCACCTGGAAGATGACGAGGCCGAGGCGATGGAGGCTCTTGAGGTGCAGATCCTCGCCGAACTTGGTTTTCCCGATCCCTACCAATTGCGTCAGACCCACGAACCGATTCCCCATGGATGAACACCAAGCTCCCCGCCGAACCCTGCTCGAGCGTCTCAGCGCCATGCTGCTGCGGGAACCGGAAGACCGTGAGCAGCTGATCGGCCTGCTGCATTCGGCGTATGAGCACAACCTGCTCGACAGTGATGCGCTGTCGATGATCGAAGGGGTGCTGCAGGTCTCGGAAATGCAGGTGCGCGATGTGATGATTCCGCGCAGCCAGATGGATGTGATCGACATTGCGCAGACGCCGGAGCAGTTCATTCCTTTTGTGATCGAGACGGCCCACTCGCGCTTTCCGGTGGTGGACGACAGCAAGGACAATGTGATCGGCATCCTGCTTGCGAAGGATCTGCTGCGCTTCTACGCCGGGGAAGAGTTCAATGTGCGCGACATGCTGCGACCGGCGGTGTTCGTGCCGGAATCGAAGCGGCTGAACGTGCTGCTGCGTGAATTTCGCAACAACCGTAATCACATTGCCATCGTTGTCGATGAATATGGCGGTGTGGCCGGTTTGGTGACCATCGAGGACGTGCTGGAACAGATCGTCGGTGAAATCGAGGATGAGTACGACTTCGACGAGGATGAGGACAACATCCTGCTCGACCGCACCGGCCGCTGGCGGGTGAAAGCCACGACCGCGATTGGCGATCTGAATGCAGCCCTGGGGACCCAGTTCAGTGATGACGACTACGATACGGTGGGCGGGCTGGTGATGGCGCACTTCGGTCATGTCCCGAAACGCGGCGAGCAGGCCACTTTCGGCGGCCTGCACTTCCTGGTGCTGCGGGCCGACAGCCGGCGCCTGCTTGCCCTGCTGGTGGAACGCCTGCCCGAGACGTCGCCCGCGGCGGCTGGCTGACCGAGGGTGGCAGACCGACAGCGGCGCATTCCGTTCAGCGGTCCCTGTCAGCCATGAGCCGCCCACCGCATCGGGCGCCAGACTGGCGCGGGTACCTGTGGTGTGGGGCCGCCGGAGCCGGCTCGGTTGCCAGCTTCGCGCCCTTCTCCTGCTGGTACCTGCTGCCGCTGCTGCTGGCCATCCTGTTCCGCACCTGGCTGCTGGTGCCGGAACGGCGCGCCGGGACGGGCTTTGCCTATGGCCTCGGTCTGTTCACCGTTGGCGTGCACTGGATTTATATCAGCCTGCATGACCATGGCGGCATGCCGGCCCCGATCGCAGGACTGGCCCTGCTAGGTTTCGCTGCCTTCTGCGCACTGATTCCCGCGGTCGCCGGTGCACTCTCCCGCCGCCTGCCACCGGCCAGCCCGGCGCGCACTGCCCTGCTCACCCTGCCGGCCGCCTGGACCCTGCTGGAATGGAGCCGCACCTGGTTCTGCACCGGCTTTCCGTGGCTTGCCGCCGGCTACAGCCAGGTGCCGGGGCCGCTGGCAATCTGGCTGCCGTGGGGTGGCGTCTACACCGCCAGCCTGCTGGTGGCCATGCTGGCGGGCGCCCTGGCGCTGATCAGCCTGCCGGCACCATCAGCCGCAGACGGCGGCGGGCCGTCAGACCCGCAGGCCCGGCTCCGGGCGCGCTGGCAGGCCCTGGGAACAGGCCTGATGCTGGCGGGTTTGACCCTGCTTGCCCGACTGCCAGCGTTTACCCAGCCGATTGGTCATCCGGTGCGCTTCGCACTGATCCAGGGCAACATCGCCCAGGACGAAAAATTCGATCCGGTGCACCTGGCCGAAGGCCTGCACCGCTATCTGACCCTGGCCCAGGCCAGCTCGGCGCGGCTGATCGTGCTGCCGGAAAGCGCTGTTCCCCTGCTGCATGACGATGTATCCCCCGACTATCTCGACGCGCTGCGAGCGATTGGCCAGCGCAATGGGGGGGACCTACTGGTTGGCATGTTTGACGAACCGCGGCCAGGCGAGATCCACAACAGCATGTTCAGCCTGGGACAGGCACGCCAGCAGGTGTATCGCAAGCACCATCTGGTGCCCTTTGGCGAGTTCATCCCGCTGGGCGGGCTGGTCGCCCCGATCATGAACGCCCTGCTGGCCATGCCCATCGGCAGCCAGGCCGCCGGTCCTCTGGGGCAAGGCACAATGGCGGTGGCAGGTCAGCAGGTGGCCATGGACATTTGCTATGAAGATGCGTTTGGTGAGGAGATCATCACCGCCCTGCCCGCTGCCACCCTGCTGGTGAATGTCAGTAACGATGCCTGGTTCGGCATGGCCGTCGGCCCCGAGCAGCACCTGCAGATGGCGCAGGCGCGCAGCCTGGAAACCGGGCGCGAAATGTTACGCACCACCAATACCGGGGTGACTGCCCTGATCGGCGCCAACGGCGCTGTGCTGCAGCGCGCGCCGAAAGGCGAGGTGGCGGTGCTGGAAGGGCTGGTGCAGG
Organism: uncultured Ferrovum sp.; assembly: GCA_903863375.1. GTDB lineage: Bacteria > Pseudomonadota > Gammaproteobacteria > Burkholderiales > Ferrovaceae > CAIVHB01. The sequence continues at coordinate 24,697 of CAIPBT010000124.1, forward strand.
GTCGGTCCGGCACGACACCATTCGTGCGGATGGGTAATCACGGCGTGGTGGTGCTTTGCCTGTTGCTGCTCTGGCAGGGTAGCAGCCGCAGGCGCCGGCCTTCGCACTGGCGCAAGCGCTGGCTCTGGCTCTGGCCCTGGCGCAGGCGCTCGCCATAGCGCCAGCCCCGACGCTGGCGCTGGCGCATCCGCTGGCGCAGCCGCAAGCGCTGGCGCCGGCCTTTGGCGTCTGCCAGAATCAGGGTCATGTTTGCCTATCGTCCCATCGCCTCCCGCCGCCTCGCGTATGCGCTCGCCGCCCTGTTCTGCGCCAGCCTGATCGGCTTCGCGCTCTACCTGCAATACCAGCTCGGGGAAGATCCCTGCCCGCTGTGCATCTTCCAGCGCGTGGCGGTAATCGCCACCGGAGCAATCTGCCTGCTGGCCGCCCTGCACGGACCAGGCGACCGCGGCGCGAAGGTTTACGCCGGCCTGTTGCTGCTGAGCAATGGTATCGGCGCAGCGATTGCCCTGCGCCACATCTGGTTGCAGCACCTGCCGAAAGACCTGGTGCCCGAATGCGGCCCCGGCCTGTCCTACATGCTTGACGTGTTTCCGGTGGCGGATGTGGTGCGCAAGGTGCTGAGCGGGTCGGGTGAGTGCGCCACCGTCGGGTGGACGTTTCTCAGCCTGAGCATTCCGGAATGGACCCTGCCCTGCTTCCTGCTGCTGGGGGCGTGGGGCCTGTGGCAGGTGCGTGGCGCACGCCGCACCGCCTGAAGCGCCGGCGTCCAGACAGCACCCCGGCGAACGCGCTAAAATCGGGGGATTCCCTCGTTGCTGTCCGCCACCCATGCTGAGTTTCCAAGAACAGATCCTGCGTCTCCAGAATTACTGGAACGCTCAGGGCTGTGCCCTGCTGCAACCTTTCGACATGGAGGTGGGTGCTGGCACCTCGCACACCGCCACCTTTCTGCGCGCCCTGGGACCAGAGCCCTGGAATGCCGCCTACGTGCAGCCGTCGCGACGGCCCAAGGACGGGCGCTATGGCGAAAACCCGAACCGCCTGCAGCATTACTACCAGTTTCAGGTGGTTCTGAAACCGTCGCCGGACAACATCCAGGAACTCTATCTGGGCTCGCTCGAGGCACTGGGGATCGATACCCGCCAGAACGACATCCGCTTTGTCGAGGACGACTGGGAAAACCCCACCCTGGGAGCCTGGGGCCTGGGCTGGGAAGTCTGGCTGAACGGCATGGAAGTCACCCAGTTCACCTACTTCCAGGAAGTGGGTGGCCTGACCTGCAAGCCGGTGCTGGGTGAAATCACCTACGGCATCGAGCGACTGGCGATGTACCTGCAGGGAGTGGACAACCTGTATGACCTGGTGTGGACACCAGGCGTGACCTACCGCGATGTGTACCACCAGAACGAGGTGGAACAGTCGCGTTACAACTTTGAAGTCTCGGATGCCGACTGGCTGTTCCAGCAGTTCACCGGTTTTGAGCAGCAGGCGGCACGGGTGATCGCGGCCGGCCTGCCGCTGCCAGCCTATGAGCTGGTGCTGAAATGTTCGCACACGTTTAACCTGCTCGACGCACGGGGAGCCATTTCGGTCACCGAACGGGCTGCCTACATCGGTCGCATCCGCACGTTGGCGCGGCAGGTGGCGCAGGCTTACTACGCCTCGCGCGAAGCCTTGGGGTTTCCCATGCTGGGCCGGCCGGCGGGCGGCCCCCAGACCGACGGTACCGATACCGGTGTCCATGCCACGGCCACGGCGCCGATCGGGCGGGAGGGCTAAGGGATGGCCGATACCCTGCTGATCGAACTGCGTACCGAAGAACTCCCGCCGCGCCTGCTGGCAAAACTGGGGCA
>CAIPBT010000125.1 GCA_903863375.1 uncultured Ferrovum sp.
CCGGCAGGCGCGAGACAGGTTGCAGTTCGGGGTAGATCATGGCGCACGGTAGGGACGGGGGAGGCGGGAGGACGAGGGCAGGCGCCGCACCGTGCAGCACCCGCCGGACTTGCCCTGACGCCCTGAAGATTATAGCGTTGCCGTCTTGCCGTCCTCGCGTCGGGTTGTAACCCCGTCCCGGCGCCTCTCGCCCATGCGTATAGCGGTCATCACCGATGTTCACAGCAACTACCTCGCCCTGCAGGCCTGCCTGGACCATGCGGCGCGCGTCGGCGTTGACCAGTTCGCCCTGCTGGGCGATTTCGTTGGTTATGGTGCCGAGCCGGACCGGGTGGTGGACGTGATCGCAGGCCTGCACGCCAAGGGTGCCATCGTGGTCCGTGGCAATCACGAGGAAGCCGTGCTGGGCAACCTGGCCGGCTTCAATCCGCAGGCTGCCGAGTCTGCCGTCTGGACGCGCGCCCAGCTCAGTGCGCGCAGCCACGCCTTTCTGGCCGGGCTGCCGCTGACGCGCCAGCTGGACTGGGTGCTGTTTGCCCACGCCAGCGCCCAATCGCCCGACCGCTGGATTTATATCGATTCGACACGAACGGCGGCTGGCTGCCTGGATGCCTACCCAGATGGCATCCGCCTGGGTGTCTTCGGGCACGTGCACCGGCAGCTGCTGTTCCAGCGCGGACCCGCCGACATTGCGCCGGGGAGTTTTGCCCCGGTGCCCGGTGCTGAAGTGACGCTCTCGCGGGCACGCCTGTGGGCGGCGCTGGCGGGTTCGGCGGGGCAGCCGCGCGATGGCAATCCGGCTGCGGCATGGTTGCTGCTGGACCTCGCGCGGGAAGCCGTGACATTTCATCGGGTGGCCTACGACGTGGCCACCAGCGCCCGGCTGATCCTGGCCGCCGGACTGCCGGCGTGGTTCGCGCAGCGCCTGGCGGCGGGCGCCTGACCGGCGGACGCGAGCGCAGCCATGCAGTCCTTTCGCCCTGGCGAGGCCATCAGCCTGAGTGCGTCGGTTGAACTGGTGGAGGCGGATGCGCGGCATCTGCCCCATCCGCTGGTGCTGAAAAAATCCCTGCCGAATGCGCCGGAACAGGTCACGGCGCGCTTCGAGACGGCGGCCCAGATCCTGCCGCGGCTGTTCACGCCGCACGCGCCCGTGCTGCGCGCAAGCGGTCTAGACCGCGATGCAGCCTATCTGCTGATGGACCGGGTGCCGGGTGAATCCCTGGCCGAGGTGCTGCGCCGTGGCGCGCTGCCGATCGGGCGCCTACTGGCCACGGCCCAGGCCCTGGCGCGCGCAGTACATGCCATCCATTTGCAGGGGGTGGTGCATCTGCATCTGTTGCCTTCCCATGTGATGGTCACCCCGGACGGGTATGCGGTGCTGCTGAGCTTTGGCCTGGCGCACCACCGCGAGTGTCCGGACCTGCTGCCGGGGGCCGAGTGGGTGGCGGCGGTCAGTTCTGCGTGGATGGCACCCGAGCAGCTCTACCAGGTGCGCGATGATCCGCGCAGCGACCAGTGGTCGGTCGGCGCGCTGATTTACCAGATGGCGGTCGGACACCCGCCCTTCCATGATCCGGCAGATCCCGACCGCAGCAAGGCGCTGGACAGCCGTCTGTGGCGCCCGCTGCAACCCCTGCGCAGCCTGCGGCCGGACCTGCCGGACTGGCTGCAGGAGGTGGTGCACCGGTGCCTGGAAATCGCCCCAGGAGACCGGTATGACCACTGTGGCCAGGTAGCCTGGGCGCTGACCAATCCGCAGACGGTGAATGTGCATCCGGTGCGCGCCCGGCTGGTGACCCCGCCGGTCTGGCAGCAGGTCAGACGCTGGTGGATGCATCAGCGTGATCCGGCCCGCCTGCTGAAGGCGCTGCGCCGGGAAGCGGCGCACGCCGCCCAGCTGCTGGTGCTGCTGCTGCCCACCGAGCTCAACGAGGGTAGCCTGCCCGGGCTGTTGCGGCAGGCAGTGCTCCAGCATCTGCTGGAACGGCCGGAAGCCCATCTGGCGTGTCTGGCCCTGGTCTCGGGCGCCAGTGCGGCCGCCGGGCAGGTGCAGACCCTGCACGGGACTGCCGTCAGCATCCCGGCACAGGTGCCAATGGTTGCCCCAGTGGTGGCGCCTGGCTTCGAGGATGCCGGGCAGCGACCGGAACTGCAGGCGATGGCGCGCTGGGCGCGCAGCCTGCAACTACCGGCCAGCCGAACCTCGTTCCACCTGCTGCCGCCGGAAGACGGCGTCGCCCAGATCACGCGGTTCTGCGTGCTGCATCAGGCGGATCTGCTGGTGCTGGGGCTTGGGCTTCCGGCCGGACTGGCCGGGTCGGGACAGGACCCGGCAAGATCATCCTGGGCCGGTGGCGCCGGCGCGCCTGCCGCAGCAGATCGGCAGACCGCCGAGGACATGCCGCCGGAGGAAGACCAGGTGCTGGACCTGATCCGGGAAGTGCCGTGCGCCGTGCACCTGGTGCGCGACCGCACGGCAACCAGTTACCAGCGTCCGCCTAGCACCTTCACCAGATAGACAGCCGCCAGCAGACGCTGTCCCTGCAGCTCGATGTCGCCGCGCTGGGCAACGGTCAGGAACTGCTCAGCGGTATTGGTATCCAGTGCCGTACCGGTGCCAGCGGCCTGTCGGCGTTGCAGCAGTTGCTGCTGCCGGGTGGCAACCGCCACCGCCTGCTGCTGCTCCTGCTGGGCCAGCGCCAGGCCCTGTTCGCCGGCCAGTCCGCCC
>CAIPBT010000126.1 GCA_903863375.1 uncultured Ferrovum sp.
CGGACGACGCGCATCCGGACGGCCAGCGTGTTGGTTGCCGCCATTCTGGTTACCGGGATTCTGGTTACCGGGATTTTGGCGCCGCCCGGGCGGCGTCCATCCGAGCAGACGCAGCAGCACCACCAGGGCAATCAGGATCAGCAGGAAACGCAACATGACAGGCGACACCAGCACAGGAACGCAGGCCTTGCATGATACGCTCAGGCTGTCATGACCGAGCACTCCCCCACGGCGCCTGCCACCGCCAACGCCAATGCCGCCGCGCCTGCGACGACACGTGGAGCTGCACCTGCGTCCGCGACCACGACCACGACCACGACCGACCAGCGGGCCATCCGTCGCGGCTTCGTGGCCGCCGGCATTGTGGTGGTCTGCTGGAGCGGCTTCAACATCGTCTCGCGCCTGGGCGGCCGCAGCCCGCTCACGCCATTCGACTTGGCAGCCCTGCGTTTCATGGTCTCCGGGCTGCTGCTGCTGCCCTTGTTCCTGGGCGGCTTTCGACCTGTGCCGGCAAGCGGGCGCGCCAAGACCGAACTGTGGCGCACCGGTGGCGCACTGTCCTGGCGACAACGGCTGCTGCTGGCCCTGGCCGGTGGACTTGGCTACGCGCTGCTGGCCTACACCGGGTTTTCGCTGGCACCGGCGGCTCACGCCGGCGTGCTGGTGAATGGCGGCATCCCGCTCGCCACCACGCTGATCGGCTGGCAGGTGTTCGGCCTGCGCCCCACCCGACGCGCGCTGCTGGCACTGCTGATTGCCGGCGGCGGCTTTGCGCTGATCGCCCGCCACGGACTGCACATGCAGGATCCCTGGCACACCTTGCAAGGCGATGCAAGCTTCCTGCTGGCGGCCATCTGCTGGGGATTTTATGGCCAGCTGGTGCGCCGCTGGCAGGTCGATCCCCGGCTGGCTGCCTCCAACATCGCCGTCTGCTCCGCGGCAGTCTACCTGCCGGTCTATCTGCTGTTCCTGCCGAGTGGGTTCGCATTTGCCAGCCCCCCGCAGATCCTGCTGCAGGCCGGCTATCAGGGCATCGTGGCCGGAATCGTGGCCGCCAGCTGCTACAGCTATGCCACGCTGCGGATAGGTCCGACCCGGGCTTCCCTGATGCTGGCCCTGGTCCCGCCCATTTCCGCCCTGCTTGCTGTGCCCCTGCTCGGCGAACTGCTCACCCCCGAAACAGCCGTGGGCGCGCTGCTGGTCACGGCCGGGGCGGTGCTGGGTGCCACGGGCGGCAGCGGCGTCCGGCCGGCGGCAGGCCCGCTGGCCGACCCGTCGTCCTTACCTTCACCTCCGTCCACTGCTTCGCGCCGCTGAGCCCGTCGTCATGCCACTTCTTTCCATTCTTGCCGTCAGTGTCGGTGCCGTGCTGGGATCGCTGCTGCGCTGGTGGCTCAGTTTCACCCTGAATGCCCTGTTGCCCACCCTGCCGCCGGGCACGCTGGCCGCCAATCTGATTGGCGGCTATCTGGTTGGCCTGAGCGTGGCATGGCTCGGCGCCCACACGGAATTTCCGCCGGAAATCCGCCTGCTGATCGTCACCGGCTTTCTTGGCGGCCTCACCACGTTCTCCAGTTACTCGGCGGAAGTGGTGGGACTGCTCAACACCGGCAGGATCGCCTGGGCACTGGCCTGTGCGCTGATCCACCTGATCGGGTCGTTCAGTCTGACCGCCCTCGGCATGGCGACCTACCGACTGTTGGCACGCTAAACCGCCTGCCCAATCTGGGCGCTGGCATCCCTCGGGTACGGGCTGGTCGCACGCAGCGCAACCTTCCCGGCACACGCCAGCCCCCAAAAAAACGGCGTCCCGATTACCCACCCCGTCAAGGATGGGCAACCGGGACGCCAGTTCGGTCAGGCCCAACGGTGGGTCAGGTCATGACCCGCGCCGTTCAGCGTGCTTCGCCGTTTAGCATCGGCCGTTCAGCATCGGCCGTTCAGCGTTCGCCGCTGCGGCGGGCCCCCCGGAACTCGCTGCCAGCCGGACGGGCCACGGCCGGACGGGCGCCGGCGGGGCGGGCACCAGCCGGGCGAGCGCCGGACGGACGGCCCGCACCGGTGCCAGCACCAGTGCCAGCATGGCCATGCCCCCGCGCTCCTGCCGGACGCTGCCCGGGACGGCCGCTGCCGCCCGGACGATGGCCCGGCCGGCCGCTGTCGTTGCGCGGCCGTTCGGTCCGGGTCGGCTCCAGACCGGGGATCACGCTGGCAACCAAGGTTTGCTGGGTATACCGCTCGATCGCGCGGATCTTGACGCGTTCGCGGTGCTCCGCCAAGGTGATGGCTACGCCCGAGCGCCCGGCACGGCCGGTCCGGCCAATGCGGTGGACGTAATCTTCCGCCTTCATCGGCAGGCCGTAGTTGATCACATGGCTGATGGTCGGCACATCGATGCCGCGAGCGGCAACGTCGGTGGCCACCAGGATCTTGGTCTGGCCCTTGCGCAGGGCATCCAGCCGGCGGTTGCGCACCGCCTGGGGCATGGCGCCGTGCAGGGCGCTGGCCTGGAAGCCGCGTTCGCGCAGCTGCTCGGCAATTTCCTCACTCTCCACCTGCGTGCTGGCAAACACCACCGCCTGGTCAAGCGTGGCGTCCGACAGCCAGTGGTCCAGCAACCGGCGCTTGTGGTCGGCGCTGTCAGCCCAGTGCAGGGTCTGCGTGATGTTGTCGTGACGGTCGTGTGCGGTGGCGAGCTCGATCCGTTCCGGATTGGTCATCATGCCTTCGGCCAAGGTCATTACCCGACCGGCAAAGGTGGCCGAGAACATCAGGGTCTGCTGGCGCTGGATGCTGCGCTCGTGGATCAGCTGCAAGTCATCGGCAAAGCCCAGGTCCAGCATGCGGTCGGCTTCGTCCACCACTAGGCATTTCACCTGATCGAGGCGAATGGCGCGGCTGTTGCAAAGGTCCAGCAGGCGTCCAGGCGTTGCCACCACCAGGGCAGCGCCCTTCAGCGAGGCGATCTGCTTGCCGTAGGGCATGCCGCCCATGATGGTGGCAACGCGCACGCCGCGGCTGCCCTTCACCAGTTCAATGGCATCGGCCGCCACCTGCTGCGCCAGTTCGCGGGTGGGACACAGCACAATCACGGTCGGCGCGGCGCGAGCCGGCATCGGTGCCTTGCCCTGGGCTTCCAGCATCAGGCCCTGCAGGGAGGGCAGCAGGAAGGCGGCAGTCTTGCCGCTGCCGGTCTGGCTGCTCACCATCAGGTCACCACCAGCCAGTGCGGCCGGCACCACCCGCGCCTGCACCGACGTCGGGGCCGTGAAGCCAAGCCGTTCGCAGGCGCGCAGCAGGTCGCCGCACAGGTTGAGGGAGGCGAACGTGACGGCTCCCGGAGTGCTCGCCACCGGCGCTGCCACAACGGTCGCCGCTGCCGGCGTCAAGGGCTTCGCCACGCTGGCGACAACGTTCGCCACAGGGGCATCGGTGGCAGGGGCAAAATGATCCGCCGTCAGGCCGTCAGCAGCCGAAACGTGGAGGGTATCAATCAGGTTTACGGTTTCAATAGACATACGTGTGCATCCCCGATGGGGATTTCTCCTGTGGACGTGTCGTTTCCAGACTTTGGAAGCGACGCTGCCGCCATCCGTACCCACCAGGGGCCGTGATAACAGCGATTCAAGGATCACATCGTCCAACAGGGCACGGAGCGATGACGCCAGATACACTGGACATCGATCTCTGCGATTCGGCCTCTTTCATTCCGACCAAACCATTTCCGGTCAGGCGGATTTTCCGATCGGACGATTTCCGTCAGGCGGAGAGGCTACAGGAACCCACCAAAGGCGCGGATTCAGGGACTGCGGGAGATGAGACTGGTCGGGGTGAGAGGATTCGAACCTCCGGCCTCCACGTCCCGAACGTGGCGCTCTACCAGGCTAAGCTACACCCCGATCACTGCGTAACGCAATGAAGCCCGCAACTATATCCAAAACGCCCGACTTGCGCAAGGATACAGAGCGAATTGACGCGCGGACGCTCTGTTCCTACTATCTGCGGACTTGGCGGGTGCCCCCGTCAAGGCCCACCTGGCGCCCCTCTCCCCCCATGCTCCTGACTGACATCCAGCACCTGGCCGCTCCCGACATGAGGGTGGTCGACTCCGTCATCCGCCGGGAATTACATTCCGAAGTGGTGCTGGTCAGCCAGGTTGCCGAGTACATCATCGCGGGTGGTGGCAAGCGGCTGCGCCCACTGATCCATGTGCTGGCAGCGCGAGCGGTGGGATACAACGGCCCCCATCACCCGGTGCTGGCCGCCGTTGTGGAGTTCATCCATACCGCTACCCTGCTACATGACGACGTGGTCGACGCTTCCGACATGCGCCGCGGCCGGAAGACCGCCAACCAGATGTTCGGCAATCCGGCGGCGGTGCTGGTTGGCGACTTCGTCTATTCGCGCGCCTTCCAGATGATGGTGGGCATCGACTCGATGCGCGTGATGCAGGTGCTGGCCGACGCCACCAATGTGATCGCCGAAGGCGAAGTGCTGCAGCTCATGAACTGCCGCGACCCGGACGTTGACGAGGCGCGTTATCTGCAGGTGATCCGCTACAAGACCGCCCGCCTGTTCGAAGCCGCCACCCGGCTGGCGGCCATCCTCGCCCAGGCGACGCCTGCTGTGGAGACGGCCCTGGCCGATTTCGGCGGCCATCTGGGTACTGCCTTTCAGGTGATTGACGATGTGCTGGATTACTCTGGCCAGGTCGCCGAAACCGGCAAGAATCTCGGCGATGATCTCGCTGAGGGCAAGGTCACGCTGCCTCTGATCGCCGTGATGCGCCGAGGTACGCCCGCGCAGGCCGACCTGATCCGGCGGGTAATCAGCGACCCGGACGGCGACAACAGTCTGGCCGATGTGCTGGCCGCCATCCACGAAACCGGGGCCCTGGATGCAGCACGCGCCTGTGCGCAGGCCGAAGCCAGTGCGGCCATTGCCTGTCTGGCCGCTCTGCCGCCGGGCCCCTATCGCGATGCCCTCGAAGGGCTGGCCCGGGCGGCTGTCGGCCGCAGCAACTGACGACTGGCCCAGCCGGATGGGCGCAGATTGGCCGGATGGGCGTAAATCGGCGGGGATAGTTGCACAGCCCCCTGTCATCCTATAGACTTGTGGATTACTCGCAATCATTGAAGCCTTGCCGCTGGCAGGGCGCAGGGGTTCTTCATGTACGCAGTCATCAAGACCGGTGGAAAGCAGTATCGCGTTGCCTCCGGCGAAAAGCTCAAGATCGAGCTGCTGGACGCCGCAGTGGGCGCGCAGATCGACATGGACCAGGTTTTGGTTGTATCCGACGGCGCGACCGTCACGTTTGGCCGGCCGCTGGTGCAGGGCGCCAAGGTGACCGCCACGGTGCTGTCGCATGGCCGCCACGACAAGGTCAAGATCTTCAAGATGCGTCGCCGCAAGCACTATCAGAAGCACCAGGGGCATCGCCAGCACTACACCGAAGTGCGTATTGACGCCATTTCGGCCAACTGATCCGTTAGGAGACCCTGACAAATGGCACACAAAAAAGCAGGCGGCAGTTCACGAAACGGTCGCGACTCACAGGCCAAGCGCCTCGGCGTGAAGGCCTACGGTGGCGTGCTGGTTCCGGCCGGCAGCATCATCATCCGCCAGCGCGGCACCCGCGTGCATGCCGGTGAAAACGTCGGCATGGGCAAGGATCACACCCTGTTCGCGAAGGTTGATGGTCATGTGGTGTTCAGCACCAAGGGCCCGCTGCAGCGCAAGACGGCTTCAATTCAGCCGCTGCCGCAGGAAGCCTGATCGAACGGCTTGCTACCGGTGTTCCGGAAGCAGGGCTGACCGATCCGTGTCAGACATGTTGGGCAGGTGCGGTTCCCATGCGCCATGCCCGACCAGCCCAGTGAGTTTGCGCTCACTGGGCTTTTCCTTTTGATCTGCCTGGCCCCGGTGACACACCGGCGCGGAGCGTCCCCATGAAATTCATCGATGAAGCCAAGATCCATGTGTTGGCCGGCAAGGGCGGCGACGGATCCGCCAGTTTCCGGCGCGAGAAGTTCATCCCGTTTGGCGGGCCCGATGGTGGGGATGGCGGCCGTGGGGGCAGCATCGTGGCGGTTGCCGACCGCAACATAAACACCCTGATCGATTACCGCTACGCGCGCATCCACCGCGCGCGCAACGGTGAGCCGGGCCGGGGGGCCGACTGCTATGGCAAAGGCGCCGAAGACATTGTGCTGCGCATGCCGGTGGGCACGCTGGTGCGTGACCGCAACACTGACGAACTGATCGCCGATCTCGCCCGCCACGGCCAGAAGGCAGTGTTGGCGAAAGGCGGCAAGGGCGGACTGGGCAACCTGCATTTCAAGTCCAGCGTGAACCGCGCTCCGCGCCAGTTCACCCGGGGAGAGGAAGGCGAAGAGCGCGAACTGCACCTCGAACTGAAGGTGCTGGCCGACGTCGGCCTGCTGGGCTATCCCAACGCCGGCAAGTCCACCCTGATCCGGTCGGTGTCGGCGGCGCGGCCGAAGGTGGCTGACTACCCCTTCACCACCCTGCATCCCAACCTGGGCGTGGTTCGGGTGGATGACGGCCGCAGCTTCGTGGTGGCCGACATTCCCGGCCTGATCGAGGGTGCGGCCGAAGGCGCCGGGCTCGGTCATCAGTTCTTGCGCCACCTGGCACGCACCGAGCTGCTGCTGCATCTGGTGGATGCCGCGCCCCTCGACGATGCCGATCCGGTGGCACAGGCGCTGGCCATCGTGGAAGAGCTGCGCAAGTACGACCCAGCGCTGGCCGACAAGCCGCGCTGGCTGGTGCTCAACAAGGCCGACATGAGCGATCCGGAAGCGCTGGCCGAACTGCAGGACCGCTTCGCAGCTGCCTTTGGTCCCGCCGTTCCGATGTTCGTGCTGTCCGCCCTGACGGGCGAAGGCTGCCGCCCGCTGGTGTTCGCGATCGGCGACCACGTTGACCGCATCCGGGCTGCCCGGCCGCCGGAGCAGGTGCTGGCCGAAGATGCCCTCGACCTCGACCTGCGCGAGACGGCGGATGCAGAGCAGAATGGGGAGGCAGATCCGGAGCAGCCGGCATGAGCGGCACCGCGCCCGCCCCATCGTTGCTGGCATCGGCGCGCCGCATCGTCGTCAAGATCGGCAGCAGCCTGCTCACCAATGACGGACAGGGGCTGGATCGGGAAGCGATTGCCCGCTGGGCGGCTCAGATTGCCGGCCTGCGCCAGCAGGGCCGCGAAGTGGTGCTGGTCTCTTCCGGTGCCATTGCCGAGGGCCTGCAACGACTGGGTTGGCACAAGCGGCCAAGCGCCCTGCATGAGCTGCAGGCAGCCGCCGCCGTCGGGCAGATGGGACTGGTGCAAGTCTACGAGCGCTGTTTTCACGAACACCAGCTGCGCACTGCCCAGATCCTGCTGACCCATGAGGATCTGGCTGACCGGCGCCGTTACCTGAACGCCCGTTCCACGCTACGCACCCTGCTGGCCTTGGGGGTGGTGCCGATCATCAATGAAAACGATACCGTGGTGGTCGACGAGATCCGCTTCGGCGACAACGACACTCTGGGCGCGCTGGTCACCAACCTGATCGAAGCCGATGCCCTGGTGATCCTGACCGACCAGCCCGGCCTGTACACCGCCGATCCGCGCCGCGACCCGACCGCTACCCTGGTGGCGCACGCCCAGGCCGGCGATCCGGCCCTGGTCGCCATGGCGGGTGGCGCCGGCAGTGCCGTCGGCACCGGTGGCATGGCCACCAAGGTATTGGCCGCCACCCGGGCCGCCCGCAGTGGAGCACACACCATCATCGTGTCAGGGCGGGAACCGGCAGTACTGGCGCGACTGGCGGCTGGCGAACGGCTGGGCAGCCATCTCGAAGCCGCCACCCGGCCGCTGGCGGCGCGCAAGCAATGGCTGGCCGATCACCTGCAGGTGCGCGGACGGGTGCAGGTGGATGCCGGTGCTGCGCGCGCCCTGCGCGAAGATGGCAAGAGTCTGCTGCCGATCGGGGTGACGCGCATCGAAGGCGACTTCGGCCGCGGCGAGGTGGTGACCTGCATCGATGCCGAGGGTCGTGAACTTGCCCGCGGTCTGATCAACTATGCCGCCGAAGATGCGCGCCGGCTGGTGGGTCAGCCCACCAGCGCGATAGAGCACATCCTGGGCTTCGTTGACGACGCCGAACTGATCCATCGCGACAATCTGGTGGTGTTCACGGCGCCGGCCGACTGAATTCGGCCCCCTCCTTCCAGCGCGGCAGGGTGTCGGTATTGGCAACCTGCCAGCCCAGTTCCAGCAGCAGGGCCAGATCCTCACCGGCCCCGGACAGGTCCCAGTCCTCACGCACTCGATCTTCCGGGGTGTGATACTCGTGTTCGTCATACTGCTGGATGCGCCGGCGTGTTTCCTCGGCGCTGTGGCCGCGCAGCACCGGATGGGCCGTGAAGAACAGACCCGGCACACCCGCCCGGGCAAACTCGAACTGGTCCGAGCGATAGGCCAGCCCCAGTTCCGGCTGCGCTTCCGCATATACCTGCCGCTGCTGGTTCAGGGCGGCATCCACCAGCAGATCTTCCAGGGTGTTGCTGCCGTAGCCGATCACGTCCACCCCGACGCTGCGGCCAAACGGATTGATGCCATCGATGTTGAACAGGGCGGCCGTCTGCCCCAGCGGCACCAGCGGATGGCGGACGTACCAGCGCGCCCCGAGCAGACCACGCTCTTCCGCCGTGGTGGCGATGAACACCACGCTGCGCCGGGGTTTAGGCTGCATGCCTTGCAGGGCGCGTGCCACTTGCAGCATGGCAGCCACACCGGACGCGTTGTCGATGGCACCGTGATAGATGCGGTCCTGGCCGTTGCGGCTGTCGCGCCCGAAATGATCCCAATGCGCGGTGTAGACCACCGCTTCCTGCCCGAGCAGGGCATCGGTGCCTGGCAGGCGCGCCACCACATTGGCCGACCGCACCTCACGCCAGCGGTTCTGCACCCGGAAGCGCGCCTGCATCGGCAGACGCACCGGGCGGAAATCGGCGCGCAGGGCCTGTGCACGCAGCCGCTCGAGATCGTAACCGGCCGCCGCGAGCAACGCGCGCGCGCGCCCTGCCTCGATCCAGCCCGGCACGAGCGGATAGTCGCTGTTGTGGGTGGCCGACGACAGCACAAAATTCTCCCGGCCCCAGCTGTTCACTACCACCTGCCAGGGATAGCCGGCCAGGGCCGGCTCGTGGATGATAAGCACCGCCGCCGCCCCCAGGCGCGCGGCCATCTCGTACTTGTACGTCCAGCGGCCGTAGTAGGTCATCGCATCGCCCCGAAACATCGCCGGATCGAGCCGGTCGGGATTGGCCGGATCCGGCACCTGCGGATCGTTGACCAGCATGAGCAGCGTCTTGCCGCGCAGGTCCATGCCCTTGAAGTCATTCCAGCCATACTCCGGGGCAATCACACCATAGCCGACAAACACCACTTCGCTGGCATCCAGCGCAATCTCGCGCAGGGGGGCGGCCGACCAGGCCACAAAGTCGCGCTGCGCCACCAGTGGATGCGGCTTGCCCTTCACGCTGACGGTCAGGCTGGCCTGCGAGGTGAACGCCACCAACGGCACCTGCTGCACATAGCTGCCGCCGTCCCCGCCGGGCTGCAGCCCCAGGGCACGGAGGCGGTTGGTCAGCCATTCCACCGTCAGGTCTTCGCCTGGTGTGCCCGGGGCGCGTCCTTCGAACTGGTCAGAGGACAAGGTGCGGATATCTGCCAGCAGGTCATCGGTCGACAGCTGGGCCCGGGCAGCCGGTAGCGGGTCGATCACGGGTGCCGGCGCAGCAACCGTCTCCGGCACTGGCGTCAACCCGGGCGGCGCAGCCGGCCGCAGGCTGGCACAGGCGCTCAGTGCCAGGACCAGCAGCAGCAGGGAATGCCGGAACAGCAGCGGGACACGCCGTAGGCCATCGGGCAGGCGCAGCAACAGGAACATGGACATCACCGCGGGAAGGGCATCGTTCCTGCGTAGTCTACCTGCGCGCCCGGCAGACGCATGGGCTCGGCTAAACTATGACCTTTCTCTGTTCAGGATGACCCCATGCGCGCCTCGCAGTTTTTCATGTCCACCCTCAAGGAAGCACCCGGTGAGGCCGAGCTGGTCAGCCATCAGCTGATGCTGCGGGCCGGCCTGATCCGCCGGCTGGGCAGCGGGCTCTATACCTGGATGCCGCTTGGCCTGCGCGTGCTGCGCCGGGTGGAGGCGGTGGTCCGCGAGGAAATGAGCCGTGCCGGCGCCCTTGAACTGCTGATGCCGGCCGTCCAGCCGGCCGAGTTGTGGCAGGAAACCGGCCGCTGGGACCAGTTCGGCGAACAGATGCTGAAAATTCGCGACCGCCACGAGCGGGACTTCTGCTTCGGCCCCACCCACGAGGAAGTGATCTGCGATGTGGCGCGCCGGGAAATCCGCAGCTACCGCCAGCTGCCGGTCAATTTCTACCAGATCCAGATGAAGTTCCGCGACGAGATCCGGCCGCGCTTTGGCGTGATGCGCGCCCGCGAATTTCTGATGAAGGATGCCTATTCCTTCCATGAGGACTATGCCTCGCTACAGGCCACTTATGAACGCATGTACGCCGCCTACACGGCGATCTTCCGCCGGCTGGGCCTGGTGTTCCGCGCGGTGGCCGCGGACACCGGCGCCATCGGCGGTTCCGGCTCGCACGAATTCCATGTGCTGGCCGATTCCGGCGAAGACGCCATCGCCTATTGTCCCGACTCTCCTTACATCTCCAACGTAGAACTGGCCGAAGCGCTGGCACCGGCCGGCGAGCGCCCGGCCCCTTCCCAGGCGCTCGCGCGCCGCGACACACCGGGCAAGACCACCTGCGCCGACGTCGCTGCCTTCCTGCAACTGCCGGTGACGCAGACCATCAAGGCCCTGCTGGGCAAGGATGGCGAGGGCGCGGCCGTCCTATTGCTGCTGCGCGGAGACCATGACCTGAACGATGTGAAGATCGGCAAGGTGGTGCCCGGCTGGCAGCTTGCGAGTGATGCCGAGATCACCGAACTGCTCGGCCCGGTGCGCGGTTACATGGGGCCGGTCGGCATCGACCGCAGCCGCATCCGCGTGGTGGCGGACCGCAGTGCCGCCCATCTGGCCGACTTCGTCTGCGGCGCAAATGCCGCCCCGGTGCACCTGACCGGGGTGAACTTCGGCCGTGACCTGCCCGAACCCGACCTGGTGGCGGATATCCGCAACGTGCTGGCCGGCGATCCCAGTCCGGATGGCCAGGGCCTGCTCGCCCTGGCGCGCGGCATCGAGGTGGGCCACATCTTTCAGCTGCGCACCAAGTACTCGAACGCCATGCAGGTCAGCTTCCTGGACCGCAACGGCAAAGCGACCACGCCGGAAATGGGCTGTTACGGTATCGGCGTGAGCCGGGTGGTGGCTGCCGCGATCGAACAGAATCATGATGCCCGCGGCATCCGCTTTCCGCGCGCTTTGGCTCCCTTCGACGTCTCGCTGATCCCGATGGGTCTGGGGCGCAGCGAACTGGTGCGCGAGGCCACCGAAGCGCTCTACGCCACGCTGCAAGCCGCCGGCATCGACGTGTTGCTGGATGATCGGGATGAGCGGCCCGGCGTGCTGCTGGCCGACCAGGAACTGATCGGCGTGCCCTTCCGGTTTGTGATCGGCGAGCGCGGTCTGAAGGAAGGCGTGCTCGAATTCCAGGCCCGCGATCAAGAAGAAGCGGTCAAGGTGCCGGTAGCAGAGGCCCTTGCCACCCTGCAGGCCGCGCTACAGGCGGCACAGACCGTCTGAGCGGC
This sequence comes from uncultured Ferrovum sp., assembly GCA_903863375.1. Lineage (GTDB taxonomy): Bacteria > Pseudomonadota > Gammaproteobacteria > Burkholderiales > Ferrovaceae > CAIVHB01. The sequence goes on from CAIPBT010000126.1 coordinate 11,792, forward strand.
GCCGTCCGATGCCGGGCGCGCGCGGCGCTGAGCGGCGTCACCCGGCACCGGGCGCGCTAAGCGCAGCCGTCCGATGCCGGGCGCGCGCGGCGCACCCGGTTGCCCGTGGTCAGCGCAGGCGGGTGGATGCCCCGGCGCTGGCCAGCCCGGCGGATGCCCATTCTCGCCGCCAGGCTGCCAGCACCAGGTTGGGATACTGCGGCTGTCCCAGGCTGCCGTTGTAGCGGCCCAGCGCCCGGAACAGGTCGCCGTGCTCGCTGTCGACGTAATACCGCAGGATGGTGCAGCCAAAGCGCAGGTTGGTGCGCAGATGGAACAGATCCTGGCCGGCACCGCCAATCTCCCGCAGCCAGAAGGGCATCACCTGCATGTAACCCCGGGCCCCGACGGGCGACACCGCGTATTTGTGGAAGCCGCTTTCCACCTGGATGACGGCCAGCACCAGCTCCGGCTCCAGCCCTGCCCGGGTGGCCTCGTAATGGACAGTCCGCAGCAGGTCCAGCCGCTGGCGCAGGTCGGGGATACGGCCAGCCAGCCGCTCGGCGGTGCGCATCAGCCAGGTCCGTTCGGACGCCGGATCGGGCAAGCCGGTGCGATCGGTGGCCGAATCTGCCACGCTGCGCGCCAGCAGCGAGCGCACCGAGGCCGACAGGGGCTCTTCGCGCTGCGCCCCCGCCCAGGCCGGTGTGCCCCAGGGTAACAGGGCACCCAGCAGCAAGCCGGCCAGCAGCAGACCGGGCGACCGGCCAAGCAACGGCGCGCGGCGCCAACGTGGTCTTGCAGGCGATGGGGAGGCGGCATTCAAGAACATCATGCCGTCATGATAGCGGGGGTGCCTGGCCATCGGGAGGGGTTACGGCCCACCGAAGCGGCCGGTCAGTGGGCCGTCGCCGTCAGATGTTCCAGGTTCGCCCGGGTCAGCTTGCCAACGCCGGAATGCACCAGATGCCCATTGGGATCGTAGATGAAGGTGGCCGGCAGTCCGGAAAACTCGCCGAACTGGGCGGCAATCTCGTCGCTGCCCAGCACGATCGGATAATGCACGCCCAGCTTGCCGGCAAAGCGGGTGATCTCCTCTCGTTGTTCCCAATCCATCGCCACGCCGATCACCACCAGATCCCGCTGATGGCGCGCCTGCCAGACCGCCTCAAAATCGGGCATCTCGGCCACACACGGCGCACACCAGGTGGCCCAGAAGTTCACCACCACCCACTTGCCATGGTAGCGCTGCAGGCTGTGCACGGCACCTGCCGTATCGGTGACCGTAAACGCCGGGCTGGCCGCATTTCCGGAGCTGGCGGCCCCCGCCGGGCTGGCCGACGCCCCGGCTGCTGCCGACGTTGCCGCCACCGCCATCAGCGGGAGCGCGGCGCACAGCCAGGTGGCCATCAGGCCGGCCAGGCTACCTCGCAGTGCAGAGCCAGCCGTCCGCCAGGCCGGTGTCCTCATCTGCGGGACCGCCGCCCCTATCTGGAGGACAGGCGTTCGCACAATCGTGTTCTTACGCCCGAAATAAGAGGTATTCACAAACATAAGCATGGTTCCTGTTTTGGTCAGACCTCGGGATAATGACTTACCCACTGCTTGGTGTCTCAGTCCGTCATGACGTTCCATTTCGCAGTCCCTGAGCTGGCCGCGGCCCAACCGACGGTTGCCGAGCCGCAACATGCCAAGGCCCTGGCCGGCCATCTCGACCATCTGGGCCAGGCCGCAGCGCTGCAAGCGCTGTGCCAGTACCTGCACGAATCCAACCGGCTGCCACTGCGACCGGAAGATCGCCTGCAGGCGCTGGAAGCGCTGCAGCCAGCCACCGAACGCTTGCTGGAAGACCTGGCCAACCTGTACATCACCCACCGCCTGCCGCTCACCGGTGAAGCGCGCGACGCGGCAGCGCAGGCGCGCAGCCTGCTGATCGAACTCGGTTATGGCTACAAACGCGTGTTGATGGAATACACGCACAAACTCACCACCGAAGGGCGGCGCACCCTGCCCTTCCTGCTCAGCCGGCTGATGCGGGTGCTGGCCACCAGCCTCTCGTCGGCCTACAGCACCTACTCCCCAACCCCGGCCGGCACCTGGCAGGAACTGCACCAGCTCTACCACTACGCCTCGTTCTACGGCCTCGACCGGCACGCCCTGAATGCGGGGGAAGATGGTCAGCCCCCGGCCACTCTGGCTTCGATCTACCGTGAAGTGCTGCTGTTTGCCCTGATTGACCCCTATCATCTGCAACCGGGTGAAGCCCGCACGGTGCAGATCCTGGTCGGTCATTTCCAGCGCTTCCTGCAGATCGAGCCCTACCGGGAGGACGAGAACGGTGCCGGCCTGTTCCTTATCCAGACCAGCCAGGACAAGCCACCGCGACCGCTCAGCATGATGGGCGGCACGGTCATCGCCCCGATGGACAAGCTGCTTGATGCGCGTGAACTGATCCAGTACGTGCATCTCGTGCGTCAGCGCTATGAAGATGGCGACAACACCGAACTTGCTGCCCTGCCGATCACGGAAGGTCGCCTGGCCCTGCTTGCCCTGTTGACCCGGCTGGAACGTCATTGGTCATCACCGCCACGGCGCGCCTTCCACCGTCAGCCTGGTCGCCATGTGCTGGAACTCGCCCCGGGTCTGCAAGCGATTGCCGCGCTGGCCGCACCGGACCTGAGCGCACCGGCGGCCGATGGTCGACGCCCGGTCAGCCTTCCGGGGGGCGCGGGTCGTAACAGCCAAGCCAGTGAACGCTGGCAAGTGATCAACGAAAGCCCGGGGGGGCTAGCCCTGCGTCAGGACAGCAAGGTACCCACCCGGGTGGTGGTAGGTGAGCAGATCGCGGTGCGCCATGCCGAATCCGGCGCCTGGCAGCCCGGCGTGGTGCGCTGGGTGCACGATGCGCCCGACAGCGTGCTGGAGTGTGGTGTGCAACTGCAGGCACCGCGCCTTCAGGTGCTTACCCTGCGCCTGGATGCCGCCGACAGCCCGGCACGGCCGGCGCTGCAGCTGCCGGCCCTGGCCAACCTGCAGCGGCCTGCCTTGCTGGTGCTGGCGCGTGGCAGCTTCGGTGCTGGCCGGCAATGCTGGGTGAATGGTCCGGAGGGCACCGCCGTGTTGCGCATGACCCGTCTGGAAGATCATACCCAGAGCGTGGAAATGGTCGAGTTCAAGCCGGCCTGACCAGACGCGCCACCGGCAGGGCCAGGCCCTGCCGCGGCAGGTCGGCAATCACCGCATCCAGGGCGGTCAGGCCGGCCGCGACCGGATCGGCCTCGCCGGCCCACCATGCACCTGGACGAGGTCCGTGATGGAACAGCATCCAGACCGCGCCCACCGGCATGCGCCATGCCGAGGGCTGGGCGCCCCAGCAGCCATCCGGATCGAAACGCACCCAGCCTGCCGCCTGTAATGGCTCGAGCACATTTTCGAGATCCTCATAGCCCATGCCGAGCGCCCGCTGCAGGTCAGCCAGATGCCGGCCCGGCGCCTCCTGATCGCCGGCCGCCATCAGGTAGCGCAGCACCTGCAGGGCATCGCGGAAACGCTGGTCCGGGTGCTCGCGCGGCACGCGCCAGGCATCCTGGTGCCAGTGCGACAGGCTGGCCGTCAGCACCGCCCCGCCCAGCACCACCGCCCACGACAGGTAGATCCACAACAGGAAGATCGGAAACGCGGCGAAGGCACCATAGACCAGCGCATAGCCAGGCATGTGATGCACGTACCAGCCCAGCAGCCCCTTCATGCCTTCAAAGGCGAGACCCGCGCCAATGCCGCCGGCCACCGCGTGGCGCAGCGGCACATGCCGGTGTGGCAGCCAGCGATAGACTCCGATCAGCACGCTGGTGATGGCAAACCAGGGAATCAGCCGCAGCACGGTGCGCGGCAGCCAGTGCAGACCCGTGGCCAGCCCCAGCCAGACCTTGACCAGCGATACCGACAAGGTCAGGGCGATGCCCACGGCGAGCGGTGCCAGCATCAGAAACACCCAGTAGGTGAGCAGGCGGCCCAGCAGGGGGCGGCGGGCGCGCACCCGCCAGATGTCGGCAAACGCGCGGTCCACCGTCATCATGGCCATGGCGGCAGCCACCACCAGCACCAGGGTGCCGGCCAGCCGCAACTGGGCGGCATTCGCCGAAAAATGCGTCATGTAGCCGGCGATGATGCGGCTGGCCGTCTCAGGCAGCACCGCGCCTAGCAGAAACTCGCGGACACGCGGCAGCAGCTGGCGAAAACTGGCGAAGGCCGTCAGCACGGTGAGCGCCACTGTCAGCACCGGCACCAGGGCCAGCAGCGTGGTGCAGGTCAGGCTGCCGGCCACCTGCAGGCTGCGTGCCCGCAGGAAGCGTCCGTAGGCAAAGGCCGCAAAACCCAGCAGGCGCTGCGCCGGATGCAGAGGCACTCGCGGGTCGTCCGGCAGCAGCGCGGCCTGCGCCCGGTATACTGCGCCTCGCAGCCCGGCCATCCCGGCTGACAGGCGCTGATGCCAGTCCTCAACCCTCCTGGAAAATGCCATGCGCGAGATCCTGGTCTTGTACTACAGCAGCAACGGTGCCACCCAGGCACTGGCCCGTCTGGTGGCGCGCGGCGTCGATTCGGTCGAGGGCTGTGCCGCCCGGCTGCGCACCGTGCCGCGCGTCTCGCCGGTCAGCGAGGCAACCGCCCCGGCCGTGCCGGACAGCGGCGCCCCCTATGCCGAACTGGAGGACCTGCGCGACTGCGCTGGCCTGATCCTGGGCAGCCCGGTGCGCTTCGGCAACATGGCGGCGCCCCTCAAGTATTTCCTCGATCAGACTGCCGGCCTGTGGATGAGCGGTGCGCTGGCCGGCCGGCCAGCCGGCGTCTTCGTATCGGGTGGCAGCCAGCATGGTGGCCAGGAAAGCACCCTGCTCAGCATGATGCTGCCCCTGTTCCATCACGGCATGGTGCTGGCCGGCCTGCCCTACACCGAGGCGGCCCTGCACCAGACCCGCGGTGGCGGCAGTCCCTACGGCGCCGGCCACGTGGCCGGCGATGCCTCGAGCCCAGACATCGTCGCGCATGAGAAGACGCTGGCCCTGGCACTGGGCCGCCGGATCGCCACGCTGGCCCTGCAGATCACGCCTGCGGATTGAGACGCTGCGCACCGTGGTGCAGCTTGTTGAGGGCATTCAGGTAGGCCTTCGCCGAGGCCACCACGATGTCGGTGTCGGCGCCCAGCCCGTTTACCACCCGCTCGCCTTGGGCCAGCCGCACCGTCACTTCGCCCTGTGACTCGGTCCCGCTGGTGATGGCGTTCACGGAGTAGAGCTGCAGCTGGGCGCCGCTCGGCGCAATCTGCTCGATCGCCTTGAACACCGCATCGACCGGACCGCTGCCGTCTGAACTGGCCATCTGCTCGGTGGCACCGGCACGGATGGTGATGCTGGCCTGTGGCCGCTCGCCCGTCTCGGAATGCGCCCGCATGGCCACCAGGCTGAAGTGATCGGCCACCGGGGCCAGGCTCTCGTCACTCACCAGCGCGTGCAGGTCCTCGTCAAAAATTTCATGCTTGCGGTCCGCCAGCTCCTTGAAGCGCTGGAAGGCCGTGTTGAGCTGCGCCTCGCTGGCCAGTTCGATACCCAGTTCGTGCAGACGCGAGCGGAACGCATTGCGACCGGACAGCTTGCCCAGCACCAGCCGGTTGGCGTGCCAGCCGACATCTTCGGCACGCATGATTTCGTAGGTTTCGCGGTTTTTCAGCACGCCATCCTGATGGATGCCGGATTCGTGCGCAAAGGCATTCGCCCCCACCACCGCCTTGTTCGGCTGGACCGGAAACCCGGTGATGCCCGACACCAGCCGGCTGGCGGCGACAATCTGGGTGGTGTCGATGCGCGTCTCGACCGGGAACACGTCGCGGCGGGTGCGCACCGCCATCACGATTTCTTCCAGCGCGGCGTTGCCGGCACGCTCTCCCAGGCCATTGACCGTACATTCCACCTGGCGGGCCCCGGCCAGCACGGCGGCCAGCGAATTGGCCACCGCCAGCCCGAGGTCGTTGTGGCAGTGCACGGAAAAGACCGCCTGATCGCTGTTGGGAATGCGCTCGCGCAGCGAGCGGATCAGCTCGCCGTACTGTTGCGGCATGGTGTAGCCCACCGTGTCCGGCACATTCAGGGTGCGCGCGCCGGCGCGGATCACCGCCTCGAACACCTGACAGAGAAAATCGGGATCACTGCGACCGGCGTCCTCGGCCGAAAACTCGACATCATCGGTGAAATCGCGCGCGCGCCTGACCGCCGCGACCGCCTGTTCCAGCACCTGCGCCGGCGACATGCGCAGCTTCTTTTCCATGTGGATCGGGCTGGTGGCGATGAAGGTGTGGATCCGGCCACGCGCCGCCGGACGGATCGCTTCGCCGGCGCGCTCGATGTCGCCGAATTGCGCCCGTGCCAGCCCCGCCACGATGCTGTCACGGATGGTGCCAGCCACCGCCTTGACCGACTCGAAGTCACCCGGGGAGGCGGCCGGAAAACCGGCCTCGATCACGTCCACGCGCATCTTTTCGAGCTGCCGCGCGATCCGGATCTTCTCCTCGCGGGTCATCGACGCGCCCGGACTCTGTTCGCCGTCTCGCAGGGTGGTGTCGAAAATGATCAGCTGGTCGGTCATGACAGACGCTCCTCTAGGATGGCACCGCACCTTTGGCGCGATTGTATCGCCGGCCCGCAGGCAGGGGTTATTCCACCTTGCGCGGTGGCACCTTCAGATGCGCAGTACGGTTGCGCCGGAAGCGGCCGAACCGGCTCAGCGCCCACAGCACGTAGCCATGCAGGGCATAAGCGGCAAACAGCGCGAACAGCACGCGCGCCTGGTCGATGGTGATTACCACGAAAGCCAGCATCACCACCAGCACCATCCAGAACGGCACGGCGCGGCGCAGGTTGATGTCCTTGAAGCTGTAGAACTTGACGTTCGACACCATGGTCAGGCCGGCAAACAGGGTAAGCACCCAGGCAAACCAGTGGATGTCACGCCCCACCACCTGATATTCACCATGCAGCACCCAGACCAGACCGCCGATCAGGGCGGCCGCAGCCGGGCTCGGCAGGCCAATGAACCAGCGCTTGTCCACGCTGCCGATCTGCGTGTTGAACCGCGCCAGCCGCAGGGCGGCACCACAGCAGTAGACGAAGGCCGCCAGCCAGCCCAGCTTGCCCATACCGCGCAGGGCCCACTCGTACATCAGCAGGCTGGGTGCCGCCCCGAACGAGACCATGTCCGAGAGGCTGTCGTATTCGGCGCCAAAGGCACTTTGCGTGCGGGTCAGACGCGCCACCCGGCCATCCAGGCCATCCAGCACCATGGCGACGAAGATCGCCTGGGCCGAATCAACAAAGTTGCCGTTCATCGCCATCACGATGGCGTAGAAGCCGGAAAACAGGGCTGCCGTGGTAAAGGCATTGGGCAGCAGGTAGATACCCCGGCGGCGAACGCCGCTCACCAGCGGATCCGGCAATTGCTCAGCCATCATGACTCCTTGCGTGAGAGATCAGGGCAGTTCGGCCAGCGTGGTCAGCGCCGCCGACACCCGATCGCCAATCGCCACCCGCACGCGTGCTTCGGGTGGCAGATACAGGTCGACCCGCGATCCGAAGCGGATGAAACCGTAGCGCTCGCCACGCACCAGCGTGGCCCCGACGGCGGTGTAGCACAGGATGCGCCGGGCAATCAGGCCGGCCACCTGCACGCAGGTGATGCGATGTCCCGACGTGGTCTGCAGGCAGATTGCATTTCGTTCGTTGTGCTCCGAGGCCTTGTCGAGATCGGCATTGACGAATTTGCCGGGATGATAGGTGATCGCGGTCACCGTGCCGTCCACCGGACTGCGGTTGGAGTGCACGTTGAACACGTTCATGAACACGCTGATCTTGATCGCCGGCCGGTTCAGCCAGGGGTCGGTGACAGGCATCACCGCCACGATGCGGCCATCGGCGGGCGACACCACCGCCTGTGCCGGTGCCGTGACCAGACGCGCCGGGTCGCGGAAAAATTGCAGCACGAACAGCGCGAATAGCCACAGGGGAAGCCCCCATGGCCATCCCGCCACCGCCGTAACCAGAGCAGCAGCCAGGAAGCTGCCGCCGAGGTACGGCCATCCCTCACGGGCAATGAGGGGGTGGGGATAGTGCGACTGGCTCACTCAGTTCTTGGACTGATCGACCAGCTTGTTCTTCGAGATCCAGGGCATCATGCCACGCAGTTTGGCGCCCACGGTCTCGATCGGGTGTTCACGGCCCAGGCGACGCATGGCGTGCAGCGAGGCGGCACCCGCCTTGTTTTCCAGGATGAATTCCTTGGCGAACTGGCCACTCTGGATCTCGTAGAGGATCTTCTTCATCTCGGCACGGGTCTGCTCGTTCACCACGCGCGGTCCGCGGGTGAAATCGCCGTACTCGGCGGTATTCGAGATCGAGTAGCGCATGTTGGCGATGCCGCCCTCGTACATCAGGTCGACGATCAGCTTCAGTTCATGCAGGCATTCGAAGTAGGCCATTTCCGGGGCGTAGCCGGCTTCCACCAGCGTATCGAAGCCAGCCTGCACCAGGGCGGTGGCGCCGCCGCACAGTACGGCCTGCTCACCGAACAGGTCGGTTTCGGTTTCTTCGCGGAACGAGGTCTCGATCACGCCGGCGCGCGCACCGCCATTGGCCGCTGCGTAGGACAGCGCCACATCGCGGGCCTTGCCGCTCGCGTCCTGGTGCACGGCGATCAGCGACGGCACGCCGCCGCCCTGGGTGTAGGTGGAACGCACCAGATGGCCCGGGCCTTTCGGGGCGATCATGATCACGTCGATGTCGGCGCGCGGCACGATCTGGCCGAAGTGCACGTTGAATCCGTGGGCAAAGGCCAGTGCGGCACCGGCCTTGATGTTCGGAGCGATCTCGGTACGGTAGACGTCCGGCTGGCTCTCGTCGGGCAGCAGGATCATCACAAGGTCGGCACCCTTCACGGCATCGGCCACTTCCTTCACCTTCAGGCCGGCCGCTTCAGCCTTCTTCCACGAGGCACCACCGGCGCGCAGCGCCACGGTGACGTCCACGCCGGAATCCTTCAGGTTGTTGGCATGGGCATGGCCCTGCGAGCCGTAGCCGATGATGGTGACCTTCTTGCCCTGGATCAGGGAGAGGTCGGCGTCCTTTTCGTAATAAACCTTCATGCTCATGGAAGAATCAGCTCCGTAGGGGTGCGGTGACGGGATCGAAAACCGCGAGTGGGATGGGAATGAGGGAAGCAGCCCGGTGCGTCGGTCAGACGCGCAGGATCCACTCGCCGCGCCCGATGCCAGAGGCACCGGTACGGACCGTCTCGAGGATCTGGGTGTGCCCAATGGCCTCGAGGAAGGCATCCAGCTTGTCGCGGGTGCCGGTCAATTCGATGGTGTAGATGCGGTCGGTGACGTCGATGACGCGTCCGCGGAAGATGTCGGCCGTGCGTTTGATCTCCTCGCGGTCCTTGCCCTCGGCACGCACCTTCACCAGCATCAGTTCGCGTTCGATGTGACGGCCCTCGTTCAGGTCGAACACCTTCACCACCTCGATCAGCTTGTTCAGCTGTTTGGTGATCTGCTCGATCACGTCCTCCGAACCCGAGGTCACGATGGTCATCCGCGACATGGTGGGGTCTTCGGTGGGTGCCACCGTTAGCGATTCAATGTTGTAGGCGCGCGCCGAAAACAGGCCGGCGACGCGGGACAGGGCGCCGGCTTCGTTTTCGAGCAGCAGCGACAGGATGTGGCGATTGGAATTCACAGGTCCTCCGAACCGAGCAGCATTTCAGTCAGGCCCTTGCCCCCGGGCACCATGGGGAACACGTTCTCGGTCTGGTCGGTCTGGAAGTCGAGGAACACGGTGCGGTTTTTCAGGGCAAACGCTTCGCGCATCACCGCCTCGACATCCTGCGGCCGGTCGATGCGGAAGCCGACGTGGCCATAGCTCTCGGCCAGCTTGACGAAGTCAGGCAGCGCTTCCATATAGGACTCGGACTGCCGGTTGCCATGCTGCAGCTCTTGCCACTGGCGCACCATGCCCAGGTAGCGGTTGTTCAGGTTGACGATCTTGATCGGCAGGCTGTACTGCTTGCAGGTGGACAGTTCCTGGATGCACATCTGGATGCTGGCCTCGCCGGTGACGCAGGCCACCGTGGCGTCCGGGTGGGCAAACTGCACGCCCATCGCCGACGGCAGTCCGAAACCCATCGTGCCCAGGCCACCGGAGTTGATCCAGCGGCGCGGCTCGTCGAAGCGGTAATACTGGGCGGCCCACATCTGGTGCTGTCCGACATCGGACGTGACAAAGGCATCACCGCCGGTCACCTTCCACAGCGTCTCGATCACGCTCTGTGGCTTGATGATCTCGGTGTTGCTGCGGTCGTAGCCCAGGCAGTCGCGCCCACGCCAGGTGTCGATCTGCGCCCACCAGTCAGCCAGGGCAGCCGCATCCGGCTTGTGCTCGCTGGCTGCCAGCAAGCGCAGCATCTCTTCCACCACGTCGTTGATGTTGCCCACGATGGGTACATCCACCTTGACGCGTTTCGAAATCGACGACGGGTCGATGTCGATGTGGATGATGCGTCGGCCCGCCTGGAAGAAGTGCTCCGGGTTGCCGATCACGCGATCGTCGAAACGCGCGCCCACGGCCAGCAGCACATCACAGCCCTGCATGGCAAGGTTGGCTTCATAGGTGCCGTGCATGCCCAGCATGCCGACAAACTGCTTGTCGCTGGCGGGATAGGCGCCCAGGCCCATCAGCGTGTTGGTGCAGGGAAAACCCAGGTGGCGCACCAGCTTGGTCAGGTTGGGGGCGGCATCGCCAAGCACCACCCCGCCGCCGGCGTAGATCATCGGCCGCTTGGCTTCCAGCAGCATCTGCACGGCCTTCTTGATCTGGCCGGCGTGCCCCTTGGTGACCGGGTTGTACGAGCGCATGGTGACGCTCGTCGGATAGTCGTACTCTGCCATCTGCTGGCTGACATCCTTCGGGATGTCAACCAGCACCGGCCCCGGCCGCCCGGTGGTGGCCACATAAAAGGCCTTCTTGATGGTGGTGGCCAGTTCGGCCACATCCTTCACCAGGAAGTTGTGCTTCACGCAGGGCCGGGTGATGCCGACCGTATCCACTTCCTGGAAGGCGTCCAGGCCGATGGCGCGGGTGGGCACCTGGCCGCTGATGATCACCATCGGGATCGAATCGAGGTATGCCGTGGCAATGCCGGTCACCGCATTGGTGACCCCGGGACCACTGGTGACCAGAGCCACGCCGGGGCGACCGCAGGCGCGCGCATACCCGTCCGCCGCATGCACGGCTGCCTGCTCGTGCCGCACCAGGATGTGCTTGACCTTGTCCTGGTTGAAGATTGCGTCGTAGATGTAGAGTACTGCACCGCCCGGATAACCGAAGATGTAGTCAACACCTTCCTCGGCCAGGCAGCGCAGCGTGATTTCAGCGCCGGAGAGTTGCATTGCGGGAGACCCTGATCATGACCTCTGCGTGCGGGGCAGTGTCACGTATATAATTAAGTGGGAACCCGAAACAATAAGCCCTGCGATAGCGCAGGTCAAGGTGGCAGGAAGGGCAGCAAACTGGCAACGCACAAGGAACTCTCCGACTTTCTCGCCGGTGTCGAGCGCCGTGCCTACAAGCACGCCTTCTTTGCGGTCCGCGACGAACAGGCGGCCCTGGATATCGTCCAGGAGGCCATGCTCAAGCTGACCGAGCGGTATGGCGACCGGCCGGCCGAGGAGCTGCCGCTGGTGTTCCAGCGCATCCTGCAGAATGCCACCACCGATCACTTCCGCCGCTCCAAGGTGCGCAACACCTGGACGCGACTTTTTTCATCGTTTTTCAGCAAGGATGAGGAAGAGGAGCATGATGTGCTGGAGATGCTGGAGGCGCAGCAGGACCACCCGCATTTCCCGGGGCCGGAAATGGCCCTTGACCAGCAGCAAACCCTGACCGAAATCGAACACGCGCTGGAAAAGTTGCCAGCGCGTCAACGCGAAGCCTTCCTGCTGCGTTACTGGGAGGAATTGGATGTTGCCGAGACGGCGTCCGTGATGGGATGCTCCGAAGGGAGCGTGAAAACCCATTGCTCACGGGCTGTACACGCCTTGGCTGCGGTGCTTGGCCCACGGGGGGTGAAACGATGAACGAAGAACAGTTTGGACGGCACATCTGCCAGCAGCTAAGCGAAGGCTCGCGCCAACTGGATGGTATTGTGATGAGCCGGCTGGAGCAGGCCCGTCACCGAGCCCTGGCGAGCGCACGCGTCGCGGAACGTGACCAGATCATGGCCAGCAACACCAGCCAGGTCGGCAGCACCGTGCTCGGCTTTCATGAGGAAGCTGACCACGGTCATTTCCATCACCTGCGCATGCTGTTCGTCGGTCTGGCACTGCTCGCCATGATGGGCGGGATGGCTTATTGGCAACAGGCAACCGACGACGACGACAACGATCAGGGCTTGCTGGATGCCAAGATGCTGTCCAGTGACCTGCCGCTCTACACCTTCCTGCACCCGGACTTCAAGGAATGGGTCAACAGCTCGCGCTGACCCATGCCCGCGCCAGCCGCCTGGCGGCGCGGTCCGAACCGGCCCAGCACCGGCGTCGACGACGTGGCCTTGCGCGACTCGCATCGCTGCTGCTGGCGGCCCTGCTGCTGTGTGGCCTTCCCTCGGTTGGCAGCGCGGCTGCCCCCAGTGACCCGGGACCCCGCTGGGAAACGCTCGACCCCGCCTTGCGCCAAGTGCTGGCGCCCGTGGCTGCTGACTGGAACACCATGCCGGGCTTCCAGCGTCAGCGGCTGGTCAACGCCGCCAAGCACTTCCCGCAACTGACGCCGATCGAGCAGCAGCGCTTTCTCAACCGCCTGCCGCAGTGGGCGAAGCTGCCGCACGAGACCCGACTGGAAGCGCGCGACACCTTCCGTAAATACCACGCCCTGCCGAGCGACAAGAAGGAAGCCATCAAGAAGCGCTGGACCAAGACCATCGGTGGTTCGGAACCCACCACCTCGGCGGCTGGAACGACAGCACCCTCGCACCATGGCGCGCAGGCCGCGCCACCGGCGGGCCCGGCGAGCAACGGCATGACGGCCGCGCCAGGCAGCGCTGCAGAGCCAGCCACGCTGCCCACCGCCGCGCGCTGAGCCCAGCGCTGGGCGGGCACACCGCAGGTGACAATTTCCGATGACCAGAAAAACGCTGCGGCGGCTGGAGTCAGGGCCGGTCCGTCGTCAGCGCCTGCCAGCATGACGCCAACGGCCTCGCCCGGCCTGATGACCCGCCTGGCCTGCGGCCTGTACGAAGTGCTGCTGCTGGCCGGGGTACTGGTGCTGGCCGGTTTTGTGCTGGTGCCTTTCGGTCAGGTCCTCAACCACGACAATACCAGCCTGCAGTTGTACAACCGCGCCTGGATGATGCTGGTGATCACGGTCTACTTCACGTGGTTCTGGACCCACGGCGGGCAGACCCTGCCGATGAAGACCTGGCGCATGCGCGTGGTCCGCCGTGACGGCGGCGCGCTCAGTCCGGCACTCGCGCTGGCGCGCATGCTGTTGGTGTTCCTGGGCATTGCCCTGCTCGGCCTGCCGTTCGCGTGGGCATTTGCCGACCCCGAGGGACTCTACCTGCACGACCGGCTGCTGGGCACCCGGCTGATCCGGATCACGGGCTGAGAAACTCGACGCCACCTGCCGTCTGCGCGTCACCGACACTTCTGCCCGGCGCGCTCAGGCGCGGGCGTCCATCCAGCGCGACAGGGCCAGTGCCATACCCAGAAACAACAGGTTCGGTCCCAGCGTACTGGCCAGCGGACTCCAGTTGTAGAGCTCGCCCACGTAGGAAAACAGTCGGGACACCAAATAAAAGGTCAGTCCCAGGCCAATGCCGGTCATGATCTGGCGGCCCAGCCCGCCGGCGCGGCTGCGATGCATGCCGAAGGGCATGGCCAGCCACATCATCACCAGCACACTCAGGGGATACAGCGCCTTGCTCCATTGCGCGATCTCGAAGCGCGTGGTGCGTTGCCGGTTTTCGCGCAGGTGCTGCACATAGGTGAACAGGTTCCAGAGCGACATCTGCTCTGGCTCCACCAGAAGCACCGACAGGATGGCGGGGGTCAGCACCGAATGCCAGGGTTGTTCGTCAGCCGCCAGCAAGGTGGCAGCATCGCCAGTGAACCGGGTTTCCGATACGCCCTGCAGCCGCCACTCACCAGGCCCGGTGTATTCCCCCTGACGCGCCGACCGGATGGATGCCAGGCGGTTGTCGCTGGCGAAGCTGTAGATGCGCACCCCGCGCAAGGTGTTGTCGGGCAGGATTTCCTGAATGTTGACGAAACTGCGTTCATCCTTCACCCAAAGTCCCGAGCGGAACTGGGTGGCCACGAGGGAATTCAATGCCGACAGGCGCCACTGCTGGGCGGCACTTTCGGACAGCGGCATCACCACTTCCCCAAGCACGAACCCGAGTACCACCAGCAGGCCGCCAACCCGCGCCAGCGCCGCCCCGAGGTCAACCCGGGAGAGGCCGGCTGCGCGCATGGCCGTGATTTCGGAGTGCACCGACAGGTTGGACAGACCGTACAGCGTACCGATCAGGGCCGAGATCGGGAACAGCTCATAGGCGTGCCCGGGCATGGCCAGCAGCACGAACACGAACATGCGCCCCACCGTGTAGTGGCCGCGCCCCAGGTCGTTCAGTTCGTGGATCAGGTCAAAAAAGGAAAACAGCAGGAGCAGGCCGGCGAACACCAGGCCAAACCCCTGCAGCACCTCGCGCGCGATGTAACGGTCCAGCAGCTTCATCGCGCGCAGGTGCTACTGGTCACTTCACGGCTTCTTTCAGCTGATCCAGGATCGCCGGGTTTTCCAGGGTGGAGGTGTCCTGGGTGATCTCCTCGCCCTTGGCGAGCGAGCGCAGCAGACGGCGCATGATCTTGCCCGAGCGGGTTTTCGGCAGGTTGTCGCCAAAGCGGATCTCGTCCGGCTTGGCGATCGGGCCGATCTGCTGCCCCACCCAGTCGCGCAGTTGGGCGGCAATGGTCTTGGCGGCGTCACCCGTCGCCCGGTCACCCTTCAGCACCACGAAGGCCACCACCGCCTCGCCCTTGATGTCGTGCGGCTTGCCGACCACGGCGGCCTCGGCCACCAGCGGGTTGGCCACCAAGGCCGATTCGATTTCCATGGTGCCCAGACGGTGACCGGAGACGTTTAGCACATCGTCCACGCGACCCATGATCCAGAAGTAACCATCCAGATCGCGGTTGGCCGAATCGCCCGCCAGATAATAGCCTTTCAGTTCCGGCGGGAAGTAGGCGGTCTTGAAGCGCTCGGGGTCGTTCCACAGCGTGCGCACTTGCGACGGGAAAGGCCGCTTGATCACCAGGAAACCGCCCTTGCCCTTCTCGACGTCCTCACCCAGTTCATCCACGATCGCCGCCATGATGCCCGGCAACGGGAAGGTGCACGAACCCGGCTTCAGGGCCACGGCGCCGGGCAGCGGCGCGATCATGTGGCTGCCGGTCTCGGTCTGCCACCAGGTGTCCACGATGGGGCAGCGGGCACCGCCGACCACGTTGTAATACCAGATCCAGGCTTCCGGATTGATCGGCTCGCCCACCGATCCCAACAGGCGCAGGCTGGACAGGTCGTACTTGCCCGGCAGGTCGCCGCCGGCCTTGATCAGCGAACGGATGGCCGTGGGTGCGGTGTAGAAGATGGTGACCTTGTGATCCTGGATCATGCGCCAGAAGCGGCCGGCATCCGGATAGGTGGGCACTCCCTCGAACACCACCTGGGTGCCGCCGGCGGCCAGCGGGCCATAGGCCACGTACGAGTGCCCGGTGATCCAGCCCACGTCGGCCGTACACCAGAACACGTCGTTATCCTTGAAATCGAACACCCATTCCAGGCTGGCCAGCGCGCCAAGCAGATAACCGCCACTGGAGTGCTGCACGCCCTTCGGCTTGCCGGTCGAGCCACTGGTGTAGAGGATGAACAGTGGGTGCTCGGCACTGACGAATTCCGGCGGGCAGGTCTCGGCCTGGCCGGCCTGGAAGTCGTCCCACCAGATGTCACGGCTGGCATCAAAGGCGGTCGGTGCACCGGTGCGGCGATACACCACCACACCCTTCACCGAACCCGTACCACCCATCGCCAGGGCCTCGTCCACCGCCGGCTTCAACGGAATCGCCTTGCCGCCGCGGAACTGACCGTCGGAGGTGATCACCAGCACGGCGCCCGCGTCGACAATGCGCTCGTTCAGGCTCTTGGACGAAAACCCGCCAAACACCACCGAGTGGATCGCGCCGATGCGCGCGCAGGCCTGCATGGCGACGATTGCTTCCACGCTCATCGGCAGGTAGATCACCACACGGTCGCCTTTCTGAACGCCCTTGGCCTTCAGAGCATTGGCGAAACGGCAGACGCGTGCGTGCAGCTCGCGGTAGGTCACCCGGGTGACCTCGCCGCCATCGGCCTCGAAGATCACGGCCACCTTGTCGCCCCGCGTGGCGAGATGGCGATCCAGGCAGTTGTAGGAAACGTTCAGGGTGCCGTCGGCAAACCAGGTGTAGAAGGGTGCGTTGCTCTCATCGAGCGATTGGGTGAATGGCGTGTGCCAGTCGATGCGCGCGCTCGCCTGCTTGGCCCAGAACCCGCCGTAATCCGCCTCTGCCTCGGCACACAGCGCCTGATACGCCTGCATGCTCGGCACATGGGACTTGCTGGTGAAAGCGTCAGACGGGGGGAACAACCGGTTCTCGTTGAGGGCCGATTCGATGCTCATGAACTGTTTTTCTCCTCACTGCTGGCTTGGGGCTGGCTCAGGGGGGCACAACGGGCGGGCGCCGCCTGAAACATTCGTTTAAAACCTTATGATAATCATCAGCTTTTTTAGCTTGACCACGATTATAAGGCCAGCGTCGCCGGTTTGGGTACGGGCCAGGAACAAATGGCCGCCGATCAGTGCCCGGACAGCCGTGACAATTCCGCCACAGCAGGGGCGTAGGAGGACTGTGACGGATCGCAGCTCTGCCGTGCCTGTTCCAGCGCCTGCCGTGCCGGTCCGGACTTGCCATGCACCAGATACCACTCGGCCACCTGATATTGGGCACGGCAGCTGCGCTGCCGCTGCATCCAGGGGTCGTGGTCCTGGGTTGAGCCCAGCACCTGCTCCGGGGTCGCCTTTTCCATGAACAGGGCGAGCCCGGTCGGAATGCCCTGCTTCTCGTCCAGGTTCCGGGTCAGGGTTGCCAGCTCCTTGCTGGCGTCCTGGCCTGCGCGCTGCAGCGCCATCACCAGATCGATGGCCGACTCATCATCGGGCCGCACTTCGCGTTCCCGCCGGAAGGCCTGGGCGGCCGCCGCAAAATCCCCCTGGCAGACCTGCAGCACGGCAAGGCCGCTCAGCGCATTGGCGTAGCGCGGATTGGCCTGCAGGGCCGCCTCGAGATCGGCCTTGGCCGCCGCATAGTCACGCTGGGCGAGATAGGCCTTGGCGCGCCCGACGTACACCAGCTCGACATTGGCGGGGGCCAGCCGCAACGCTTCACTCTCGGCCGCCAGGGCGCCGGCAAGGTCGCGGTTCATCAACCGCGCCTGCCCCAGATTGGCCCAGGCAAACGCATACTTGGGCGACAGCTTGACCGCCTGCTCCTCGTCGGCCACCGCCCGGGCTGCCTCGCCCTGCTGCAGGAACAGCACGGCGCGCGAATTCCAGGTGCTGGCCAAGGTAGCATCCAGCCGGATCGCGTCATCGAAGTCCTGGTGCGCCTCTGCCATCGCCCCCTCGGCCAGCCGGGTCAGGCCACGCTGGTTGAGCACGGCGGCATGCCGGGTGTCAGACAGCCCGGGCTGTCCGGCGGCCGCCGTGCAATGGCGGATGATGTCCTGCCGCGAACCCTGCCGCTTCAGGCAGGCGTCCAGCTCCTCATCGGCCGCCCGGGCACCAGGGATGAGTGCCATGGCCATGAGCACGGCGGGGATCGCCGGCCAGGAGACACCCGGCTTGGGAATCAAACTGCCGGCGTTGCACGTCCCGGCGATGCGCGACCCGACCATGGGCGATCGGGCGGCTGGCGACAGCCTGGCGCAGCGGCGAATGATTCGAAGAACCTGAAAAACCAGCATGCAACGCTCCTGTTGGAATCGGACGATAGATCGACGGTGAACATCGGTGCGACCTGACATGGGTGGGGCATGGGCCGGGGTCTGACCATAGCCCAAGTCTCTGCGGTCAGAGGATCGTCTCGACCCTCTCCAGGGGCAGGATGGCACCATACCGTTCCGCTTTCCGCCTGAAGTGTTGATCCGCCGTCACCAGCACCGCGCTGGCATGCTCAAGCGCCACCGCATGGTAGAGCGTATCGAACAGGTAATGTCCGGTTTCGATGGCAAGCCGGGTCGCTCGCTGCATCACGTCTGCCGTGTCGCAGACCGCGAATTGCATGGCGGCCAACACGCCGACGTCCGCTGTGCAGTCTGTGGGCTCAGGCGCGCCAGCACCGCTTGTGGCCTGTTCAGGGCTGGACACAGCACGGTCACGCCTGGGCGTATCATTCCAGGGCGGCATTCCGGCCGTTTCCACCACCCGACCGTGCGCTTAGCGCCCGAAAGATCCGACCATGACCATCATCCGCCAGGCTGACCTGATCGACAGTGTTGCCAACGCCCTGCAGTACATTTCCTACTACCACCCGGCCGACTACCTGCGCGCCCTGGGTGACGCCTACAAGGCCGAGACCTCGCCGGCGGCGCGCGACGCCATTGCGCAGATCCTGACCAATTCGCGCATGTGCGCCGAGGGGCGCCGGCCGATCTGCCAGGACACCGGCATCGTGGTGGTATTCCTGAGAGTGGGCATGGAGGTGCGCTGGGACGCCACGCTCTCGCTGCAGGACATGGTGAACGAAGGGGTGCGCCGGGCCTACCTGCATCCCGACAACACCCTGCGCGCCTCGATCGTGGCCGACCCGGCTGGCCGGCGCAGCAACACCAAGGACAACACGCCGGCTGTGGTGCACGTCGAGCTGGTGCCCGGCAA
Organism: uncultured Ferrovum sp.; assembly: GCA_903863375.1. Classification (GTDB taxonomy): domain Bacteria; phylum Pseudomonadota; class Gammaproteobacteria; order Burkholderiales; family Ferrovaceae; genus CAIVHB01. Next base: position 30,839 of record CAIPBT010000126.1, read on the forward strand.
CACGGTGGAGGTGTCGCTGGCAGCCAAGGGCGGCGGCTCGGAGAACAAGAGCAAATTCGTGATGCTCAACCCGTCCGACTCGCTGGTCGACTGGGTGCTGAAAACCGTACCCACCATGGGCGCTGGCTGGTGCCCGCCGGGCATGCTGGGCATCGGCATCGGCGGCACGGCGGAAAAGGCGATGCTGATGGCCAAGGAAGCGCTGATGCAGCCCATCGACCTGCACGACCTGAAGGCGCGCGGTCCCGCCAACCGCATCGAAGAACTGCGGCTGGAACTGCACGAAAAGGTCAATGCCCTGGGTATTGGTGCGCAGGGCCTGGGTGGCCTGACCACCGTGCTTGACGTCAAGATTCTCGACTATCCCACCCACGCCGCGTCGCTGCCGGTGGCGATGATCCCGAACTGTGCCGCCACCCGGCATGCCCATTTTGTGCTGGACGGTTCCGGGGCAGCCATCATCGAACCGCCTGCGCTGTCCGACTGGCCCGACGTCACCTGGGCCCCCAGCCAGGACGCCCGGCGGGTCAACCTGGATACCGTGACCGCCGCCGAGGTCGCCACCTGGAAGCCGGGCGAAACCCTGTTGCTGAACGGCAAGCTGTTGACCGGCCGCGATGCCGCCCACAAGCGCATCGCCGATCTCTTCGCCAAGGGCGAGAGCCTGCCAGACGGCGTCGACTTCCGCGGACGCTTCATCTATTACGTCGGCCCGGTCGATCCGGTGCGCGACGAAGTGGTGGGACCCGCCGGCCCGACCACGGCCACGCGCATGGACAAGTTCACGCGCATGATGCTGGAAAAAACCGGCCTGCTCGGCATGATCGGCAAGGCCGAACGCGGTCCCACGGCCATCGAGGCGATTCGTGACCACCACAGCGTCTACCTGATGGCGGTGGGCGGGGCCGCGTATCTGGTCTCGAAGGCGATCAAGTCCTCGCGCGTGGTGGCCTTTGCCGACCTCGGCATGGAAGCCATCTATGAATTCGAGGTGGAAAACATGCCGGTGACCGTGGCGGTGGATGCGCAGGGCACCTCGGTGCACCAGACCGGTCCGGCCGAATGGAAGGCACGGATTGCCGGCATCCCCGTGGTGCAGGGCTGAACGACGGCGGGGCTGCCGTGCCACGTAAAGATTGTAAAGGCGGGCCGTTTGCACGTACCTTAGCCTTTGTCTGCAGCCTGGCACGCCCGTCCTATGTTCTCGCCCATCACCGTAGAAGTGCCGGAGGAATTGCGTGCGCTGCTGCCAACCTTCCTCCACAACCGTCAGGCCGATGTGGCGCTGCTGGAAGCCGCGCTCGCCGTGGGCGACCTGATGACCATCCAGCAGACCGGTCACAACCTGAAGGGGGTCGGCGGCGGCTATGGCTTCATCCAGATCACCCGCCTGGGCGAACGCCTGGAAGCCCTGTGCGCCGTCGGCGACCGGCTTGCCCTGGCCGACTGCATCCATGACCTGCGCGCATTCCTGGCCCATGTGAACGTGGTGTTCGTCTCCGGATGAGCCTGCCACCGCGTCCTGCCAGCCGCGCCTCGCCCGACCTGCGTTCGCTGGAAGGGGCGGAAGTGCTGGTGGTGGACGATCATGAAGACACCACTTCGCTGATCCGGCTTTACCTGGAGCGCGCCGGATTTGTGGTGCGCACCAGCCGCGACGGGGAACAGGCCCTGGCCATGGTGCCGGTGGTGCGTCCTTCGGTGGTGCTGCTCGACATCATTCTGCCCGGCATCGACGGCCTGGAAGTGTGCCGCCGACTGAAGGCCGAACCCTCGACCATCGACATTCCGGTGGTGCTGGTCACGGCCCTCTCGCGACGGGAAGACCGGGTGCGCGGCATCGAGGCCGGTGCCGACGATTTCCTGTCCAAGCCGGTGCACGCCGAAGAACTGGTGGCCAGGGTGCGCACCCTGGCGCGCCTGTCAGAAATGCGGCGCGCCCTGGAGTACGAGCGCCTGGAGCGCGAGGTCGACCGGCGCCGCCAGATGCAGCGCACCTTCGAGCGCTACATCGCCCCGGAAGTGCTGTCGGAAGTGCTGGCCGCCGGCAATTCGCCGGAAAGCCTGCTGTCGCGCCACCTGCGCACCGACGCGATTGCGCTGTTCGCCGACCTGCGCGGCTTCACGCGCATGTCGGAAACGCTCGAGGCCGACCGGGTGGTGGCCCTGCTCAACGAATTCTTCACCACGCTGACCGAAGTGACCTACGCCTACGAAGGCACGGTGTTCAACATGGCCGGCGACAGCCTGCTGATCGGCTTCAACGTGCCGATCGCCCGTGCCGACTCGGCCACGCGCGCCATCCTGGCAGCCTGCACCATGCAGAGCCAGTTCCTCGACATCGCCGAGCGCTGGCGCAACGAAGACCAGATCGAGGTCGGACTGGGCATCGGTATCTGCGGCGGCAATGTGGTGGTGGGCAATGTCGGATCGCGCACCTACATGACCTACACCATGATCGGCGATGCCGTGAATGTAGCTGCACGCCTGATGCAGAACGCCAAGGCAGGCGAAATTCTGATCTCGAGCAATGTGCTGCAGCAGACCAATGGACTGGACGCCTATTATCAGCCCGAGCCGATCGAGCCCATCCTGCTGAAGGGAAAATCCAGGCCGATCGAGGCCTACCGCATTGCCCGGGTATTCTCCGAAAGCCAGGAGCGCGACAGCCGCTCCCCGTCGGGCGGCCCCCCGGAACCCTCCAGCCAACGTCCAGAGGTAAGCCAGGCCGAACCAGCTGGCCTGCCCAACCGTCACCCGGCGTGATGGGCCGCCCAGAAGGCGCGCAGACGGTCAGCCAGCTGCAAGGGATCGAAAGGTTTGCGCACCTGCCCGATGATGCCCGGCCCCTCCAGCCGTCCCCTCTGCTCTTCCACGCCATGCGCCGTACTGAATACCGCCAGCGTGTCCTGCCAGCCGGCACGCGCACGCAGCAGGTCAAGCAGGGTGCGCCCATCCATGCCGGGCATGCTGTAGTCCATCACGATCAGATCGGGGGCCCCGGCAGGGTTCTCGGCCAGGGCCAGCGCCGCCTGCACCGTGTCACAGGTTTCCACCTGCAGCCGACCGAGCTTGACCAGGGCCAGCTTGCCGATCTCGAGGATGTCCGGATGGTCATCGATGTACAGAATCGTTTGCAGCGTTTTCATGGGCTGATTTTAGCACTACCCATGCATCGGCCACACCCATCGGAACAGCCACCGTATAATCTGCGGCTCTGTTGACGACACCTGCCGTGACCATCCCCCTGCTTCCCCCCCAATCGCTGAAACCCGGCAGCCGCACCCGGCTTGCCTCTGTGCATGGCAGCGCGGACGCACTGATTCTGGCGCGCCTGCTGGAGGGTCAGGATCGCCCGCTGGTGGTGCTGGCCGAGGGCGCGTGGCAGGCACACCGTCTGGCCGAAGAACTGGTCTGGTTTGCGCCGGGACGAAGCGTGCATGTGCTGCCCGACTGGGAAACGCTGCCGTACGATCACTTCTCGCCGCACCAGGACCTGATCTCCGAGCGGCTCGCTACCCTCTGGCAGACCGTCAGTGCCGGCTGCGCAGCGCTGATTGTGCCGGTGGCCACGGCGCTCAACCGGCTGGCACCGCGCAGCTATCTGGCGGCGCGTACCTTTCAGATCCGCAAGGGCGAGCGGCTCAAGCCGGATGGCCTGAAGGCGCAGTTCACCCTGGCCGGCTACAGCCATGTGCAGCAGGTTTTCCATCCCGGCGAATATTGTGTGCGCGGCGGCCTGATCGACCTGTTCCCGACCGGCAGCCCGGTGCCCTACCGGATCGAGCTGCTCGACGAGGACGTCGAGACCATCCGCACGTTCGACGTCGATACCCAGCGCACCATTTACCCGGTACAGGAAATCCGCTTGCTGCCGGCGCGCGAATTCCCCACCGACGAGGCCGGCCGGGTGCGCTTCCGCGAGAATTTCCGCGATTACTTCGAGGGCGATCCCTCGCGCGTCCAGCTTTACAAGGATGTGAGCAACGGCATTGTGCCCGGCGGCATCGAATACTTCCTGCCGCTATTTTTTGAGCAGACCGAAACCCTGTTCGACTACCTGCCCGCCAACGCCCTGTGCGTGATGCATGGCGATGCCGGCACCGCCGTGCGCGAATTCTGGGCATCCGCCCGCAGCCGCCATGAACTGCTAAAGGGCGATCGCAGCCGCCCGGTGATGGCCCCGAAAGATCTGTTCCTGGCCGAAGACGAATTCTTCAGCCGTCTGAATGCGTGGCCACGCCTGGAACTGCCCGCGCCGCTGCCGGCCACCAGCGGCCCGGCCGCCGGGGCACCCGGCGCCAGCCAGGCCGGCCCGCAGGCCGCAGACGCCGTGCCCTCCAGGGACGAGCGCCTTGCCGCGCATGCGTACTTCGTCGCCAGCCAGGCGCTGCCGCCGCTGGAGGTCACCCGGGGGGCCGAGGCGCCGCTGGCGCGCCTGCAGACCTTCCTGGCGGATGCCGACGGGCCAGTGCTGCTGGTGGCCGAAAGTCTGGGCCGCCGCGAAACCATGGCGCAGATGCTGGGTGAGCAGGGCATCGACGCCACGGCGATCGAAGACTGGGCTGCCTTCCGCGCCGCTCGGCCGGCGCTGGGCCTGGTGGTGGGTCCGATCGGTGCCGGGTTCCGCGCCCCCGCCGAGGGGTTCAGCGTGCTCACCGAGGGCGAGCTATATGCCAGTCAGGTACGGCAGACCCGTCGCCGCGACGGCCGTGGCCGCAGCAGCAGCGACAGCCTAATCAAGGACCTTTCCGAGGTGCGTGCCGGCGACCCGGTCGTGCACATCGAGCACGGCGTGGGCCGTTATCTGGGTCTGGTCAACATGGACCTGGGCGAGGGCGACAACGAATTCCTGCACCTGCAGTACGCCGATGGCGACCTGCTGTATGTGCCGGTGTCACAGCTGCACCTGATCAGCCGCTACACCGGGGGGCCGCCGGAGTCGGCCCCGTTGCACAAGCTGGGCTCGGGCACCTGGGACAAGGCCAAACGCAAGGCGGCGCAGCAGGTGCGCGATACCGCCGCCGAGCTGCTCGACCTGTACGCCAAGCGCGCCGCCCGCCAGGGGTTTTCCTTCCCGCTGAAGGAAAGCGACTACGCGGCCTTTGCCGCCGGTTTCCCGTTTGAGGAAACGGCCGACCAGCGCGCGGCGATTGCCGCCGTAATGGACGATATGTCCTCTGGCCGCCCGATGGACCGCCTGGTGTGCGGCGACGTCGGTTTCGGCAAGACCGAGGTCGCCATGCGCGCCGCCTTCCTGGCCGTCAACGCCGGCAAGCAGGTGGCGATCCTGGTCCCCACCACGCTGCTGGCCGAACAGCATTTCCAGAACTTCAGCGACCGCTTCGCCGAGTGGCCCGTCAAAGTGGCCGAGCTGTCGCGCTTCCGCTCGGCCAAGGAAACCAACGCCGCGCTTGCCGGCCTGAGTGACGGCCGCGTCGACATCGTAATCGGCACCCACAAGCTGATCGGCGAGGGGGTGAAGTTCCACAATCTGGGATTGGTGATCATCGACGAGGAACACCGCTTCGGGGTGCGGCAGAAGGAGCGCCTGAAGGCGCTGCGCGCCGAAGTGGATGTGCTCACCCTGACCGCCACGCCGATCCCGCGCACGCTGGCCATGAGCATGGAGGGCCTGCGCGACTTTTCGGTGATCGCCACCGCGCCGCAGAAACGGCTCGCCATCAAGACCTTCGTCTACCCCTTCTCCGATGGCGTGATCCGCGAAGCCTGCCTGCGCGAACTGAAGCGCGGCGGCCAGCTGTACTTCCTGCACAACGAAGTCGACACCATCGAGAACATGCGCGAAAAACTGGCCGCCCTGGTGCCCGAGGCACGCATCGGGGTGGCCCACGGCCAGCTGCCGGAACGCGAGCTGGAGCGCGTGATGCGCGACTTCTACCACCAGCAGTACAACGTGCTGCTGTGCTCCACCATCATCGAGACCGGCATCGACGTGCCCACCGCCAACACCATCATCATGCACCGCGCCGACAAGTTCGGCCTGGCCCAGCTGCATCAGCTGCGTGGCCGGGTGGGCCGTTCACATCATCAGGCTTACGCCTACCTGCTCACGCCGCCGTCGGATGCGCTGACCGAGCAGGCCCGCAAGCGTCTGGAGGCGATCCAGATGATGGAGGAACTGGGCTCCGGATTCTTCCTGGCCATGCACGACCTCGAAATCCGCGGGGCAGGCGAGGTGCTGGGTGACAACCAGAGTGGTGAAATCCAGGCGATCGGCTTCGGCCTTTACGCCGAGATGCTCAACAATGCCGTGCGCTCGCTGAAGAAAGGCGAGGCCTGGAACGCCGAGGAACCGCTTGGCGTCACCACCGAAATCAATCTGCACACGGCCGCCCTGCTGCCCCTGGAATACTGTGGCGATGTGCACGAACGGCTAGTGCTGTATAAGCGCCTGGCCAACTGTGACGACGAAGCCCAGCTCGACGACATGCGCGAGGAACTGATCGACCGCTTCGGCCTGCTGCCCGAGGCCGCGCAGGTGCTGCTGGAATGCCACCGCCTGCGCCTGCTGGCGCGGCGGCTGGGCATCCGCAAGCTGGATGCCAATGGTGACTCGATCCGCCTGCACTTCGACAAGACCACCCCCCTCGATCCCGCCGACCTGATCCTGCTGCTGCGGCAACATCCCAATTGGCGGCTAGACGGCCAGGACCGCATCAAGATCGTGGTGGCAGGTGAGCAGGCACTGGTGCGCGCCGGTCAGGCCAAGGGCATCCTGCGCGACCTAGCGGCAAAACTGCTGCGGGCGGCCTGAGCGGCTTGAACGTAGACTTGCATTGACCGGAAGCGAGATTTCGAGACGCTTGGCATTGGGCTTCGGATCGACTCTGGTTGCACTCAAACTGCCAGCAACTGCCGCGCGGGAGAGGTCATCCCTGTGTCAGTCGGCAGTTTCCTCGGTCTCCGGCTCGCTACCATCGCCAATCTGTGCATCCATGGGAAGCAGCGGTCTGGTCGATCGGCGGGCAATTTGACGTAAAAGCTTCAGCGCAATCACGCTGGCGAGGCCACGCACCGTATAGTTGGGAATGACAAACGAACAGATTGGAAGGCTGTTCGGCTTGAAGTCGCGAACCACGCCCGGATAGTTCACCATGTCCAGCAGGCCGACATCGGGATCGGCGCAAAGCTCGCGTATCAGCAAGTCCAGCAACATGATGCCGGGCTTGTACGCCTGGGCGTTTTCCTGATAACACATTTTCAGGGTGCTGAACGTTTTCCCTGACTGCAGGGACAGGAAGGCCGCCACAACCGCATCACCATGCCAAAGCAGATGGATGACAAACTGGCCCGAGGGGCCGAACCGCTTGGCAAGGGACTGATAGAAGTAGACCAAGGTCGGCGAGCAGAGGATCGCCGAGCGGGTGCCAGCGTAACCCTTCCAACCGGAAGCCTCGATCTCACAAAAACGTTGCAGGGCTGCTGGCAGCAGGGCTGGAGCGAGCACGGCTTCCAGGCGGACGGGGGCTTTCTCTGCGGCGCGTCGCTGTACCCTGCGCAAGTTCCGGCGAGAACGCGGCGACATGGTTGCCACAGCGTGCTCATAACCTTGTGAAACATCAAATCGGGCGCTACGGTTGTACGTCAGTCGTTGCGTGAAACTGGGAGACTTGACCTGAAGCGACCGGTACAACGCCGAGTCCGCCACGATCCTTTGCATGTTCACCGCGTCCCAGCGGGGCACCTTCTGGGAACGCAACCAACGGACCAGGGCTGAAACCAGGGTAGTCCCGTCAGATTCAGGGGAGAAGGTGAAGTCTGCCAATTGCAGCTGATTGTCGTGAAAGTTGCTGAGCAGCCGTATTTCCGCGCCATACGGCCGCAGGCGCCTCTCCTGAAGGGGAAATACCCCCACGAGACGCTCCCCGTGTTGGGCAGCGACAAACCAGTAATCCCGATCTGGCGCCCGCTGCATCTGCATGGCAGAAGCAAACCAGTGGGGATGGTGGTAGAAACGGACGTGATCGCCCAGTTCCTTGCACAGCAGCACCCATCGGTCTTGCAGCGCCTCCAGCCCTGCAAACCCCCGGTAGAACTCAAACGCGTAACCCGACCCCATCACGAAGGCTCCCACGCCAACCTGCTCCATGACTTGGTCATTTGTCCATTTCCGGGCGAGGTTCCGTTACCGGCTGTTACCTGATGTAAGTTGGTATAACCGGCTGCATGCTCGCTTCAAGTGATTGCGTCGAACTTAAGAAGTTCCGGAGGTGACTTACGAGCGCTTACATTCTAACATCACGATCAAGTGCAAGGGCCATGAATTGTGGGCAGACACACTCCAACCGTGGCTCACGGGAGGGTGCGGCGTCAGATGCCATCATTTCGGCCGCAGGTTGTGGTGCCGCAACGCGCGCACGCAGTCCTGCAATATCTGAGCGACAGGCGTCCAGGGGATCGCGAAGAGATCGTTCAGACGATCAATCTTCATTTCCGGACCCTGGGCGCACTGTTTCACCAGCCAGGGCCGGATCACCGCAGGAGGCGGGGACTGCGGTGCCAACAGCTTGTGCAGCACCATGCGGCCAGGGCCCTCCAGACGTTGATGCCATAGGTTCCACCAGAAACCCCGTGGACGGGGCGCTGGCAGGCCGAGCGCCGACGCATAGGCTGCAAAAAAGTCAGCCCAGGTGAAGACCTGACCGTCAAATGCAGATGTCGGCCAGGGCGCCCGCACGTTCAGGATGGTGGCCTTCCGTTCAGGCTGTTGCACGCAGGCCAGCACGCAGGCGGCCAGATCCTTCACCGCGACCAGATTGCAGGGCGCCTGCAGGCCAGCCACGGGCAACCCCATGCGACCGGTCAGGAGCAGTTCGCCGAGAAAGTGTGCCCAAGTCGGACTGCCTGGCCCGAACACAATGCCGGGACGCAGGATCAACCAGTCATCGAATTGCTGTACCACCTGCTCCCCAGCTATCTTGTCGAGGGCGTAGGGGCTGCTGCCAAGCAGAGGGGCGTTTTCGTCCAACTGACCTGTCTGATCCCCATAGACGGAGAGCGAACTCAGATACACCACACGCATGGCCTGGTCATGGGAACCCACCACATCGCGCAAGGCCGAAAGCGCCGCCTTCATGACGGCAGGCGCACCAGCCAGACTGAACACCACGACCTGCACGTCGCGGCAGGCATCCCGCAGGGCGGTCACGTCTGTGGCATCGAGCAATCGCTGTTCGATATCCCGGTCGGCAAGGTCCTGCAGCGGGCGACGAACGACGGCAATCGGCACTGCGCTGCCGTGATCGGCTAAGGTCAGGCAGATCTGCCGGCCGATAAAGCCGCCTGCCCCCAGGATCAGCACCCTGGGTACCGTGAGGGACGACGGTCGTTCTGGATTTTTCTGGAATGACGAGGGGGCGATGTCAAAAACGGGCGTCTGGTCACTCATCATCAGGCATCAGCCCGAATTGGCACCGCCGGCCTCACCGCAAATTCGTCCGTCAGCAGATAGCGAAAAAAGCGCGGCCCGCGCACAAGGTAACGGTGGGCAAGACGGCGCGGCTGTCGGATCAGGCGATACAGCCATTCCAGGCCTGAGGCCTGCATCCATAATGGGGCGCGCTTCTGTGCCCCGGTCATGAAGTCGATGGCCCCGCCAACACACAGAATCAATCCGCGGGCCCGACCACGGGCCATCAAGGCAGCTGCAACCTGTTCCTGACGGGGGGCACCGACGGCCACAAAACAGAACCGGAATGGCCCGCTGGCCTCGACCCATTCGAGCAGGTTTTCAACTTCGCGTGTATCGCGGATGAACCCCATGGGCGGGTTGTAATGACGCAGAATCACGCCTGGATGACGATCTTGAAGCATCTGGATCTGGGCGGGTTGCCCACCGACAACCAGGATGTTGTCGCCCGGACGGATGGACTGGTGGAACAGCGCAACCGTCAGGTCACTGCCGCGGCAAACCGCAAAGCGTCTGCGCTTGAGCACCAGGAAGAGCATGGCTGCCAGTTTGCTGTCGAGCAACACATAGGCCGCATGACGGTAATACTCGCGAAAGGCAGCATCCTCATGCAGAAAGATGAAGTGATCAATGTTCGGGGTAACCACATATCCCAGACGGTCCTGGCCAAAGGATTCTGCAACGCGCAGGAAACCGCTCACATCGTAATCATCCAGCGTATACCGGAGGGGGGCACCTTCCGCCCCGATCAAAACAAGCCCTCCCGCACATACACCACGTCATCCGGCTGAATCGGATCATCCAAATTCAACTCGAGTATCTGCGTGGCCTTCCCGATCTCATGCCGATGAACCGTCAACCCGCGCTGGGTTCCTTTCGGGGTCAGCCCACCTCCCGTGGCAAGAGCCTGCATCAGGCTCATGCCCTGTTCCAGCGGAAAGGATCCTGGCTTCTGCACCTCTCCATAAATATAGAAAACGGGAGCCTTCGCCACATAGATCAGATCGCCGGCCCGCAGTTCGGGGTTGTCGCTCTCCTTTCCCGACGCGACATCGCGCAGCAGATACTGCCGACGGAACGAGGTGCCGGAGCGTGTCCCGGTCAGGGTGATGGTGTCAGAGCCCCCCGACGTGATACCCCCGGCAATTGCAATCATGTCGGCCAGGCGCATGTTGCGGGACTCGAGCGGATACCTGCCCGGTTTGCCAACGTAACCCAACACTGTAGCCTGATACCCGCGAATCGTGAGCACTGAAATTGTCACGTTGGGGACGGCAATATAACCCGCGGCTTTCAGACGCGACGCAATCAGCTGTTCCGCTTCCGGCACGCTGAGTCCCCCGAGCCGAATCTGCCCCAGCAAAGGATAAGAAACATTCCCGTTGTCTTCCACCCGGGTTTCCAGCGTCAGATCCACCACCTGATAGACCGCGATCTTGATCTGGTCTCCAGGACCGATCCGGTAGAAGCCCTCGCGCGCGTCCGCTGGACCGTCTGCGGCTAGCGCTTGGGCCAACCCGACGATGAAGAAGATGACAGGAAGGAGACAGGATCGAACTAAAGATCGTTGGGTAATTTTCATCGTAGCCGGACCAGGGAGGGTCAAGAGTCAAAAATGATCGACGGACAAACCGGAAGGCGCGGTAAATAAGGTAGACGAGCCTCTGCAGCACCATCCACACTGTCTATACTGACATCATACTGATGAATTGTGAACCGGATAAGCTTGGAATTAGGATGAGGATGAAGATGCAAAATTCGGAGTTTACTGGGAATTTTCCCACTGCAAACCGCCGGCCTGGTTTGCGGATCCGAACCCTTGGGTTGGCGGTTGCCATGGCAGCCGGATTGCCTGGGATCTGTTACGCGGATGCAGCGTCGGCGCCGCCATTTTCGCTTTCGGCCGACCTCTCGGAGCGCGTGGATTCGAACGTTACGCGTCAACCCGAGGGACCAAATGTGGTCAGCTCACGGATCGACCGTCAGGCATTGACCGGCGCGTTTGAGGAAACTTCGGGACAGTCGCGTCTGTACGCGAGCGCCCTAATCGCTCACGATAATTACCAGGCACTGCCCATCCTCAACACCACGACGGAGGATTTGCATGGTGGCTGGTCCGCCCGTCTCGGGCGCGGTATCGATACCGATATTCACATCTCACGGTCCTCTGCGCTGGCAAACCTAGCTGACCAGAATGTCACCAGCGTAGGTTCGATCGTACACAACGTGATCACTCGCGACAGCCTCGGTGGTTACCTGCATGTGCCCTTCACGCGCCACTGGGACTTCGTCGCAACCGCAGACACCTCGCGTTCGTACAATTCCAACGCCTTGGACGAAGCGCTGAATACGCAAGGCGTCTATCTTGGGGCCGGGGCATCGTTGCTCGTGAACAACGATGAAAACGTCGGGGTGCTGCTACGGAACGGCAAGACTCACTTTCCATCCTCCGGTGCAGCATCGATCGGCCTCTCCGATACGCTGGACCAATTTGCCGACCTGAACGTGCACTTGCGCCCGACGGGCGCCAGTGCCATCAATGGCCGCCTCGGTTTCCAGCGGCACACGTACTCGAGTCTCAGCTACCGTAATTCGGCAGGCCCCTCGTATAACCTGTCGTGGTTCTGGACCCCGGGCGGCCACCTCTCCCTGCTGTTGCTCGGCGAACGGATTCTTGGAGGACCTGCCGACAACCAGTTTCTGTCAGGTGTCATCACGCGTTTCCGTATCGAGCCCTCCTATGCGTTGACCAGTAAAATAAAGGTCTCCGTCCATTATGAGGACCAGCGGTCCGACTATAACGCCAACCTGCAGCTGTTGCAGGTCGGTCAGACTCCGCAGCAGAATCGGAGCGACCATGGGACGAATGCCGGCATCAACCTGATGTGGCAGCCACGCGGGTGGCTGTCCCTGAACTCCGAGTTCGCGACAGAACACCGGTCTTCCAACCTCGCGATCAATGAGTACCGTGCCAACGTCGTTGCCCTGCACATTAAGGCCAGCATCGACTGATGCGGGCACCCGGTCACCACCAGCAGCGTAAGCCCGTTTGGGGGAAATCCGGTTACCAACAACAGAGCGGGCGCCGCGTTACGGGCGCCCGCGGCTTTTACCTGCCGTCGAGCTTATTGGCCATCGGGCTCATTTTGTACGGCCACCCAGAAATCCGTCGTTGACCACGTGGGATTGCCGGTTGCCGGGGCATAGTTCACCTCGAAGTCGCCGTTCACTGCCGTCAGGTACCACGAGGGATCGATCATAGCGGATGTCACAGGCTGACCTTTCAGCGGGCTCCAGCCAGATGAGCCGTATTTCATCGGATTCCCACTGTCATCCAGCGGATTGGTCTGCATCCAGTACTTGATGATCGCGTTCAGATCGTGCGTCGCTGTCAGGTTGCCCCACTGGTAAGTGGTACCAGGATCGGACAGGGCGGTCGGACGGGCGAACATCATGATCGTATGACCGCCGTTGGCCTGATTGAACGGCCCTCCAACATCCACGATCACCACGTAGCTGATGCCCCCCAGCGTTACGATCTGCGCGTTGTTTTGCTGACAGAGTTGCTTGAAGTACCCGCTGTCCACCAAGCTGTGCATGATCATCAGATCCACCTGCGGGTTCCAGCCGTAGGTCGACGCACCCACCGCATTGGTGCCGGCCTGCGTGTTCGGATTCGGTACCTTGTGGAAGAACACATCCAGCAGCGCATCCCAGCGCGCCGCCGGGTAGGTCGCGGCCGGTACACTGACTGCCCAGTGCGCCTTCGCCTTGGTCAACGCGGAAACCTGAATCCCCATCCCAGACTTGGTCGTCCAGTCATACGTGCCGGGCGTTGACAGGGCCATCATGGGTGTCCCGTTGTACATCCAGCCACGGATCACCTGGGGGGCGATTACCGGCAGGCCATTGTCGGTCGTCACCGACGTTGTCGTTCCCCAGCAGTTCTGATCATTGATCCACATCGTCTGGTTACCACCGGGCCAGTCATCCATCTGGATCACGTAGTTGCCAAACGACGCCCCGGTCGCGGGATTGCTGTTGGCGTAGTTGTACTGGTTGTTCGACGGCGGAAACGTCCAGACCAGAGAATTCGCGTTCTGCGCACAGGC
>CAIPBT010000127.1 GCA_903863375.1 uncultured Ferrovum sp.
CACCGGATTTTGATTCCGGCATTCGTAGGTTCGATCCCTACCTCCCCTGCCCTCCCTCATTGAGACGATCGCGTGCCGGCTTCCATGGCTTCTGCTGACCTGATGGTATTTTCCGGCACGGCGAACCCCCGCCTGGCCGAAGAAGTCGTTACCCATCTGAACATCCACCTGGGCCGTGCCACCGTGGGACGCTTCAGTGATGGCGAAGTCAGCGTGGAACTGCTGGAAAACGTGCGCGGCCGTGACTGCTTCATCGTGCAGTCCACCCATGCCCCCACCAACGACAACCTGATGGAAGTGATGGTGATGGCCGATGCGCTGAAGCGCGCCTCTGCCGGGCGGATCACCGCCGCCATCCCGTATTTCGGCTACGCGCGGCAGGACCGCCGTCCTCGCTCGGCCCGGGTGCCGATCACTGCCAAGGTGGTGGCCAACATGCTGCAGGCCGTCGGGATCGACCGACTGCTCACCATGGACCTGCATTCCGACCAGATCCAGGGCTTTTTCGACATCCCGGTGGACAACGTCTATGCCGCGCCGGTGCTGATCGGCGACATCTGGCGGCACGACTACCAAAACCTCGCGATCGTCTCGCCCGACGTGGGCGGCGTGGTACGTGCCCGGGCCTTCGCCAAGCGCCTGGAAGCTGATCTGGTGATCATCGACAAGCGTCGTCCCAAGCCCAATGTCGCTCAGGTAATGAACGTGATCGGCGATGTGGAAGGTCGCACCTGCATCGTGGTGGACGACATTGTCGACACCGCCAACACCCTGTGCGAGGGCGCTGCGGCGCTGAAGCGCCATGGCGCCGCCAAGGTCTGTGCCTACATCGTCCACCCGGTGCTGTCCGGCCCGGCGGTCGAGCGCATCACCAACTCCGAACTGGACGAGCTGGTGGTGACCGACACCATCCGCCTCTCGCCGGCGGCCGTGCAGTGCCCGAAGATCCGCCAGCTCGGCATTGCCGGTCTGCTGGCCGAAACCCTGCGCCGCATCAGCGACGAGGATTCGGTCAGCTCGCTGTTCATGGAGTAAGGTCCTTTTTTGCCGGAGGGTCCGTTTGACCCTCTGGCGTCTGACCCGGTTGCCTTCGGGCAACCGGGATGTTCCGGCAGGCCCTGGTCGCGGGGTCATGCCATCTCAACCCTGGAGTCATCATGAAAATCGAATTGGCAGTCACCAAGCGTGACCTGCAGGGCACCGGAGCGAGCCGCCGCCTGCGTCACGCCGGACGCGTTCCCGGCATCATTTACGGCGGCAAGCATGCTGCCCAGCCGATCGAACTCGATCACAACGAAATCTTCCACAAGCTGCGTCAGGAAGCCTTCCACGCCACCATCCTGACCCTGGTGGTGGATGGTGCCGAAGAACAGGCCCTGCTGCGCGACGTGCAGATGCACGCGTGGAAGCCGGAAGTGCTGCACGTCGACTTCCAGCGCGTGTCGGCCGACGAAAAGATCCACATGAAGGTGCCCCTGCACTTCATCAATGCGGACGTGGCGCCGGGCGTGAAGCTGTCGGGCGGTAACGTCTCGCACATCATGAACGAAGTCGAAATCCTGTGCCTGCCGCACCAGCTGCCGGAATTCATCACGGTGGATCTGGCCAACCTGCAGGCGGGTCACTCCGTGCACATTTCCGATCTGCAGGTGGCCGAAGGTATCGAGTTCGCAGCGGCCCACAAGGGTGGCAACCCGCCGGTGGCCACCATCGTGCTGCCGCGTGCCGCCAAGGCTGCTGCCGGTGAAGAGGCAGCGGAAGGTGCCGCCGCCGCTCCGGCCAAGGGCAAGAAGAAGTAAGCGTGCACTAGCAGACTGTCAGTCAGCCCTCCCGCAGCCAGTGCGACTGGCTGGTGCGGCGAGGCGACTGCGGGATTCGCGGCACCGCAATCGGTGCCGCGCAAACGGCCGGTATCGTGGCAACTGCCAGGGCACCGGCCGTTTTGCATGCGTCGCCGTTGGGCGCGCGATCAGGAGCAAGGACATGGCAGGCATCCGCCTGGTGGTCGGGTTGGGCAATCCCGGCGCCGAGTATGAAGACACACGGCACAACGCCGGTTTCTGGCTGGTCGACAGGCTGGCCGCCCAGCAGGGCGCCAGCCTGCGCCTGGAGAGCAAGTTTCAGGGTTTTCTCGGGCGCATGCGCCTGGGCGAGCAGGAATGCTGGCTGCTCAAACCCACCACCTTCATGAACCTGAGCGGCCGTTCCGTGCTGGCGGTGGCGAATTTCTATCGTATCCTGCCGGACGAGATCCTGGCCGTGCACGATGAACTTGACCTGCCTGCCGGGGCGGTCAAGCTGAAGCGCGCCGGCGGCCACGCCGGCCACAACGGGCTGCGCGACATGATTGCCCACCTCGGGGTGCCGGATTTCTGGCGCCTGCGGGTAGGCATCGGCCATCCGGGCGATCGTGCCAAGGTGAAGGACTTCGTGCTGCACCGGCCCACCAAGGACGAACAGATCGCCATCGATCTCGGGCTGGACCGGGCCCTCACGGTCGTGCCCAAGCTGCTCGCCGGGCAGGCCGAAGCGGCCATGCTGGCGCTGCATACCGCCGAAGGTCGCAAGGCCGAGGCCCTGGGCAAGCCGGACGGCTGAGGCAGCCGGCTGGTCGGGGCGTTACAATGCGGTTCAACAGATAGCAAGGATTCTTCATGTCTCTCAAGTGCGGCATCGTCGGACTGCCCAATGTCGGCAAATCCACCCTGTTCAATGCCCTGACCAAAGCGGGCATCGCCGCAGAAAATTATCCCTTCTGCACCATCGAGCCCAATGTCGGCATTGTGGAAGTGCCCGATCTGCGCCTGGAGGCGCTGGCGGCCATCGTCAAGCCACAGAAGATCCAGCCGGCCATCGTCGAGTTCGTCGACATTGCCGGTCTGGTGGCCGGTGCCAGCAAGGGAGAGGGCCTGGGCAACCAGTTCCTGGCCAACATTCGCGAGACCGATGCCATCGTCAACGTGGTGCGGTGTTTTGACGACCCCAATGTGATTCACGTGGCCGGCAAGGTCGATCCGCTGGCTGACATCGAGGTGATCCTGACCGAGCTGGCGCTGGCCGACATGAGTGCCGTCGAAAAGGCCATGCACCGCGAGGGCAAGAAGGCGCGCTCTGGCGACAAGGACGCCGCCAAGCTGATTGCCGTCTGCGAAAAGCTGATGCCACATCTGAACGAAGGCAAGCCGGCCCGCACGCTGGACCTGAGCGATGACGAGCAGGCCCTGGTCAAGCCGCTGTGCCTGATGACCATCAAGCCAGCCATGTATGTGGCCAACGTGATGGAAGACGGTTTCACCGACAACCCCCATCTGGCTCGCCTGCAAGCGCATGCCAAGGCCGAGGGCGCACCGGTGGTGGCGGTTTGCGCCAAGATCGAGGCGGAACTGGCGGATCTGGACGATGCCGACAAGCGGGAATTCCTGGCTGACCTCGGCCTGGAGGAGCCGGGCCTGAACCGCCTGATCCGCGAGGGCTACAAGCTGCTCGGCCTGCAGACCTACTTCACCGCCGGGGTGAAGGAAGTGCGCGCCTGGACTATCCACATTGGCGACACCGCGCCGCAGGCTGCCGGGGTGATCCATACCGACTTCGAAAAAGGCTTCATCCGCGCCCAGACCATCGCCTTTGACGACTACATTGCCTGCAAGGGGGAAAGCGGCGCCAAGGAAGCCGGCAAGATGCGCGCCGAAGGCAAGGAATACGTCGTGCAGGACGGCGACGTGCTGAACTTCCTGTTCAACGTCTAGTAGCAGTGGCCTGTCCGTAACGGAGGGGCGGAGGGTGACCCTGGTCTGAGGTGGGCCATCCGCCAGCCTCAGCTCGCCAGCAGCCCACCCGTGCTGGTGCGATAGAAAATATGGCGGGCACGGCCCTGGCGCTTGGCCGAGAACAGCGCCTCGTCCGAGCGCGCCACCAGATCTTCTGGCCGGATCGCGTCGCCCTGGAACACGGCCACCCCGACCGAGGCGCTGATCCGGGTCTGGGTGCCATCGGGCAGGCGGACGGGTCGTTCCAGCAGTTCGATGATGCCCTGAGCGACGGCACCCGCATCGTCGATGTCCGAGAGTTCTTCCAGCAGCACCACGAATTCGTCGCCGCCGAAGCGCGCCGCCATGTCGGACGCCCGCAGCCGGCGGCTCAGGCGCCGGCCCACCTCGCGCAGGATCTCGTCCCCGCCGGCGTGGCCGTGGGTCTCGTTTACCTGCTTGAAGTGGTCGATGTCGATGAACAGCACCGCCCCGGTGTGCTGCATGCGCCGGCTGCGCGCCAGGGCGCCGTCCAGCCGGGAGAGCAGCAGCATGCGGTTGGGCAGCCCGGTCAGCACGTCGTGATGCGCCATGTGCTCGAGATGCGCGATGCGCTCGCTGCGCCGGGCCATATCGGACAGGATCACCACAAAATGGGTGACGCGCCTGTTCTCGTCGCGGACGGCGCTGAAGGTAAACCAGGAAGGGAACTGCTGGCCCTGGCGACGGATCGCCCAGACCTCGCCGCGCCAGGCGCCGTCGCGCAGCGCCGTATTCAGCATGCTGGCGTAGAAACGGCTGTGATGCTGGCGGCTGCGCAGGTGACGCAGGGAAAGGCCGTGCAGTTCTTCCAGCGAATAGCCGGTGATGCTGGCAAAGGCGGGATTGACCGAGAGGATGCGACCGCGATGGTCGCAGACAGCGATACCCTCATCGGCCAAGGCATATATGCTGCCAGCCAGCCGGGCAAGCGCTGCCGAATCCACCGCGACACCCAGTACGGGTTGGGCCGTGTACGTGATCAGTTCGGCGCTTTCGCGCGAAGGGTCACTGGGCATGCTGGTGAAGCCTCCGGCTGCGGGTGACGCAGCAACAAGGGGTGAGGCAGCTTACCATTTCTCCTGCAGCGAATCATCCTCTTCCGGGACCTCGTCGCGGTCTTCGTCGCCGAGCGGTCGATGCACTTCCTCGTCCTTGCTCGGGCCCTGGAAGAAGTAAGTGCCAAAGTTGATCCGCCGGTCGGCCGGGCGCCCCGCGAACTGATCTTCCCGCTCCAGTTCGATGGCGCGCCGGTTGAGCGTCTGCATGACCTGCATGGCGAGTTCACCAGCCATCTGCCGCAGTTCGGCCACCGACTCGGCGCTGAGCTGGTCATAAAAGATGCTGCGCTCCAGCATGGGCGGCATGCCGCCGGACAGGTTGTGCACGGCGGCGGCCAGATGGTCGTGCACGTTGGTTTCCAGAAAACGCAGACGTTCGCCGAAGTCACGGGTGGGGGTCAGCGCCGCCAGATTGAGCACCACATGGTCATTGGCGTCCATGAACACCATGTTCAGGTGCAGCCACTCATCCAGGATCACGCGCGAGCGGATGTCCTTGCTGACAGACTCCACCAGGTGTTCAAAAGAGGCTTCGCCGCCGTCACTGGCGAGCCGGGCGAGCGGCCTAGGCTGGCCACCGGCATCGGTGAATTCTGGCGCCCCCAGCCAGCGCGCCAGCAAGGCGGCACCGAGCGACACCCCACTGTGATGGTGTTCGCCGCGATCCTCTTCTTCGATCAGCCGTTTGACGTCTTTCCGGTGCACCCCGGTGAGCAGACTGATGCGGCTATCGGTCTGGCGCTTGCCCTGCAGCCGGAACTCCCGCCGTGCCACGTCGACATAGATCGACTTGATGATGTCGGTGATCAGCGGATAGGTCACGCCATGGGTCAACAACAGACGCACCAACGGCCGCATGATGCGGCGCAGGGCGGACAGGACTGGTGCGGCAAGTTTTCCCGGAAAGGCGGGCACTGGGTCCATCAAGACCTCCAATGCAATCAGTGGGAAATATTACCATTAATTTTTTTGTCAGGTAGACGGTTTTGCTGTCAAATTTAATTGCAAGCGGTTGATCGTCAAGGATGAACGCCAGAAAAACCGGTACCGGTCAGACGCCTGCCTCGTGCGCCTGCTGGTCGGCGTGATAACTGCTGCGCACCAGCGGGCCACACGCGGCATGACGGAAGCCCATCGCCTGGGCCTGTTGCTCGAACCACTGGAAACGGGCGGGTTCCATGTAGCGCAGCACCGGCAGGTGGTGGGCGCTGGGCTGCAGGTATTGGCCCAGGGTGAGCATGTCGATGTCGTGCGCGCGCATGTCGGCCATCACCGCCAGGATCTCTTCGTCGGTCTCGCCCAGGCCGATCATCAGGCCGGACTTGGTCGGCACCTCGGGGTGGCGCTGCTTGAACTGCTGCAGCAGCTTGAGCGAGTGGTGGTAGTCCGAGCCGGGGCGCGCCTGCTTGTAGAGGCGCGGCACGGTTTCCAGGTTGTGGTTCATCACATCCGGCGGGGCTTCGCCGAGAATGTCGAGCGCCACGTCTAGGCGGCCGCGGAAATCGGGCACCAGCACCTCGATCTGGGTCTTGGGCGAGGCGGCACGGATCTGCTGGATGCAGTCCCGGAAATGGGCCGCTCCGCCGTCGCGCAGGTCGTCGCGATCCACACTGGTGATCACCACATAGTTCAGCCGCAGCAGCGCGATGCTCTCGGCGAGCTGGCGTGGCTCATCGGCATCCGGTGGCAGCGGTCGCCCATGGCCGACATCGCAGAACGGGCAGCGGCGCGTGCACAGGTCGCCCAGGATCATGAACGTGGCCGTGCCCTTGCTGAAGCACTCGCCGATGTTCGGGCACGAGGCTTCCTCGCACACCGAGTGCAGCTTGCGCTCGCGCAGCAGCGACTTCACTTCCTGGAAGCGCGGGCTGCTGCTCACCTTCACCCGGATCCAATCTGGTTTGCGTAGCGGCTCGGCGTGCACCACCTTGATCGGGATGCGCGCGGTCTTTGCCTGACCGGTCTGCTTGATGCCCGTGATGTCGGTGCTGCTGGGGATGCTGGCAGGGCTGGCGGCGCTGGCGCTGCTTGCGGAGACGGCGGCAGAGGCAGTCGCAGAGGAGAGGGGGCTTGCTGCTTTGTCCATGGCGGGGGTCCTGTCGATGGCTCGGAAGGCGCCCGGGTAGGGCGTCAAAGGGGCGGTCAGGTTCTGGTGGAACCTGCCGCAGCCCAGCGCACGAGAATGTGCTGGACCAGTTGTTGCTGCAGTTCGGGCAGCGGGGTGTGTACGCCCAGATGGGCGAGGTCGGTCACGGCCAGTCCTCGGTAACCGCAGGGGTTGATTCGGCCGAAGGGTTCGAGGTTCATCGCAGCATTCAGCGCGATGCCATGATAGGTGCGGCCCTGACGCACGCGCAAACCAATGCTCGCGATCTTGGCGGCACCGACATACACGCCGGGCGCGTCCACCCGGCCTTCCGCGGACAGACCGTGCTCGGCCAGCAGGTCGACCACGGCCTGCTCCAGCAGGCGGACCAGTTCGCGCACGCCAATCCGGCGCCGCGCAAGATCAAACAGCACATAGGCGATCAGCTGGCCCGGCCCGTGATAGGTGACTTGGCCGCCACGGTCGGTCTGTATCAGGGGAATGTCACCCGCCGCCAGCACATGCTCCGGCAGGCCAGCCTGGCCCAGCGTGAACACGGGCGGGTGCGTCGTCAGCCACAGTTCATCCAGCGTATCGGCCGCCCGCGCGGCCGTGAAGGCGCGCATGGCATCCCAGGTGACCTGATAGGGCGTTTCGCCCAGCGCCCGAAGCACCGGAGCCTGCCTCCCGGTTTCCGCGACGCGGAGAGGGGGGCTGCCGGATGTTGCCATGATGCTGGCGGGGATCGCGCTCAGAGTGCCATCACCACCATCGGGTGCCCGCTCAGTTCGCCATAGATCGCGTCCAGCTGGGCGCGCGAGTGTGCCGTGATGGTGCAAGTCAGGCTGAGGAAGCGGCCGCTGGAGCTGCTGCGCATCTCGATGGTGGCCAGGTCAAAATCCGGCGCGTGGCGCAGCACCAGTTCACCGATCGTCTGTGCAAACCCATCCTGGCGGCGTCCCATCACCTTGATGGGAAACTCGCAGGGAAAGTTGAACAGGGCGTCGGTGTCGGTGGCGTCCGGGCTGGCGGGCTGATCGTTGGTGCTCATGTCAGGTGCTCGTTGACGTTCAATGCAGCCAGAGGCGCAGGGATCCCCAAACGCGCTGCAGGAAATTGCCCATTGGCACATCGGCCAGGGCCACCACATCCAGAGACGATACCACCTTGCCATCCACCAGCACGTCGAGCGTGCCGAGCGACTGACCCGCCGGGATCGGCGCGATCAGCGGCGCGCGCGGCCGGAAATTGACCTTGTAGCGGGCAAAATCCCCTTTCGGCATGGTCAGCCACACCGCCTCGCGGAAACCGGCATCGATCAGGTCGGAGTGCGCCTTGAACACCGGCAGGCGGCGGATCACCGTGCCGGCCTCATAGACGCGCTGGGTATCGGTGGCCTGGAAGGCGTAATTGAGCAGCTTTTCGGATTCAGTCGAACGGGCGGCCTCCGTATCGGCACCGACCAGCACGCTGAGCACGCGCCGGTCGTTGCGCTTGGCCGAAGCCACCAGGCAAAACCCGGCGCTGTCGGTGTGTCCGGTCTTCATGCCGTCGACCGACGGATCGGTGAACAGCAGGCGGTTGCGGTTGGGCTGGGTGATGCCGTTGTAGCGGTACTGCTTCATCCCGTAGAGCGGGTAGTACTCCGGGAAGTCGCGCTGGATCGCGGCGGCAATCCGCGACAGGTCATGCGCGGTGCTGTAGTGCTGCGGGTCGGGCAGGCCGGTGGCGTTGACATAGTGCGTGCCGGTCATGCCCAGGTTGGCCGCTTCGCGGTTCATCATCTGGGCGAACTGATCTTCGCTGCCGCCGATCCGCTCGGCCAGGGCGATGCTGGCGTCGTTGCCGGACTGGATGATCATGCCGTGGATCAGTTCATCCACCGTGACCGGGCGCTCGGGCTCGATGAACATGCGCGAGCCCTCGGCCTTCCAGGCATGCGTCGAGACGGTGACCGTGTCGCCCAGGTTGATGGTCTTGTTGCGGATGGCCTTGAAGCTCAGATAGGCGGTCATCAGTTTGGTCAGCGAGGCGGGTTCCACCCGCGCCTCCGGGTTGCCAGATGCCACGATCTGGTGGCTCTGCACATCCAGCACCAGCCAGGATTTGGCGGCAATCACCGGCAGGGGCTGTACCGTATCACCCGTGCCGGCACCCCGGCTGCCGGCTGGTGTGACGACCATCGGCGGGATCACGCCCGGCGCGCCGGTGCGGGCGGCAGGCGCGTTGGGTTTCGGCAGTTCTTCCGCGCTGGCTGGCGCAACACCTGACACCAGACTGCCCAGCACCAGACTGCCAATCACCAGATTGCCCAGCACCAGACGACGTGCAGTAGGACGAACGCTGGCAGCCAACAACCTTGAATCTCGAACCCCCAATCCCCGGACAGTCACCCCGGGCAGGCGCTGCAGGCGGAACATGGCAAAGGCAGACAGGGCACGAGCAACAGGACGGGACATTGGGCTGGGGAAAAAAATGCGGCCCTTATTATAACCGGGGGGGACGCGCTTGGCCCGTCGGCGCTCAGCGCGGTGGTAGCAGGCGAGGCTGCAAGCCCATACGCGAACTGACCAGGCCGGCAAGACGCGATTGTTCCAAGGGGTCTGGCAACGCCAGGATGCTCACCTTGTGCAGGCCGTTTTCCTTCACCACCTGCAGCAGGCTGGCCAGATCTGGCAGGGCGCTGCGGGCACGCGCCAGCAGGCGTTCGGCATTGGCAGCATCGCGGAATGCGCCCAGCTGCAGACCCCAGCCGCGCTGCGGGGTCTCGGTACTGGTCGCAGGCCCGGTTGCTGCCTCGCTGGTGGATGCGGCACGCGCAGGGTTGTTGGCTGGGATGGCGGTACCGATGGTTGACGTACTGTCAGCCGCTGCCCCGGTGCCGATGGCTGCGACGGTGCCGGTCGGCACGGTGGCGCTGGCGGATGCTGTCGAGCCAGGCGATGCGATCGTGCCGGTGGGGGTTGCGGGGGCCGACCCAGCGACTTCACCTGGCAGGGCGCGCTCGACCACCACCTCGGCACTGCCACGCGCCAGGATGCCGAGTTTGGCCGCCGCCGTGTAGCTGAGGTCGATCACCCGGCCCGGCGCAAACGGTCCCCGGTCGTTGATGCGCACGATCACCGATTTCCCGGTCGCCACATGGGTAACCCGGGCAAAGCTCGGGATGGGCAAGGTCTTGTGCGCCGCGGTCATGCCATACATGTCGTACCGTTCGCCAGAGGACGTCTTGTGGCCATGGAAGCGTTTGCCGTACCAGGAAGCGATGCCCCGCTCGCTGAAGGGCAGGCCTGAGGTGTCCGGGAAATAGACTTCGCCCAGGGCCTCGTAGGGCCGGTTCGCGCCACTGGCGAAGGGGATGTCGGTCGGCACGGCATCGGGCACGGCCAGAAAGTCGATGGGCGGCAGCTGGTCTTCCGGACCGTCGTCGAGGTAATACCCCCCGGGCCGACGTCCAGGGCCAGGTCGCCCGGGAGGCGCCGGCGTACCGGAGACATCGGATGTTGTCGGGGTGGTCGCCGACGGCAGGGGCAAGGGTGGCACCGTGACTGGCTGCTCGCCGGCGTTCACCGCGGGCGTCGGCGTCGCGGCCACGATCGCGCCGGGATGGCTGTTCGCTGCGGGCTTGGAAGTGACCGTTGGCCGGGCAGTGGCGGCCACGCCGGCAGGGCTTCGGTCTTCGGCCGGCGCACCGCGCCCGCCACCTGCCAGGGTGCTGCAGCCGGACAGGCCGGCGATACTGGTAATCCCGGCAAGGCCGGCCAACGCGAGCCCGGTCAGGCCCGCCCACCTCATCGTTTCACCAGGGTGCGATGGTGGCGGATGCTCATCAGAATGCCCTGCCCCAACATCAAGGTGATGAGGGACGTGCCGCCATAGCTGACGAACGGCAGCGGCACGCCCACCACCGGCAGGATGCCAGAGACCATGCCCATGTTCACGAACGTGTAGGTGAACAGGGTGAGGCTGATGGCGCCAGCTGCCAGCCGGTTGAAGATCGAAGAGGCTTGGCTCGCAATGTCTAGTCCGCGCAGGATCAGGCTGATCAGCAGGATCAGCAGCAGCAGTTCGCCGAACAGTCCGAATTCCTCGCCAAACACCGCAAAGATGAAATCGGTGGTGCGCTCCGGCAGGAAATCGAGATGGGTTTGCGTACCGCCCAG
Source organism: uncultured Ferrovum sp. (assembly GCA_903863375.1). Lineage (GTDB taxonomy): Bacteria > Pseudomonadota > Gammaproteobacteria > Burkholderiales > Ferrovaceae > CAIVHB01. Next base: position 11,096 of record CAIPBT010000127.1, read on the forward strand.
CCAACCCTTGCCCAGCACCCCGCCCGAACCTACGGCAATCGTCGACTGGATGATGTGGTAACCGGCGCCCAGCGGATCCTGGCTGGGGTCCAGAAGGGTGAGCACACGCTGCCGCTGGTAATCGTGCAGAAAGGTCCAGGCCACGGGCAGGATCGCCGCGAACCCTGCGCCGGCCAGGGCGAGCACCCGCCATGACAGGCCGGCCAGGAACAGCACATAGCAGCCTGAGCTGGCGATCAGCAGCGCCGTGCCCAGATCAGGCTGGCGGGCGATCAGACCGACGGGAACCACAAACAACAGCAGGGCGATCAGGAAGTCGCGCAGCGCGAGTCCCTGCTCGCGATGCTGAAACCAGGTGGCGAGTGCCAGCGGCAGCACCAGTTTCATCAATTCCGAGGGCTGGATGCGAATGGGTCCAATGTGCAGCCAGCGGCGTGCCCCATGACTGACTTCCCCGCCGAGCGCCACGCCCACCAGCAGCATCAGGCCGATCACATAGGCTGGTCCTGCCAGGCGCATCAGCTGGTGGGGTGGCAGATGGGCCATCAGGCACATGCAGGCCAGTGCGAGCACCATGCTGCGCGACTGCCCGGCCAGGGTCATCAGGTCGCGGTCGGAAGCGCTGTAGAGCACGGCCAGTCCGAGTGCCATCAGCGCCAGGATCAGCGCGCACAGGGTTGCGTCGAGTGGCGCAATCAGACGCAGCAGCAGCCCCTTAATCACTGCCTTCTTCCTCGTCGTCAGCGGCAGCCGGCGCTGCTCCCGGGGCCGGCGCGGTCGTGGCCGGTTCCGCTGGCGGTGGTGCGGCCGGCCGCTTGCCGAGCAGCCAGTAATCGGTCACCTGCCGGGCGATCGGCGCGGCCGCCGAGCCGCCGTGGCCGCCGTTTTCCACCAGCACGGCGAGCGCAATGCGGGGGGCGTCGACTGGCGCAAAGCCAATGAACCAGGCGTGGTCGCGGTTGCGCTCCTTCACCCGGCTTTCCACATATTTTTCGTTCTGCTTGATCGTCACCACCTGGGCCGTACCCGTCTTGCCAGCCATGGCGTAGGGCGCGCCGGCATAGGCCTGGGCACCGGTGCCGCCAGGCCGCATCACATCGGCCATGGCGGCGCGCACCACGTCGAGATCGGCGGTGGCCAGATCGGCCTTGCGCAGCACCTCGGGACGGACATCGCGGGTCTGGCCGCTGCGGCTTTCGCGGATGGCGCGCACCAGATGGGGTCGGAACAGCGTGCCCCCATTGGCCAGCGTCGCCGCCGCAGCGGCCAGCTGCGCCGGCGTCATCAGGTTATAGCCCTGGCCAATGCCCGAAATGACCGTCTCGCCCGAGAACCAATCCTGGTGGAAGCGCGCCCGCTTCCATTCGCGCGAGGGCAGCACGCCGGGCAGTTCGCCTTCCAGGTCGATGCCGGTGCGTTCGCCAAACCCGAAGCGGCTCAGGAATTCGTGCATGTTGTCGATGCCGAGATCGTTCGCGAGGCTGTAGTAGTAGGTATCGCACGACTGCACGATCGAGCGATGCATGTCGACCACGCCATGGCCTTTCGGCTGCCAGTCGCGATAGTGGTGGGCAGAGCCCGGAAACGCAAAATAACCAGGGTCGCTGGTCAGCGATTCGGGGGTGCGCTTGTGATAGAACAGGCCGGCCATCGCCATGAAGGGTTTGATGGTCGAGCCTGGTGGGTAAAGTCCGCGCAGGGCGCGGTCGGTCAGCGGCTTGTCGGGCGACTGGTTGAGGGCATCCCAGTTGGCCTGGTCGATCCCGTCAACGAACAGGTTGGGGTCGTAGCCGGGCTGGCTGACAAAGGCGAGGATTTCACCGGTGTTGGGGTCAATCGCAACCAGTGCGCCGCGGCGGTTGCCGAAGGCCTTTTCGGCGATCTGCTGCAGGTTCAGATCAATGCTCAGCACCAGATCATTACCCGATACCGGTTCGGTCTTGGCCAGGGAATGCACAGCCCGCCCGCCGGCATCCGTTTCCACCTGCTCCGACCCGGTCAGGCCGTGCAGCTCGCGCTCATAGCTTTGCTCAACACCGACCTTGCCGAGGTGATCGCTACCGCGATAGTTGGCGAGCAAGCCGTCGTCATCGAGGCGGTCGAGGTCGCTGTCGTTGATCCGCCCGATATAGCCGATCACATGCGAGGCCGTGGTGCCCTGGGGATAGTTGCGGAACAGCCGGGCACGAATTTCCACGCCCGGGAAGCGATACCGGTTTACGGCAAAGCGGGCCACCTCGGTTTCGCTCAGCCGGTTGCGCAGTGGCAGGCTCTCGAAATTGTGGCTCTCGTCAAACAGCTTGCGGAACCGTTTGCGATCGCGCGGCGCGATGTCGATGATCTTGGACAGGGCGTCGATGGTGCCATCGAGATCCTCTACCCGTCCGGGAGTGATCTCGAGCGTGTAGGCCGAGTAATTGTTCGCCAGTGCCTGACCGCTGCGGTCGAGGATCAGGCCCCGGGTAGGCACCACCGGTGCGATGGCGATGCGGTTGGCCTCGGCCAGCGTGTGATAGTGCTCGTATTGAAAGACCTGCAGCCAGACAAAACGCACCAGCAGCAGCAGGCAGGCCACCAGGATCACCATCACCGCCACGTTCATGCGGCTTCGGTAGGCGTGCAGGCCAAGGACCTGGTCGTACACCGAGGCCTTGGAAATCATGGGGTAGCCCTGCTGCGAGCCATGTCCTGCTGATGCAGCAACAGGGTGATCGGGATCCAGGCCAGCATGTCGATCAGGCAGCCAAAGAAATACGGTATGCCAGGCAGGCCGCCGCCGGTGATCAGGGCGGCAGCGGTGGCCAACAGGCGCGCCAGCACCAGCAGCGGCAGCAACTGCAGGGCCTGAGCCACTGGCGAAAAGCCGAGCAGGCGCGCGCGCAGGCGCAACAGACACCACGCCACCACGGAGTAGGACAGGGCATGAATGCCGAGTACGCCGGTTTGCGCGAGGTCCATCAGCAAACCGCAAAAAAAGGCGGCACCCTGGCCGATACGCCAGGGTTCGCGCAGCCACCAGTGCAGCAGCACCAGCAGCAGCCAATCCGGCTGCAGGTTGAGGGCCAGACCGTTCCACGGCAGCAGCACCGCCAGATAGGCCAGCAGCAGGCTGCCGACGATCAGTCGGGCATGGGCAGGATCACGCAGCACACTGTCGCGGGCAGAGATCATGGCCGGCTGGACCTGCCGCCGGCCGGAGCGCCTGGGCTGCCCGGGTTGCCTGGGCTGGCGGGCACGGTTCCACCGGGGGCTAGCGCTGCCGGAGCCGCCGCTGCAGGAGCCGCTGCTGCTGCGGGCGCTGCTGCAGCCGTTGCTGCTGCAGGGGCCATCGTTTTAGGGATTCCTGGTGCCGGCGTCACGCCGGCAGAGGCTGAGCCCAGCGGTACCGCGTCGGCCGGCACCGTCCCGGTGGTCGCAGCGGCTGGCATTGGCCCCGTGGCGGCGCTTCCTGCCGGTGCGGCAGCCCCCGTGGCGCTGGCCGATCCCGGTGGTCCGGGCGGCACCACAGGCACGTTGGCCGGCGGCGAGGTCAGCACCAGCAGGTAACGGGCACGAGCCACGCCGGCCACCGGGGTGCAGGTGATCCGGGCGAAGACCCGGTTTGCGCTGCTTTCGATGCGCGTGACGGTCGCCACCGGAATGCCTTCGGGATAGAGGCCGTCAATGCCAGAGGTCACCAGCACATCGCCGGTCTGGATGTCGGCGCCGCCGGGCAGGAAGGGCAGCGAGATGGTGCCGGCCGCGCCATCGCCGCCCGTCAACGTGCGCAGGCCATTGCGCAGCACACGGACGGGCACCTGCTGGTTCTGTTCGGTGATCAGCGTGACCTCGGCGCTGAAGGCGCTGGTGCTGGTGATCTGGCCGACCACCCCGGCCACGTCGATCACCGGCTGGCCCGAATGCAGGCCTGCGGTCTCGCCCCGATCGAGCACCAGTTTGGCCACATAGGGATTGCGTCCACCATGCAGCACTTCGGTCAGCACGCTGCTCTCCTGCGGTCGTGCCGGCAGCCGGGACAGGGCGCGCAATTCGGCCAGTTCCTGCTCCAGGCTCACGGCGCGGTTGGCCTTGGCAGCAAGCTCGACAGCGTGGCGGCGCAGGTCATCGTTGTCGGCCTGCAGGCGGTGCTGCGTGGTGAAATAGTCGC